>NZ_JACFQE010000004.1:0-195588 GCF_016101625.1 Lactobacillus sp. M0396
CCATGCCGAACACAGCAGTTAAGCTTCTTCACGCCGAGAGTAGTTGGTGGGAGACTGCCTGCGAGGGTAGGACGCTGCCGTGCTTATGGAGGATTAGCTCAGCTGGGAGAGCATCTGCCTTACAAGCAGGAGGTCACAGGTTCGAGCCCTGTATCCTCCATCTCGAGTCGTTAGCTCAGTTGGTAGAGCATCTGACTTTTAATCAGAGGGTCGACGGTTCAAGCCCGTCACGACTCATGGCCCCATTTTGCGGGTGTGGCGGAATTGGCAGACGCGCTAGATTTAGGTTCTAGTGTTTTCGGACGTGTGGGTTCAAGTCCCACCACCCGTATTCGCCAATAATATATACCATATTTACATTTTGCCGATTTAGCTCAGTTGGTAGAGCATCTGTCTTGTAAACAGGGGGTCGTACGTTCAAATCGTATAATCGGCATTACATATTGTGCGGAAGTAGTTCAGTGGTAGAACATCACCTTGCCATGGTGGGGGTCGCGGGTTCGAATCCCGTCTTCCGCTTTCATTACTTGCCGGGGTGGCGGAATTGGCAGACGCACGGGACTTAAAATCCCGCGGTTGGTTTCAACCGTACCGGTTCGACTCCGGTCCTCGGCATTTAGTGATGCGCCCTTAGCGCAACTGGATAGAGTGTCTGACTACGAATCAGAAGGTTGAAGGTTCAAATCCTTCAGGGCGCATAATTACGGGAAGTGGCTCAGTTTGGTAGAGCACCTGGTTTGGGACCAGGGGGTCGCAGGTTCGAATCCTGTCTTCCCGATTGTAATCTTTATAAAATGATTGCATTGTTGGCGGTGTAGCTCAGCTGGCTAGAGCGTCCGGTTCATACCCGGGAGGTCGAGGGTTCGATCCCCCCCGCCGCTATTTCCCAGAGCTTGGACCTTTAGCTCAGTTGGTTAGAGCAGACGGCTCATAACCGTCCTGTCGTAGGTTCGAGTCCTACAAGGTCCATAAAGTATGGAGTTTGTTTGTACTTTTATATTTTAAAATCGCGGGATGGAGCAGTCTGGTAGCTCGTCGGGCTCATAACCCGAAGGCCGGTGGTTCAAATCCACCTCCCGCAATATGGTCCATTGGAGCAGTGGTTTATCTCGTCTCCCTGTCACGGAGAAGATCATCAGTTCAAATCTGATATGGACCGTAGGATGGCTCGGTAGCTCAGTCGGTAGAGCAAAGGATTGAAGCTCCTTGTGTCGGCGGTTCGATTCCGTCCCGCGCCATTTATATTAGTGCGGGTATGGTTTAGTGGTAAAACGAAAGCCTTCCAAGCTTTAGTCGCGAGTCCGATTCTCGTTACCCGCTTTTTGGGGCCTATAGCTCAGCTGGTTAGAGCGCACGCCTGATAAGCGTGAGGTCGATGGTTCAAGTCCATTTAGGCCCATTGTGGAGACTTACTCAAGTGGCTGAAGAGGCGCCCTTGCTAAGGGTGTAGATCGGGTTATTCTGGTGCGAGAGTTCGAATCTCTCAGTCTCCGCTGATATAATTAAGAAGACCGTAGATTTTGTTCTAACGGTCTTTTTAATTACTAGATATAGACTTTAATCAGTTGTTAAATCTTTAAAGGAGTTGTAATTCAGCCTTTTTTGAAAATATGTTATAACAATATTGGTATTGCCAAAAGTAAAAATTTTAATTGGCGATCCTACGAAAAAAAGTTTAACTTTTTGCACAAAACTCTTGCATGATGAATCATAATCCTGTATTATTAATAACGTTGTGATTCAGCAACTTAAAAGGATTTATCGAATTAACTAAATAAAAAAATGGTTGACTTTTGGCAATAAGTTCGGTATTATAATTAAGCGTCTTATGGCGTAAGAACGATAAATATGACCCGTTGGTCAAGTGGTTAAGACATCGCCCTTTCACGGCGGTAACATGGGTTCAAATCCCGTACGGGTCATTACCATTCTTGGTATATTTACATTTGGAGGATTACCCAAGTGGCTTAAGGGGACGGTTTTGAAAACCGTTAGACGGTGTTGCCGTGCGTGGGTTCAAATCCCACATCCTCCTTTATTAAAATCGCGGGATGGAGCAGTCTGGTAGCTCGTCGGGCTCATAACCCGAAGGCCGGTGGTTCAAATCCACCTCCCGCAATATGGTCCATTGGAGCAGTGGTTTATCTCGTCTCCCTGTCACGGAGAAGATCATCAGTTCAAATCTGATATGGACCGTAGGATGGCTCGGTAGCTCAGTCGGTAGAGCAAAGGATTGAAGCTCCTTGTGTCGGCGGTTCGATTCCGTCCCGCGCCATCAGCCTGGAGGAGTAGCGAAGTGGCTAAACGCGGCGGTCTGTAAAACCGCTCTCTCTGAGTTCGGCGGTTCGAATCCACCCTCCTCCATAATAGGGATATCGTATAAAGGTAGTACATCGGTCTCCAAAACCGCTAGTGTGGGTTCAATTCCTACTATCCCTGTTTACCTTCATGGCGGAATTGGTGAAGGGGTTAACACACCGGTTTGTGGATCCGGCATACATGGGTTCGAATCCCATATTCCGCCCTAGCATTGGGATATAGCCAAGCGGTAAGGCACTAGACTTTGACTCTATTATGCGCTGGTTCGAATCCAGCTATCCCAATCTATTTATTAATAAAATTCGATGGCGGTGTAGCCAAGTGGTAAGGCAGAGGTCTGCAAAACCTTAATCGTCGGTTCAAATCCGATCCCCGCCTTTATCGGTTCACTCATTGAACTGTTAATTAAAACATATTATTATGGCGGTGTGGCGGAATTGGCAGACGCGCCAGACTCAAAATCTGGTGTCCGTTTAGGACGTATCGGTTCGACCCCGATCACCGCTATTTACTGAGCAGCTCTCGTGTGAGAGCTGCTTTTGTATTGTTAATTTTTTCTATAAAAATTGCACAAGTTATGTGTAATCTTTATAATACCTTTTATGGAGGTATTTAAGATGAATATAGGTATCTTTACCGATTCATATTTTCCACAATTAAGTGGTGTTGCAACATCAATTAAAACCTTAAAGGATGCTCTTGAGGAGCAGGGTCATAATGTTTTTATTTTTACTACTACCGATCCTCATATAAAAAAAGGGACAGTTGAGGCTAACATATTCCGTTTCAGCAGCGTTCCCTTTATTTCGTTTACTGATAGACGTGTTGCGTTTAGAGGTTTTTTTGAAGCTACAAAAGTTGCTCGTGAAGTTAAATTGGATATTGTTCATACCCAAACCGAATTTGCTTTGGGTATGATAGGGAAGTACGTTGCCCACCAATTGAAAATTCCGGCAATTCATACTTACCATACTATGTATGAAGATTACCTGCACTACGTTTTAAATGGACATTTGCTTAGACCATATCATGTTAAGCAATTTACTAATGCCTACTTAAAAAATATGGATGGCGTTATCGCTCCCAGTAAGCGTGTAGAAGCACTTTTAAAGCGTTATAGAGTAAACATACCTATGAGAGTTATTCCAACTGGAGTGGACATAAATAGCTTAAATAAGCTTGAGACAGTTGACGTTCGCAAAGAGTTAGATATACCAGACGATGTACCAGTATTGTTAACTTTGAGCAGAGTTGCGGAAGAAAAGAAAATTGACCGCATTCTGAATGCAATGCCAGAAATTATTGATGAGTTTCCAAAAACACGTCTAGTAATTGCTGGCGATGGACCAGATATGGAAGTTTTGCAAGAACAGGTTGAAAGATTAACATTGGAAGATAGTGTAATATTTACTGGGGATATACCTCATGATGATGTTGGTTCATACTATAAAATGGCTGATTTGTTTGTTTCGGCCAGTGATACGGAAACTCAAGGTCTGACATATATTGAAGCCCTGGCTTCAGGCACAAGATGCGTCGTTTATGATACAGACTATACTGAGCATGTTTTTGATGATGAAGAATTTGGCAAAGTCTTTAATGGTCCTGGCGAAATGTTAAATGAAATATTATTCTACTTAAGAAAAGGGAGAAAACAAATCCCACATGATAAATTAGCTGCAAAAATGGATCAAATCTCTGCTCAAAAATTTGCCAGTTCAGTTTATCAATTTTATCAAGACACAATTTCAAATTATCAAAAGGATCTCAAAGAGGAGACAAATGATTAGAATTAATATGTTTTCACAAGCTGCCTCAGTAAAAGGACAGGGAGTCGGTTCTGCTTATACGGAGCTGATAAGATTACTTAGAACACACTTGGTCGATAAGTTTTATGTCACTAACAACAAGTATGGCAAAAGTGATCTGACACATTATCATACGGTAAATCCAACTTATTTTGCTAACAGCTTTTCACCAGCACGTGGACGCAAAATTGGTTATGTTCACTTTTTGCCGGAAACGCTTGAAGGATCAGTTAAATTGCCATCATTGGCAAAAAATATTTTTTATAAGTATGTAATTGATTTTTATAAACGGATGGATGAGATCGTAGTTGTTAATCCGATTTTTATTGATAAGTTAGTTAAATATGGTATTAAGCGTGAAAATGTGAAGTATATTCCCAACTTTGTATCGAAGAATGAGTTTTATTCAGAAAGTCAGGAAAAAAAGAATTCATTTAGGCATCAATTAGGTATACCACTTAATAAATTTGTGGTTTTCGGTGATGGTCAAGTACAAGCTCGTAAAGGTGTTGATGACTTTGCCAAATTGGCTGAGGCAAATCCTGAGATGCAATTTATTTGGGCCGGAGGCTTTTCTTTTGGCAAAATAACTGATGGTTATGATCATTTTAAAAAATTGGTCGAAAATCCGCCACATAATCTTAAATTTACGGGAATCATTGATCGACAGAAATTAGTTGACTACCTCAATATTGCAGATCTTTTTGTTTTGCCGTCTTATGATGAGCTGTTTCCTATGTCTGTTTTAGAGGCCTTTAGTTGTGGTACGCCAGTTTTGTTGCGCGATCTCGATTTATATCAGGCAATAATTAGTGGTTACTACCTCAAGGGCAGCAATTTTACTGAAATGAATCAGCAATTACAAGCAGCTGCTCACGATACTGCAATTTTAAATAAATATAGCAAGTTATCCGATGAAGCCAGTGAAAAATATTCTGAAGCTAATTTAGCCCACATATGGGATGATTTTTATCACGAACAGTATGAAATTGGTCGTGAGCTGGGACAAATCCGCTAATGAATAAAAAACACTTGTGGGGCGTTGCCATAGTTCTTGTAATAAGTGGCATAGTCTTATATGTTGACTTAAGATCAACTCCAATTGCGCAATTGGAGCAAGCAGCTCGCAATATTAATTTGATTGGATTAGTTGCTGTTTTTAGTTTGATGCTTCTTTCTTATGTTTTTGAAGCTAGCATTTTGGCAGTTCTTACCAAACGCAAAAATGAACCTAAACGTTCAAAATGGTCTTTTTTTAGAATTCCTTTGATTCAAGCGCTTTTCAATGCCATCACTCCTATGTCAACTGGTGGACAGCCTTCGCAATTGGCTGCTATGGTTCAAATGGGAATAGAAGGCGGTCGGGCAACATCCTTACTACTAATGAAGTTTATTATTTATCAAATTGTAGTTTTTTTAGCTTACGTCACTACAATTATTACTGGCTTTCATATGGTTGCAACCAAGTTTGCGGGTTTAGCTGTTTTCATTGCAATCGGCTTTTTAATTCATGTTAGTTCTATTGCTTTTTTGCTGGCAATTTTGTTTGCCTATAATTGGACTAAAAATGCTGCCAATTGGATAATGAACTTACTGGCGAAATTTATTAATCAAGAGCGGGTTGCTATATGGCGCAAAAACACGCTTGACAAAATTGAAACATTTTATGAAGAAAGCCAAAAGCTAAAAAGAGAAAAAAAGAAATTGCTAGTGTGTGTAGTACTCACTGTATTACAACTGTTATGTTTTTATTCAATTCCCTATATGACGCTGGTAGCATTAAATGTTTCTGCTGATTGGACAAGCGTAACTCAAATGAACATTATGATTATCATGTTCATGGCAATCATACCAATTCCTGGAGCTTCAGGTGGGGCAGAATATAGTTTTCAAACTTTATTTTCCACCTTTATTTCATCTAATGGCACCTTAATCGTAGGGATGTTCTTGTGGCGTTTTGTCACGTATTTTTTCGGCATGATTTTAGGAATCTTTGGCTGGATTTTTAAACCGCAAAAATTGCTAAGCCCACAAAATGATTAATTTTTATTAAAATCCCTGTGTTTAACTGCAGTTAAGGTTAAGATATAGGCTTAGTGAGAGGAGAATAGGATGACACGTATCAAGTCTTTTCTACAATGGCTAACCCAAACCAAACTAGGCTTTTTTACTATTGTTTTAGTGACTTTCTGGTTGAAGACATACGTAATTTATCTAACAAAATTTAATTTGGGTGCTGAAGGTGCAATGCAGAATTTTCTGCTATTTTTAAATCCTTTGCCTTCAGGACTACTTTTGCTGGGAATTGGTCTTTTCTTTAAGGGTAGAAAGTCCTATTGGATTATGATTGCAATTGATTTTGTTCTCAGTTTGTGGTTATTTGCCAATATCCTTTATTATCGCGAGTTTTCAAATTTTTTGTCTTTGTCTATAATTAAAACTTCCGGCTCAACTGCTGATAATTTGGGCAAAAGCATTGTAGGAATAACCCGGGTAACAGATTTTTTAGCTTTTATTGACATTGCTCTTGTCATTTTTTTAATGGTTGCCAAAGTCGTTAAATATGATTTACGTCCATTAAAGTTAAGATTTAATCTTTTGCTTGAAGGTATTGCAGTTCTTCTCATTGGCGTTAATTTGTTGATGGCTCAAAAAGACCGCTCAGGTTTGTTAACTAGAACTTTTGACAACAGCTATATTGTTAAATATTTGGGTATGAATGAATATGCAGTATATGATGCGTTTAAAACAGCTCAAACAAGCGAACAAATGGCAAAGGCTAACGTATCTGACTTGCAATCTGTCAAAAAGTACTTAAAGGTTAACTACGTTAAACCGAATAGCGCATATTCGGGTGTTGCAAAGGGCAAAAATGTGCTGGTTATACATCTTGAGAGTTTTCAGCAGTTTCTAATAGGGTATAAATGGCAGGGCAAGGAAGTTACTCCTAATCTAAATAAACTTTATCATTCTAAAAACACTCTTAGTTTTGCCAATTTTTATAATCAAGTAGGTCAAGGCAAAACTTCGGATGCCGAAATGATGCTGGAAAATTCTCTTTTTGGTTTACAATCAGGTTCAGCAATGTCTAGTTATGGCACTTCAAATACGTTTGAGAGCGCTCCTGCAATATTAAAACAACAGGGTGGATATACTACTGCCGTTATGCATGGTGGAGCTGGTTCTTTTTGGAATCGTAATAATGCCTACAAGCAATTTGGCTATGAGTACTTTATGCCTCTTTCTTATTATCAAAATAAACCTAAGTATTACATTGGTTATGGTTTAAAAGACAAGATTTTCTTCTCGCAATCAATTAAGTATATTGAACGTTTGCCCCAACCTTTTTATCTTAAATTAATTACTGTAACAAATCATTATCCATATGATTTAGATAAGAAAAATCAATCAATTGACAAAACTGACACGGGTGATGAAACGGTCGATGGTTACGTCCAAACGGCTCATTATTTAGATCAGGCCGTAGGACAATTAATGCGGTGGTTGAAAAAGACTGGTTTAGATAAAAATACATTACTTGTTTTTTATGGTGATCATTATGGTATTTCTGGCAACCACCATAAGGCAAGTGCAGAGCTTCTTGATCAGGATGAATTTACTAATTTTGATAACTTGAAATTTCAGCGTGTTCCCTTAATGTTTCATATGAAGGGGTTAAAAGGCGGCATTAAAAAAACTTATGGTGGGGAAATTGACGTGTTGCCAACATTGTTAAATTTGCTTGGAATTAGTAACAAGGGCACTATACAATTTGGTCATGATTTATTAAGTAAAAAGGCACCACAAATTGTTGCACAGCGTAATGGTGACTTTATAACACCGCTATATGCAAAAGTAGGCAGTACGTATTATGATACTAAAACTGGTGAGGAAATAATTCAGCCAGACAAAAAATTAAAGACTGAGTTAGTAGCAATTTCAAACAAGGTAACAACACAGCTTTCATTGTCTGATCGTGTTATAGCAGGTAATCTTTTACGTTTTTATCATCCAAAATGGTTTAAAAAGGTTAAACCGCAAGATTATGATTATAATGAGCAAAAATCATTAAAAAAATTGTATGTAAAAAATAAAACTTCTTTATGGTATAAAAATCACCAAAAAACAACGCAAAATAAATTTAAGACCGATGCACCTGAACTCGAAAAATAATACTCGAAATTAAATCTATTTTGTGCTAAAATTTACCAGTAACGTATCTGTATATTGGAGGCAGCGCATTGTACAATTTATTTATGACGCTACTAATTATTGTTTCAATCTTAATCGTTATTGCGACAATGATGCAGCCGCAAAAGCAGCAAGATGCATTGAATGCACTCTCTGGCGGTGCAGTTTTTAGTGGTCAAACGAAGAAACGTGGTTTTGAAGCATTTATGGAAAAAGTAACATCTGTTTTGCTGGTGCTCTTTTTCGCTTTTGCTATTGTATTAGCTTATTTGTCTTCAAAATAACTAATGGTTCCTCCCGATCAAGTGATGGGAGGACTTTTTTTATCTTTTTACTAAGGAAATGGAGTTAAGTGCATGGCACAAAACGAGAATATCTTAGCCAATGTTTTAGAGATTTTTCGTCACAATCCTAAAAAACAATATCAAGTTGAACAAATTGACCGTATGTTGCGCCGAAACAGACTCGGCAGTTTTTCAGATATGGTCAAAGCATTATCCTATTTGGAGCAGGAAAAGAAAATAATTACTGATGGAAATGGCCGATATCAATTAGCTGAAGAAAATACCGAAGTGGAAGGCATTTTTAAGGCTAACAGCAAGGGTTTCGGCTTCGTCAAACTCGAAGACGAAGATGCTGATGATATTTTCATTGCTCGCGATTATACAGCATATGCCGTGGACGGTGATCGTGTTAAGGTCAAAATAACTGCTGGTGGTAATCCATGGAATGGCAAGGGACCTGAAGGACAAATAGAAGAAATTCTCGAACGTGGCACAAAAACACTTGTTGGTGAATTTCACTCAATGACTGACGCGCAAATAAGAAGCAGTCATTTTATTGGTTACGTTCTCAGCTCAAATAAAAAGTTGGCGAACTATCGTGTTTATATTAGTCAGGACAGTTTGCGTCCACAAAAACAAGACATTGTAAAAGTATCGATTGCTAGTTATCCTGACAAAGATAATCCAGATTCAATGACAGGTGTTGTTACCAATATTATTGGTAACAAAAATTTACCAGGTGTCGATATTATGGCCATTGTTTCTGAGCATGATGTTCGTACAGAATGGTCTGAAGATGCTCTTGAGCAGTCTAATGCCATTCCTGATCACGTGACTGAGGCAGAAATGGCGGATCGAGAGGACATTAGGAACCAGCCCGCAGTTACCATTGACGGGGATGATTCTAAAGACTTCGATGATGCCGTGGTTTTATGGAAACTTCCCAACGGTAACTATCATTTAGGGGTTCATATTGCTGATGTAGCGCATTATGTGACGGAAAATTCTCCTTTGGACAAAGAAGCTTTTACCAGAGGTAATAGTACATATCTTGTTGACCGTGTTATTCCAATGTTGCCTTTTAGATTATCTAATGGCATCTGTTCTTTAAATGAGGGGCAAGATCGTCTTGTTTTGTCTTGCGAAATGGAAATTTCTCCAGAAGGAAAAAGAGTTAATTATCGTATTCATCCCTCTGTTATGAGATCTCACGGCAGAATGACTTATAACAATGTCAATAAGGTTCTGGATCCAAATAATCATGAAGAGCTTGAAGACAAATACGTTAAGTTGGCACCAATGCTGCAAGATATGGCCGAACTGCATAATGTGTTATACCAGCAAAGGCATCAGCGTGGTGCAATAGATTTTGAAGAACCAGAAGCAAAAATTATTGTTGATGATCAGGGTAAACCAACTGATATCGTGTTGCATGATCGTGGAATAGCTGAAAAAATGATTGAATCATTCATGTTGATGGCAAACGAAACTGTTGCTGAGGACTTTTATCGCAAACGCGTTCCATTTCTGTATCGTGTACATGAAACTCCAGATGGTGAGCGTATCAAAGGCTTCTTTGAATTTTGCAGTGCTTTTGGATTGCACATTACTGCTGATCCCAATCACGTTAAGCCAATTGACTTGCAAAAAGTCGTGGCCAAAACAACTGATACACCTGAAGAAGCAGTAGTTCAAATCATGATGCTTCGTAGCTTAAAGCAGGCACATTATTCAGAAGAGCCACTAGGACACTTTGGTCTTGCCGCTAAATACTACACTCATTTTACTTCACCAATTAGACGGTATTCTGATTTAATGGTGCATAGAATGATTCACACATATAGTGAAAAGGGTATTAACCAAAAAGTACAAGATCACTTTGCCGGCTATTTACCTGAAGTTGCAGATCAGACTTCAACTCAGGAACGTGTATCTGTTGATACTGAAAGAGAAGTAAACGACTTAAAGATGACAGAATATATGGCGGATAAAGTTGGAGAACACTTTGATGCTGTTGTTTCTTCTGTGACTAGTTTTGGCATGTTTATCCAGTTGCCCAATACAGTTGAAGGGTTAATTCATATTTCAAATTTGACGGATGATTTCTACAGTTATAATGAAAAAAGCATGACACTGACTGGACGCGGTACTCATAAACAATATCATGTCGGGATGCCCCTTAAAGTAACCCTTACTAATGCCAACGTTGAACAACATCAGCTTGATTTTGAAATCTATGATCCTAATGCTCCTAAGAAGTCTCATAACAATCGCGGTGCTAAAAACGAAAGACATGGTAATCGGGGCTTTCGCAACGATCACGCACATAAGGGTCACTATCGTAACAATTTTCAAAAAAATGGTAATCATCCACATTTAAGTAGATATAAACATTAGGTTAGAAAATTGAAAAAAGAAAAAAATGAAAATTTAATTGCTCAAAATAAAAAAGCACATCATGATTACTTCATTAAAGAAACATATGAGGCAGGTATTGCTTTAACGGGCACGGAAATAAAATCAGTGAGAGCACGACGTATTAATTTACGTGATGGCTATGTACAAATTATTAACGGTTCTGCATTTTTAGAAAATGTCCACATCAGCGAATATAAGCAAGGCAACCGGTATAACCATGAACCACTTCGCTCAAGGAGGTTGCTTTTACATAAAAAGGAACTGGCACGACTTGCTAAGGACCAGTCTGCACGCGGGATTGCAATTATACCTTTGAAAGTTTATCTTAAACATGGTTTTGCCAAAGTCCTCATTGGTGTCGGTCAAGGAAAGAAAAAATATGACAAGCGTGAGGCAATTAAGAAACGGGATCAAGAACGAGAAATACGCAGACAATATAAAATATAAATGGACGGTTTAATTTGTTTTATAGTTAAACTGTTTTTTAATTTTGTATTTGTTTAAAGCTTAACAAATCATAAAAAACTATTTTAATAGTCTTCGTATATAATTTGTTAATCTTGATTTAACAGTAAAAGCAAAAAAAGCAAACTTGTAATTTATACACAAAGTAACGAATAAATTAATGTTTTTTTGTTATTTTTGCCAAATACCTTTGCAATATTGCTTAGAATTTATTAATATTATTAA
This sequence comes from Lactobacillus sp. M0396, assembly GCF_016101625.1. Taxonomy (NCBI): domain Bacteria; kingdom Bacillati; phylum Bacillota; class Bacilli; order Lactobacillales; family Lactobacillaceae; genus Lactobacillus; species Lactobacillus sp. M0396. The sequence goes on from NZ_JACFQE010000004.1 coordinate 11,711, forward strand.
TGTGTATATGACTGATTCTATTGGATAGTAATATTTCAATTTATAACTTTAGTAGAAGTGTAAACAAGTGCGTATTTAAAAAATAGAGTATTTTTGATTATTTCTACCTGTATTTGGAATTCTAGAGAAATTTGTTTTAAAAAAGTAGGACGTCTTATTATGCTCTCTTTGTATGTAAGGATTTGAATCGGAATGGAATTTAATAAAGTTTATAACCATGAACGAGTAACTCGCAAGTTTACTAGTAGAAAAGTTAACGAAAATTTACTTGCTAAGATTATTCAAAGAGCACAGTTATCACCATCATTACTTAACTCACAGCCGTGGAAAGTTTATATGCTAACCGGTAATGCGCTCGCTGGTCTAAAAAAAGAAGTGAAAACTCAAATCAATAATAATGTTGAGCCTCACGAGGATTTTGTCAAAATGTTGTCACTTAATTGGGATTCATATCCTAGTCAAAATATGGCTGCTGTTGGGGCATCTCAACCGTATTTTTTTAATAACAAGATGGCATTATTTTCAGAATCGAATAATAATATGTTCAACGCCCAAGATATCGCGTTCCTTACGATCCCTAGAACTTCTCCAGCTTGGTCAGTTTACGATTTAGGGATTTTTTCTCAAAGTATTATGTTGCTTGCGATTAATGAAGGATTATCAATTATGCCTGCGCACTCAATGGTATCCTACCCTGAGTTGGTACGTAAGTATTGTAAAATCCCAGAAGATGAACTGGTAGGAATGGCAATTGGATTAGGGTATCAGGATAATGCAGCAGAAGTTAACGATCCCAAATTTTATCCTGATCGTTTACCATTCAAGAAAATTTATAAATTAGTTAAATAGATAAGTAATTTAATTAAAATAAAGCGCTATTAATGATAAAATGCTAAATAAGGAAGTTTAATTAAACAATAAACTAATAAAGGTGATATAAATTTTGAGTACGGCCCAAATAGTTACTAATTTAATAGCAACTTTAGTTATTTTTGTTTTTGCATCTTTCTTTGTGGCTGCAGAATTTGCTTTGGTTCAAACTAGGCCCAGCCAGCTTGAAGATATGCTGTCCAATAAAATTGGCAACCATCGCAAAGTTAAGCGCGCTCTGCATATGACTCATAATTTAAATGAGTACCTCTCAACGACGCAGGTCGGGACTACCTTAGTTGGTGTAGTTTTGGGTTGGTTTTCAGCTGATACTTTAGCTGCAATATTTGAAAGAATGCTTAATTTAGTTGATCTTAACCATTCTGTCATTCGCTCTATTAGCGCAATATTGGGCGTTATTCTTTTAACTTATTTAGAAGTTGTGGTTACAGAAATTGTGCCCAAAAATATTGCGATTGACATGCCCGTAAAGATTTTGCTAAAAATTGTGACACCTTTGCAGTTGTTTCATACTTTGGTTTACCCTTTTGTTTGGTTACTTAATGCTAGTTCAAATGGTTTGCTGAAAATGTTAGACTTTGAGCCGGCTGATGAGGAAAATCAAGTCTATTCTCAATCGGAAATCATCAAGCTATCACGTAAAGCTGTTCATGGAGGTTCACTTGATAAAAACGATCTGACCTATATGAAACGTGCTTTTGAACTGAATGACAAAATAGCTAAAGACATTATGACTGATAGAACACGGCTAGTAGTTATTAATTCAACTGAAACAATTAAGCAAGCTCTTAAAATGTATTTAGATGAAGGTTCAAGCCGAATTCCAGTTGTGCGCGATAACAATAAAGATGATGTTGTTGGCTATATCTATGCTTTTGATGTTATTCAGCAGAGTCAGATTGATGATAATGTACCAGTTACGCGTATTATTAGAACGATGATTACTGTACCTGAATCGATGCCAATTCAAGATATTCTTCAATTAATGATTAAAAAGCATACCCCAATAGTCCTTGTTGTGGATGAATATGGTGGTACCAGCGGAATAGTTACAGATAAGGATATTTACGAAGAATTATTTGGTACTGTCAAAGATGAAATTGATGATGTTTCTGATGATTATATAATTAAAGACGAGCAAGGTAATATTCATGTATCCGGCAAAACCACTTTATATGATTTTGCCCGTTACTTTAAAAAGGATTTAAAAAGCTTCCAAGATAGTGATATTATTACTATTGGTGGCTACATGATGGAACACTATCCAGATTTGAAAAAAGGTGAAAAAGTTGAGTTAGAAGGATTTGAATTCAAACTTGACGATATAGAGCAGGGATTTATGCGCTGGTTTATTGTTAAAGCTGTCGACCAAGAAAAAGAAGCACCTAAAGCAGAGTAGACAGTAAAAAGGAGTTGTCAGTTAGACAACTCCTTTTTATTTATTATTAACTAATTTAATAATTTCAGGTTTTAATACACCAATATATTTTAAATTACGGTAAAAATTCATAAAATCAAGTCCGTAGCCAACTACAAACTCATTTCCTACTTTTGAACCATAGTACTCAATATCAACGTCTACTTTGCGATTTGCCTCTTTGTTAAGTAAAACGCAGCATTTAACGCTTTTAGCACCACGTTTTTTAAGCAATTCTTTCATAAAATCCAGAGTCAACCCAGTATCAACGATATCTTCAACAATTAACACATCACGATCTTTAACATCTGTTGCTAAATCAGAAACAAGCTTAACTTTGCCGGAAGACTCCATTTCGTTACCATAACTGGAAACGTCCAAGAAATCAATTTCTGCTTTAACATCCATTTCTCTTACTAAATCGGTTAAAAAGAAGATGGCACCTTTAAGTGCTCCAACAATTAAAGGCTTTTTACCAGCATAATCTGTAGTAAGCTGCTTTCCTAGCTTGACACACATCTGATGAATGTCATCTTCACTAAACAATTTATGATCAATAATATTATTAATATTGTCGTTTTTTGGCATTTATCTACCCTTCATTTAAAACAATTAAAATTTCTAATATTTTCGATTATATCATTTTTTGGCTAGAAAAACAGATTATTTTGAAGCAATTTAAGTATTTATGGACTAAATTACGTACAAAAAGCATATATACTAGTAAAAGCAGTAGGATTATTTATCATCTTATTTATTTTTTTAAGGCCTGTAACTCATGTTTTTGGTAGAATTAATAGATAAGATATTTTAAGTGGAAGGTAAAAAAATGGATAAACAACAAGAAATTAAAATGCTCAAAGCTTTTTCCGATGCTAATTCTACTTCAGGTTTTGAAGAAGAATTTGTTAAATTGTTTACTGAAACAGTGCATGATTTTGCTAATGTCAAAGTTGATGGCATGCTCAACGTATATGCAGCTAAGAAAGAAAATAAAAAAGATCAACCGGTAATTCAATTAGATGCTCATTCCGACTCTGTTGGTTTTATTACGCAGGCTGTTCGGCCTAATGGAATGATTAAATTTGTACCATTGGGTGGCTGGGTCAAATACAATATCCCTGCTTTACGCGTCAAAATAAAGAATCGTGCAGGTGAGTATGTGCCCGGAGTAGTTGCAACTAAACCCCCGCACTTTATGACTGCAGCTGAAAAAAATAATGTACCCGATGTAGCAGATATGTCTATTGATGTTGGCTCCAGTTCTCGAGCTGAAACTATAAATGATTATCAAATTGATACTGGTTGTCCAATTTTTGTTGATGTTAAATGTGAATACAATGAAAAAAGTGGTCTATTCTTCGGTAAGGACTTTGATGACCGTTTTGGCGCAGCTGCTATGGCAGATGTCCTGGACAATTTAAAGGACGAACAATGCGATTTTAACGTTGTTGCTGCACTTTCGAGTCAGGAAGAAGTGGGTTTGCGAGGTGCATATGTCACAGCTAGAGCGGTAAAGCCGGATTTAGCTATAGTCTTGGAATCTTGTCCTGCTGACGATACTTTTACTCCAGAATGGTTATCACAAACAGGGTTAAAACGAGGACCAATGTTGCGTGACATGGATACGTCCTTTTTACCTAATCCTAAATTTCAGCAATATGCCTGTGATTTAGCGGATAAAAATAATATTCCGTATACTCGGTCGGTTCGTACTGGTGGTGGACAAGATGGAGCTGCAATTTATTATGAAAACGGAGCACCAACTATTGTAATTGGCATTCCAGTGCGCTATGAACATTCGCCATATTGTTTTAGTGCTTATTCCGATTTTAAAGCTTCTGTAGATCTGACGCTGGCTATTATTCGTGATCTTACAAAAGAGAAATTAGCAAGTTTTAGTCAGTTTTAAAAACACTTGTTCTTTTGAATAGAGCAGAAAAACTAGTTAAAATGTGATATACTAATAAAAAATGAATATCAGTCACTAGGGGTGCCAAATAGCTGAGAAATACCCTCTGAACCTGAACGGGATAATACCTGCGTTAGGGAAGTGTTAAATTTAGTTACTAAAGATACTCCTAATGACATATAAAGTTAGGAGTATTTTTATGTTTACAAGGTCTTCGAAATGGAATGTGAAGTCAATTATTTTAATTGCATTAATTGGTATCATTATGGGTGTTATTTATACCTATGGTTTTAACTGGGCTTTTAATTTAGTTAAGATGCTCTTGGTACCGACAGGTTTTGCGCCAGTAACAGACACTGTGTTTTCTGGTTTATGGCTTATGGCGGGACCACTGGCAATGTATTTTGTTCCTACGCCTGGCTCTGGAACAATAGGTGAACTGCTGGCATCAATTGTTGAAATGGCGATTGGTGGGCAGTGGGGAGCTACTACTATTCTTTCAGGTGTCATTCAAGGTGCAACTAATGAAATTGGTTTTTTTCCTAAAAAAGAGTGTTACCAAAAGTTTACCTGGAAAAGCGTATTAACCGGTGCATTCTTTGCATCATTTGGCTGTTTCATTCCATCATATATTTTATATGGTTGGAGTAAATTCAGTATGCAGGTTCAAATTGTGATGTTTATTACTAATATCATTTCTGCGCTAGTTTTCGATGGCGTTTTAGTTAAACTGATCACAAATTTATTCGATAATGCGTTAAAGCCAAAAGTTGATTAAATACGCAAAAAGGAGTAATGCCAGTAATGCATTTACTCCTTTTTTATTGCTCTTTTCTACTTAAAATAGAATGAACCTTAGTAGTCAACATATCAATTGCCACATCATTTTTGCCACCTTCAGGAACAATAATGTCAGCATAACGCTTAGTAGGTTCTATAAATTGATGATACATTGGCTTAACCGTGCTCAGATACTGATCAATTACGGAGTCAATTGAGCGCCCACGTTCACTTAAATCTCGCTCTAAACGTCTAATAAAGCGAATATCATCGTCCGTATCAACATATACTTTAATATCCATTAAATCACGAATTTCTTTATTAGCTAAAACTAAAATTCCCTCGAGAATAATGATATCAGCAGGTTCTTTATGAATGGTTTTTTTGCTGCGAGTATGCTCCTTGAAATCATAAACAGGCATCTCAATAGCTTTGTATGCTAACAAGTCGCGTAGCTGCTTTTCTAGTAAGGGTACATCAAAGGCATCGGGATGATCATAATTGATCTTCATTCGTATATCCATAGGGATGCCAGTATTATCTTTATAATAAGAATCCTGTGTCATAATCAGGAGATGCTCATCTTCCTGCATTTGAGCAACTATTTTTTGTGCAATGGTAGTTTTTCCACTGCCTGAACCACCAGTAATACCAATTACGACAGGCTTTTCAAGTCTCGACATTGTGCCACTCCCTTTTAATCCTTAAATATTTTACTTTACTTTGCCTTTAATTACCAACAGTTAGGGTATATTTCACTTTAAAAATGCTCTGAGAAAATTGGAAACTAAAATAAAAAAATATTGACAAGAACTGTGGAAGCGATTACTATAAATCTGGTATCAAAAATTTAAAAGATATACTTTAAAAATAGAAAATGTACGTAGTAAACGTCTTAAACAAAAGACAATTTGCAAAAAGAGAAGCAATTAAATAAAATAATGATACCAGAATGAAGAAGATATCATGGAATTCAAAGAGAGAACTGCTGCGGTTCAAGTTCAAGAGTATTTAGAATTTTTAATCCACTTTAAAAAAGTGAAAGATTTACCCTCACAACGCGAAATTTCTGAGAAATTGCAAGTTAGTCGTAATGCAGTGAAACATGCATTGGATGGGCTCAAAAATGAGGGACAAATACTGGTAAAAGAGCGAACAGGAATAATTTCTAACAATAAAATTGACATTAATATGCTGGGAATGGAATCAATGACTACTGAATTTAAAAATAAGACAGTTAGCATCAAACATCTGGCAACAACTATCGAAACAATGCCCAAGAGATTAGATGATTTTTTTAATTCAAACGGGCCAGTTATTAAAATTGAGCGAGTTCGGTTTGTTAAAGATATTGCCCTAACATATGAGATAACGTATTTTAGTCAAAAGAATTTTAGCAGAATGGAAAAGATTGATTTTACTAATAAATCGCTTTATGAGGTTCTGGAGAAGGAGTATCATGTGAAGCCAACTTATGGTAAAGAAAGTATCTCGTGTTTTTTGGCCGATAAAAAAATAAGCAGTCTGTTGAAAGTCAAAAAAGGTACTCCTCTTTATCAAGTAAACAGTTTCAATTATCAAGACGATGACTTACCAATTGAGAGTACAACTCAATATTTAGTAGGAAATAAATTTAAATATCATTTTAATGCTAATAATATTTATGATTATCAAGAGGAATAATTTTGCTTTTTAAAGAAGTATATGCCGATTTGGATAAAAGAATTGTTAATGGTGGTTATCCACCAGGTAGTACTTTACCCAATGAGGTTGAATTACAAAAAAGATATGATGTTAGTAGAACAACAATTAGAAAGGCTGTTAATAAATTAGTAGCTGAAAATAAGGTTGTCCGTAAAAAAGGAAGTGGTTTATTTGTTGCTCCAATAATTTCTAAACAAAATATTTTGGAAATGACTGGTATTATCAAGCCTTTATACTTGGAGTCCTCAGACAAAATTAAATTTAAAGAAACTTATTTAAGACTGGTTGGTTCATATTACGCTGCGGTTTTTAACGTAAGTTCAAACGAATTGCTATATGATATCTCCTTTGCTGCTGAAATTAAGAATGAAATCACATGTGAACATTTACTTCTGCTTCTTGATAACTTTCCGGGATTTGATCCTAATTGTTTAAAAGTAATGTCAATAATTGAAGCAGTCAATACTGGTATCCATAAGCCGAATGATGTCTATCAAGACTTTCAATTAATTAAAGCAACCGAAGAAATTAGTAAACAATTTCATATTCAGGAAAAAGACCCAGTGTTTAAAATTATGAACCTATTCTCAACTAGAGAAGGCAAAATTGTAGCCGTAGAGTACAGACTGCAAGATGCTTTAAAAACAAGGTACTCAATAGATTTTAGTTAATGGAGGAATGAAAAGTGATTAAACTAGTGCGAGTTGACCACCGGTTGGTCCATGGACAAGTAGCTGTTTCTTGGTTTAATAGTTTAGATGTTAACACGATATTTGTAGTAAACGATGATGTTGCCCATGATGATTTCCGTAAGTCGGCTATCAGGCTGGCCAAGCCAGAAAAGTCTAAGTTGGTAATGAAGTCTGTTGCAGACAGCATAAAAGCAATTAATTCGGGCATAACGGACAAATATAAAATGTTGATTGTAGTTGAATCAGTTGCTGACGCTGTTGAACTTATTAAGGGAACTGGTGATAAAATAACCGGCCTTAATCTTGGTGGCACTAAGCCCAGAGAAGGAACAGAAAACTACTCTAAAACAATTAATTTAACTGCAGAAGAAGCCAGTGAATTAGATCAACTGCAACAAAAGGGAGTGGATGTCTGGATTCAACAGGTGCCAAATGATGAAAGACAAGAATTTCGTAAAAAATGATTGGAGGTAAATAATGAATGTATATTTAACCGCAATTATTTTGGCTTTAATTGCGATGATGGGTAATGGCGAATATTTTGTAGGTTCATCCATGCTGTCAAGGCCACTTGTAACCTGTACGTTAACTGGCTTGGTGTTGGGTAACCTGCATCAGGGAATTATTATGGGGGCAACTTTAGAGTTAGCCTTTGTTGGTTCATTTTCTATTGGTGCAGCAATTCCCCCAGAAATAATTTCCGGTAGTGTTTTGGGAACTGCTTTTGCAATTGAAGCTGGTAAAAGCACTGCTGTTGCTTTAACACTAGGTATTCCTATCGCATCTCTTGTTTTGGTAATCAAAAATCTGTGCTTTATTTTCATATTACCGTTCTTCGTTCACCGTGCTGATAAATATGCTGAAAAAGCCGATGGTAGTGGTGTAAGTCGGATGAACGTTCTGGGAGGCTTTTTCTCGGTTAACTTGCCAATAGGGTTAGTAGTTGGCATTTCTTATGTGTTAGGTAGCCCAGTAATTAAGGCGATTTTAGCCGTTATTCCTCAGTTCATTATTAATGGCTTGGGAATTGCCACAGGTCTTCTACCAGCATATGGTTTTGCTCTGCTGCTTAAGATGATGGTCAACAAAAATAATGTCACTTTCTTTATTATTGGTTTTGCTTTGGCAGTCTATCTCAAAGTATCAGTAACTGGCGTAGCCATTTTCGGCGCATGTTTGGCTCTTATTCTAACTGGCTATTCCGCATTTAAAGGTCAACCGTTGGTAAATACTGCTGCTAATTCTAATAATACAAATGAAAAAGATTCAGATGATGGAGGCATAGATTATGAAGATGAAGAATTCTAAGTTACTCACCAAAAAGGACTTAATGAAAACTTTCTGGCGGTCGTTCACAATGGAATGGGCTTGGAATTATGAGCGCCAAATGAATCTTGGCTATGCTTACTCAATGGTTCCTGCTTTACGAAAGATCTATGGCAAAAACAAGGAAAAATTAAAAGAAGCCTATAAACGTCACCTGGAATTTTATAATGTTACTCCATGGCTCAGTACTTTTCCTTTAGGTATCTCAATTGCGATGGAAGAGCAAAACGAACTTGATCCTGATTTTGATGCAGCTTCAATCAATAACATTAAAGTTGCTCTAATGGGTCCTTTGAGTGGTATCGGTGATTCATTCTTTTGGGGTACGTTAAGGGTTATTGCCACGGGAATAGGTACTTCTCTTGCAATGCAAGGAAATATTTTAGGACCAATTTTGTTCTTATTGATCTTTAATATTCCGGCCATTATCACTAGATATTATGGTTTGTTTATTGGCTACAATATCGGTTCATCATTTATTGATAAAGTGCAAAAGACTGGATTAATGGATAAGTTAACCTATGGTGCTTCTGTTTTAGGACTTGCTGTTGTCGGGGCTATGGTTGCGACCATGGTAACTTTGAAAATGCCTTTGAAAATTGGTAGTGGTGCTGAAGCGACTACCGTTCAAAAAATTTGTGATGGCATTGTTCCTGGTATTTTACCTCTATTGTTCACATTCTTTATTTTCTGGCTTGATAAAAAGGGCTGGAAATCACAATATATTTTGTTGCTGATAGCAGCAATCGGAATATTTGGTGCCTGGTCAGGACTGCTGGGTCAGTAACTAAAGGAGATTCTTGTGAAAAGTATAGAAGATTATGTCCACTTAGAACCAAAATACTATGAAGCGGTTTTGCAGAACTATTCTGATTTGTTCAGCAATAAACTGACTCAATTAAATAAAAATTTTGATAATATTGTCATTTATGCAACAGGTTCTAGTTCAAATGCCGCATATGGTGCATTGCCATTCATGAGCAATATTTTAAAAATGCCAGTAAAAATTGAAGAGCCTTCTATAGCTGAAAATTACTTGCTTCATGTTAGTCAAAATTCTTTATGTATTGCGATATCTCAAGGCGGTCACAGCTATTCTGTAGTAAAAATTATTCAGCGATTACAAGATGCCGGTAATACAGTTTTTGCTTTAACAAGTGAACTTGATAGTCCAGTTGGAAAAGTTTGTCATCACGTTTTAGATATGGGTATGCCTATTGAAGAAATGCCATATGTCAGTGCTGGGTATAGCGTAGAAATTTTAGATTTAATGTTATTAGCTATGTTAATTGCACAAAAAACAGGCAAAATTTCGTTTGTAGAATTTACAAAACTTTTGTCTGAAATAAAAAATATAGTCCTTAAGATGCCTGAAGCAATTAATAGTGCAAGCAACTGGGTTGAAAATAATATTAGTAAATTTACCACAGCAAAAAGATTAGTTTTTATTGGCTACGGTGCAACTTATGGTGTTAGCCGTGAAGGTGAAACTAAAACAACTGAAACGGTCAGAATTAATTCGTGGGGAAAAGAACTGGAAGAATACATGCACGGTCCTTATCTGGGATTGAACGTGGATGACTTTATCATTTGTTTAGACCCGATGGGAAAGCTTCACGATAGAATGGATCTTTTAAAGCGGTTCTTAAATAAGCATGTTAAAAATGTATATACAATTTATCCTGGTAAAGATCAAAGTGAAGCAGCTAACGACCTCAGTCTAGGTATCACAACAAACGAGCTTTTAACTTCTTTATTTATGACTGTACCGATTCACTTGCTGGCCTATAAGTTATCACAAGTGAAGAAGATAGATTTGCAACATTCTGCATACCCAGATTTTGATCAGATAACAGCTTCAAAAATATAGAATAATTTTAAAAAAAGAGGAAGAAAAATGCGTAAGTTTAATAAACAAAAATTAATTGATAGTATGACTGGTGCTCTTAAACTGCGGAGCCAAATTAACGATGTGCTTGATCCACTATTTAAAAAAGGCATAACCAATATTTGCTGGTTAGGAATCGGTGGTACCTATGCTTCGGGGATGCAGGCAAATATCCACATGAAGGAAAAAAGTGCTTTAGAAACTTTTTATCAAAATGCTGCTGAATATAATGTAACTGGAAATAAACGTATTACCGATAAGACGTTAGTGGTGATTTCCTCAGTTACTGGAAATACTAAAGAAATGGTTGATGCAGTTAAAAAATTAAACCAAGTTGGTGCAATCATTTTAGGTTTTATGGACGATCCGAAAGCTAAATTAGCTTCAATGCTAACATATTGTATTTCTTATCCTGAAAATGAACAGTTAAAATTCTTTATGGTTGGAGACCGTTTAATGTATTTGAATGGCGAATTTCCAGATTATGACGAATTTTATCAAGAAATGGATCAACATTTTGCAAAAGACATTGCTGACATTGAAGAAAATGCAGATAAATTTGCTCAAGAGTTTGCTGAAAAGCACCATGACGATGAAATTCATTATTTTGTCGGTGCCGGCAATCAATGGGGTGCAACTTACTCATATGCAATGTGCTATTGGGAAGAACAACACTGGATTAGGACTCGCGCAGTGGAAGCTGCAGAATTTTTCCATGGAATGTTTGAAATTGTTGATCGTGATACTCCAGTTACCGTCTATGTCGGTGAAGACAGTCAACGACCATTAAGTGAACGTGTTGCCAAATTTTTACCTGAAATCTGCGGTAATTATACAATTATAGACTCTAAAGATTATGATCTGCCAGGTTTTTCTGAAAAATATCGTGGCACCTTGTCGCCGTTTGTCTTCCATGCCATTAATAACAGAATTGATGTTCATATTGAGCATATTAACCGTCACCCGATGGATATACGCCGTTATTACCGCTGCTTAGATTATTAGTTTTAGTGTGATTATATGGTTGGAGTAATTATTTGTACACATGGTAATTCAGCACCTGAATTATTAAAGTCAGCAGAAATGATTTGCGGAAAACAAGAAAACTGTCAAACCGTGAGTTTCACAGAAGGTGAATCTTTAGAACAATTAAAAGCAGAAATAAGTGGGAAAATTAGCGATCTTAAAGGAACAGTTTTTTGTTTAACGGATCTAAAGGGAGGAACTCCTTTTAATACGCTGGTCAGCTTGCTTAAGAGTAATCCTGAAATAGAAATTATTACAGGTGTTAATATTCCAATGCTGTTGGAACTATTCATCAATCGCAGTCAGTTAGAAACGGACAAGTTGCTTTCTGCTACTTTAGAGGCAGGTAAAACTGGAGTTTATCACTACCAAGCTATTGATTCTAGGACAGCAGATGAAGAATTCTAAATAAAAGAGTATAGCAGAGATGCTATACTTTTTTTATTAAAAGACTTATAATAGGAAAAACTAAAATGAAAGGGCTTTTTTAATATCGAAGAAGGCGGTTGTAATGAGAAGCTTTTTCAATGGTATAGTATTTCAGAAAATAATAGGCATAGTTTTAATTGTATTGGCTGTCTTTGAAATAATTAGCAGTTACAAATATGCTAAGAAAATTTTGCAGAATGGTACAAATAATGGGTTCTCGCTTTTTGCAATTATTTTTGCTTTCATTTTTGGGATAATACTATTAGTTGGCGGATTTATTTGTGTGTTTTATCATTTTTAAATTTAAAGTTAAAAAAATATGATAAATTTTCCGCACCTTAATTTCAAAAGGTGGTAAAATTGATTTATAATATAGTAAGTTAATTTAAAAGAGGGTGTTAAAATGACAAACTTTTTAACAAGTGCAGCTTTTTTAATGATCGTTGCTGTGATTATGATGGCCTTAGGGTCTTATCAAATAGTTAATAGTGTCGTTTATATCCGTGGAATTTTGCATAAAGGTACCAATAATGGATTTATGCCACTTGCAATGTGGACATCTTTAATTATTGGTTTGGCTTTGCTAATTATTGGTATTGCTGGAATTGTTATGACTTTTAGACGATTTTAATTGATTTTTTAAAAGACCATAGGCAAATTATTATGTAAATTTTTAAAAGATACATTTAGACTATATTATATTAATATTCGTGGTAAGCAAAGTAGTGCATAACCACGAATATTTATTTTTAATTAGAAAAAATTAGATGTAATTATAAATTTCGAATAATGTAAAAATTAATGGATATATTAGTAAGCGCTATTTTAAACGTGCTATAATAGAAGATATTAATATTAGGATACATTTTAGGAGGAAAGTATTATTATGGCAGAACAAACTATTATGCTTAACTGCAGTGCTGGAATGAGTACATCTTTGTTAGTTACTAAGATGCAGCAAGCTGCGAAGGATCAGGGTATTGACGCACATATTTTTGCGTGTCCAGCTTCAGAAGCTTCACAACACATTGAACAAGATCATCCCGACTGTGTGTTGCTTGGACCTCAAATTCGTTATATGGAAGATGACTTTAAGAATAAAGTCCAAGGTCAAGGAAAAGAAGGTAAGGACATTCCTCTTGGAGTTATTGATATGCGTGCTTATGGCATGATGGATGGTAAAAAGGTTTTACAACAAGCAGAAGACTTAATTAACGGATAAGGGGATTACGATGTCTGAAAAGGAAACACCTGAACAAAAAGAACAAGAAACTTTAGAAGCAGCCATGGGACTTATTGCCAATGGTGGTAACGCTAAAAGCCTTGCATTTGAAGCTATTCGTCTCGCGAAAAAGGGTGACATTGCAGGTGCACGTGCTAAATTGAAAGAATCGGATCAATCTTTGAACGAAGCACATAATTCTCAAACAGGGATGTTAACAAAAGAAGCTCAAGGAGATCATACAAAGGTTACCCTTCTGGTAGTCCATTCACAAGATCATTTGATGAATGCAATAACCTTTAGGGATTTGGCTGGAGAAATGGTAGATCTCTATGAAAAACTTTTTAAAGCAGATGCGTTAAAGAAAGAAACTGAGAATAAGTAATTAAAAACTAATGACTGTGGTATCTCAATCAGTTTAATATTGGTGATTTTTTATAAATTCCATAGCTAAAAACATTGAATTGTCATAATTGATTTAGCTTTAATGAAATATGGTCTGCTTTTTTCTTATATGTATAAATTCCAAAGCTATTGCCTTGAGCCTCTCAAGTCATTTATTTAGGAGAGAATCAACATGAAACAAATAAAAATTGGTAAAAGTGACGTTTATACTACTCCGTTAGGTTTAGGAACTAACAAAGTTGGTGGACATAACTTATTTCAGAATTTAGATGAACAAGATGGCTATGATCTTTTAAGAGAAGCTTTAAAACAAGGAATTAATTTTTTTGATACAGCTTATGTATATGGTCTTGGAAGATCTGAAGAAATTATTGGTGATGTGCTGCAAGACTATGATCGTTCAAAAGTAATAATTGCTACTAAGGCTGCCCAAGATAAGTCTCATGATATGGCTATCAATAATAGTCCTGAATTTATTAAAAAAGCAGTCGATGAAGCCTTGTTAAGGTTGAAAACTGATTATATTGATATTTTTTATATTCATTTTCCAGACAAGGATACGCCAAAAGATGAAGTAATTGAAACTTTAGATGAAATACGAAAAGCAGGCAAAATAAGAGCAATCGGCGTTTCCAATTTTTCTTTAGATCAGATTAAAGAAGCAAATAAAAATGGCAAAGTTGATATTGTTGAAGACCAGTTCAGCCTAGTTCACCAAGCTCCAGTTAAAGAGGAATTAAAGTACTTACAGGAAAATAATATTTCCTTTGTACCTTTCTTCCCATTAGCATCAGGACTTTTAACAGGAAAATACTATCTAAAAGACTGGGAAAAGTTTAAAAATAGTGATGGTGGACAATTATTGGGAGATTTCAGTGAAAAGCAGTATGAAGATGCTATGAAAGGGATTGATGGAATACGAAAAATTGCTGCTGATCATCAAGCAACGGTTACACAAACCGTATTAGCTTGGTATATGGCAAATCCAGCAATTAGTGTTGTAATTCCTGGTGCTCGTAACGCTGATCAAGTTAAAAGCAATGCAGCTGCTTTGCATGTTAATTTGACGACAGATGAATATCAGCAAATAGATCAGTTATTTAGCAACTTCTAAAAAACAAAAAAAAGGCTTTAAGCTAATTAAAAAAGAGCTTAGAGCCTTTTTTGTGTTAAAGATTAGAAATAACTTTATCACTTGAATTTAGAAAAAGTGTATCGGCTTTTTAAGCATGTTTTTAATATTTGAATAAGAAAAACACGGCACTTATATAAGTGCCGTGTATTAAATTTACTTTTTTTAAAAAATGCTAATTTTTTAAAGTTACGAGATTAATCTAAATCAAGACCATTTGAACTAATAACTTTTTTATACCAATCAAATGAATCTTTGCGTGAGCGCTTCAAAGTGCCTTCACCAGCATCATTTTTGTCTACATAGATAAATCCATAACGCTTATCCATTTGGCCCGTTCCAGCAGATACCAAGTCAATTGGGCCCCATGGCAGGTAACCCATTAAGTCAACACCGTCAATTTCAACTGCTTTTTCCATTTCAGAAATGTGCCTTCTTAAGTAATCTACTCTGTAATCATCGTGAATAGATCCCTCTTTTTCAACTTTGTCGTAAGCACCCAGGCCATTTTCAACGATGAATAAAGGTTTATGATAGCGGTCAGTTAAGTGGTTTAAAGCAATTCTTAAGCCAGCTGGATCAATTTCCCAGCCCCAATCACTTTTTTCCAAAGTTGGATTAGCGGCTTTTGCTTTAGATAAGTCACTTAATTCATCAGCTTTTACATTTTGGGCTGATACAGTTGTTGTTTGATAGTAACTAAAGCCCACATAATCTACTGTACCTTCTTTCAGTACAATTCTGTCTTCGTCAGTAATATCAGGACGATAGCCGTTTCGTTCAATATATGTTTCAACTTCTTTCGGATATTCACCAAAAACATGAACGTCTGAAAACCAGTCGCGCCGCTGTTCAAACTTGTCCGCTAAAAGCATATCAGCAGATGAAGGGGTCAAGGGTCTTACTGGAGAATAGTTAATCATACAACCAATTTGAAAATCTGGGTTAATCTTATGTCCAACTTTAACAGCTAAGGCAGAGGCAACTAATTCATAGTGAGCTGCTTGATACATTGCAGCTTCTTTTTCTTTGTCAGTCAATTTCTTGAGAATAATTCCCGAATTTGTAGCCATTAAAAAATCATCATTGTATGCAGACTGGTTATCGATCTCATTAAATGTCATCCAGTATTTCACTTTACTTTGATACCGTTTGAAGCAAACTGTGGCAAAGCGAACAAAGAAATCAATTAATTTGCGGTTAGTAAAGCCGTGGTATTTCTTAACTAAATTAAATGGTATTTCAAAGTGAGATAAAGTAATTACTGGCTCAATGCCGTAGTGATGGCAAGTATCGAACAAGTCATCATAAAATTTTAAACCGGCTTCGTTTGGCTGTTCATCATCACCGTTGGGAAAAATTCTAGTCCAGGCTATGGAGGTTCTGAAGGCTTTAAAACCCATTTCCGCCATTAATTTTATATCTTCTTTATAGTGATGATAAAAGTCTATTGCACTATGGTTAGGATAATTTTTGCCTGCAATAATTCCATCAGTGATTTCGCGTGGCTTAGAAGCAGAACCTACTGTCATGACGTCAGCAACTGACATTCCTTTGCCATCTTCGTTCCAAGCACCTTCTAACTGATGAGCAGCAACGGCTCCTCCCCATAAAAATCCATCTGGCATTTTTGCTGAATACATTTTTATCTCCTTTTTAGTTAATTGTGATAGCGTTAACAGATATATTTTATAACAATTATTACCTATAGTTCAAGGCGTACAATTATTATCATTATTTGAGTAATTTAGACTATACTTGTTAATATAATATAGTAAAGGAATGAAGCTTAAAATGAATAGTTCTTCAGAGAAAAATAAAGTTGAACGTAAAAAGCATAATGATAAGATCAAATATCTTTATTTTAGCCGTTATCTAATGGTCCGTTATTGTGTTGTCATTTTTTGGTTTGCTAACCTTTTTTGGCTGTTAATTTTAGTTCAATATAAAAAACTCTTAGGGATAATTTTATCTGGTATACTAACTCTATTCTCCAGCATTGCTGCTATAGAACAGTTAACAAAAATGTACAACCACAAGAGTGATGTACCAATTACAAGAATTTATTTTTGGATACAAATTGTTGCTAATACTTTTCTGATCGTTTGTCTGTTTTTACCTTTTAAATTGCAAATCTTCCCTTTTATAACCAGTACAAGTTCAAGTTATTTTATGATTGCTATTTTATTAGCTGGCATTTTGTTAGCTTATTTCTGTGAACGTAGAATACATAACATTATTATTGGAAAAGATAAATATTTAAATGCAATCGAAACTGTAATAAAGGACAAATAGTTGCATTTTATTTGAATACGCTTACAATATTTATTAATAGTAGTTAATTATGTATTACTATCTGAGAGGAGTATATTTTATGGCTGAACCAAATCAAAAACCAATAAAAGATCGAATTGCTGAAGTGGCCGGTAAATTTGCTGCCACAAGATTTGTAAGGTCGATTATGGACGCGGGTTATAGCGTTATTTCATTTTCGATAATTGGGTCCATTTTCTTAATTTTGACTGTATTGCCGCAAGCAATTCCCGTTCCCGGGTTTGCTACTTGGTATGCGGGAACAATAGGTCGTCTTACTAATCTGTTTCAGTCTGTTTATAATGCTACTATGGGAATCATCGCACTAGTTTTCTCTGGCACTTTTGCTTACTCTTATACAAAAATTTACCGTGATGAAGAACATTTAAACTTGATACCTATAGATGGCTTGATGATGTTCCTAATGGGGTTCTTTATTACCGTAGCTGAATTAGTTTGGAAAAATGGCAGAGTAGAATTTATAACCATATTTACTAAAGACAAAATGGTTGCTGGCGGATACCAAGCAGCTCCATTAACCGGTATTTATCGTATAGGTGCTGTAGGTATTTTTATTGGATTAGTGGTTGCGTGGATAACCGTTCAGATTTATCGCTTTACAATTAAGCACAACTGGCAAATAAAAATGCCAGATTCAGTCCCATCAGGAGTGGCAAACTCATTTAGTGCCATGATACCTGGTTTTTGTGTTGCTGTAGTGATGTCGGCAATTAATATGGCCTTAGTTTTGGCAGGAACTGATTTATTCAATGTGTTATTTATCCCGTTTTCTTTCATCAGCAATATTGCAGATACTTGGTGGGGATTCCTGATCATACTCTTTTTAATTCACTTTTTATGGTGGTTTGGAATTCATGGCGCAACAATTATTAGCTCCTTTTATTCACCAATAGTTTTAGCCAATATGCAGGCAAATGTTAATCAAGGTACTCACCATGTTTTTGCTGGTGAAATTTTAAATGCGTTTGTTACAATTGGTGGTTCAGGTGCCACATTAGGTGTTGCTATCTGGCTGGTATTAAGAGCACGTTCAACACAGTTGAAAGAATTAGGTAAAGTTGAAATTGTACCAGCAATTTTCAATATAAACGAACCAATTCTGTTCGGGTTGCCAATTGTGTATAATATTGACTTATTTGTGCCGTTTATTTGTGCTCCAATGGCTTCCGGTCTGGTAGCTTATTTAGCTATTGCGGCAAGGATAGTTCCGGTCATTAGAGTACAACAGCCTTGGCCAACACCAGTTGGTATTGGCGGCTACTTAGCTACGACAAGTTGGCAAGGAGGGATCCTCGCAATTATATGTGCAATAGTTGCATTTCTAATCTGGTATCCGTTTATTAAGCATTATGACAATGTCACTCTAAAGAAAGAGAAGAACAATGCAACCCCAGATGTTGCATAAAAAAATAGATTATTTAAAATCTGTCTGGTAAAGGCAGATTTTTTTATTATAGATTATAGTAGGAGTAAAAAATGCTAAACAATATTTTAGTATTAATAGCGCTTACTGGCTATAATAAAAGTGTAACAATGTTAATAGATTTTGGAGGCACTTTTATATGAAATATCCAAAGACTAAAGAAGTTTTAAACCAATTAGTTGCTGATTTGACTCAACTACACATGGTTGTTCATCAACATCACTGGTACATGCGTGGTAATCGTTTTTTGAAATTACATCCATATTTAGATAAGGTAATGGACGAATTAGCTGACCAACTGGATCAAGTTTCTGAACGTTTAATTACTCTTGATGGTTCTCCAGTTTCAACCTTAGGTGAAATAGCAGCTAAAACTAAGATTCCTGATGAAAAGGGCAATTGGAACGAAACAATAGATGAACGTTATGCAAAAATTATTGAAGATTACCATTACCTTGATCAACTCTATGAAGAAGGCATTAAAGTCAGTGATGAAGAAGGAGACTATTCAACTAATGATATGTTAACTGGTTTCCACACTGATGTAGAAAAGAGAATTTGGATGATGTCAGGCGAAATTAACAAGGCTCCTGAAATTGATCCAGAATAATTAAGTGAAGTGTAAAAGCAGTCTTGACTGCTTTTTTGTATCTTCTTTTTATATTACTTTTGCTATAATTGATTTAAAATGACAATTAATAATATAGTTTTAGAAAGCATGAATTATGGATAAAGAAGAGCAGGATAAGTTAAAAAAACAGGCTGCCGTAAAAGCTGCTGAATTAGTCAAATCAGGAATGAAACTGGGAGTAGGCACTGGTTCGACAGTAGCATTTTTAATTGATGAATTAGGCAGAAGAAAAAAAGAAGAAGGACTTGACCTTGATGCTGTGGTAACGACTTCAAGCAGAAGCAAGAAGCAAATGGAAAGCTACGGTTTTCATGTTGATGACTTGAATGCAGTAGATCAACTTGATTTGACTATCGATGGCGCAGACAGGTTAGCAGCTAACTTTGATGGTATTAAAGGCGGCGGTGGCGCTTTGACCATGGAAAAAAATGTTGCAATAAATTCTCGCAAAATAATTTGGATTGTAGACGAATCTAAAGTAGTTGAGCGTTTAAGCGGCTTTGCTTTGCCTGTTGAGGTTTTACCTGTTTCGTGTGAACAAAATTTTAAACTTTTTCAATCCGAGGGCTTAAATCCGCAGTGGCGCATGTCAGGAAATGAACGCTTTGTAACTCATTATGGCAATTTTATTATCGATTTGAATATTGATCCTATTCCTGTTCCTGGTGGTTTAGCTGACTATTTGGATCATACCGTAGGCGTGGTAGAACATGGGCTTTTTCTTGGGATGTGCGATGAGGCATTCATTGCACATTCTAATGGCAAGATCGAAGATCGAAAAAAGTAGCTTTTAAGTTAGCTTGAAACATAACTATGAGTGAAATAAGTCCCAAATAGTTTTCTAACTTTCGGGGCTTATTTCAATGCCAGCTCTTTTTATTTTTACAGCAACGAGTAGCTAAATTTGGTATTATTGTTTTATAACCATTTTTAAAAAGAGGATACTTATGTTAAAAAAACCATTAATAATTAGTACAGATCCCGGAATTGACGACGTTGTTGCAATTACCGTTGCCTTATTTGCTCCTGAATTTGATGTTAAATTGATAGCAGCAACTTGGGGCAATGTACCATTGAAAAATACTCTGGACAATACTTTAAAATTGGAAACATTTTTAAAAACCACTGTCCCCGTTGTAAGTGGTGCTGTCAGACCTTTACTGCGAGATCAAATCGATGCCTCAGATGTCCACGGAAAGAGTGGACTGGCTGGATTTGACTTTCCTGCGCCCAATCACAACTTATTAAAACCAGGTATTGCTGCAGAGGCAATTCATGAAGTTGTTGCTGGCAGCGCTGAAAAAGTAACGTTAATGCAAATTGGACCAGCAACAGATTTTGCGCTTTACTTTAGACAATTTCCAGAAGATTTGCCTAAAATTGAGCAACTGGTAATTATGGGTGGTGCAATCGGTCGTGGCAATTGGGGGCCTTATGCAGAATATAATGTTGCGGGCGATCCTGAAGCAGCACAGATTGTTTTTTCAAGTGGCATAAAAATTTTATTAGCACCACTCGAATTAGGACATCAAGCATATGTGACTCCAGATGTTTTGGATCAAATTAAGCAATCGGGCAGAACGGGAGATATGCTCTATCATATTATGAGTAATTTACATGATCATACTGAAACCAATGGCCGTGAAGTTTACGATGCACTGGCAGCTGGTATGTTGGTAAAGCCCGAAATGTTTGCTTTTAAGCCAGCTTATGTCATAGTAGATACCAAAAGTCCAAGTGCCTATGGTGCTTCGCTGATTGATTTTAATAACTTTTTTAATAAACCGGCAAATGTTCAAGTTGGTGTAAAAGTTGACCGAGTTCAATTTTCAGAATGGTTAGTTTCTTCCATCAGGAATATAAATAATTGAGGTAGATAATGGCAGATTTCGTTTATCGTACTGTGATGCGTGATATCAAACAAAATATTCTAGATAACAAATATGAGGGGATGCGCCTTCCAGACGAGCGTAGTCTAGCTGAACACTATCAAGTAAGTCGTTCCTCAATGAAAAGGGCGATGGAGATGCTTTCTCAACAAGGTATTGTCTTTAAAAAAAGAGGCAGCGGAACATTTATTAACCCTTTATATTTAAAAAATCAATCTTTGTTTCGTTATGAAGGGTCTAACCTAGGTTTGACTGATAGTTTGAAGGTTCCTGGTAAAAAGCAGGGAATCAAATTGCTTTCTTTTAGCGTAATCAAGACTCCGAAAGGGATAGCACAAGACTTATTCCTTAAAGAAAATGACTTTGTTTATGAGTTTAAAAGGCTGCGCTTTCTAGATGAACAACCATTTTTAATTGAAACAGGCTATGTGCCTATTAAAATTGTTCCTGAGTTAAAACCTGAACACTTGAAAAAATCACTTTTTAATTACCTAGAAGATTCGCAAAATAAAGTCGTTACCAAAGCGTTTCTGAATATTACTGTTGAGCCTTCAAATAATGAAGACCAATCTCGCCTTAATTTAAAAAAGAGTGAACCAGTGGGAGTGATGGAAGGTATTTTCTTTTTGGATGATGGAACTCCATTTGAAGTTTCTACAATGCGAATTCATTATCAATATATGAAATTCAATACATTTGTTAATTTGAATAAATAGAAAAAGCAGGCTTAAGCCTGCTTTTTTGGGATACATTCTATTTAAAAAAAATCAAACATTTCTAAATTGTTGCATATCCGTGATCCGTCCAGAATAAACAAAATTTAAGTTAATGTTTTTAGTTTTTTCACCTAAATCATGTAAAAGTTTTTGCTGCAAGGTCGTTAAATGCAAATGCTGAAGTGCGACACAAGCTTCAATATACAATACTAATTTACCAGTATAATCTAATGGGTGATCGTGACTGTCAAACTTACGCATTACCATACCAATAGCATCACGAATTTGCTTATATTTATAAATATTCAATTCATTATATATATTAGAGTAGAAACTCCTATAAAACTGATCTAAATCTTTATAAACTTCTTCGATTAGTTGCTTTTTTTTAGAAAATAAGCTATCAAAAAAAGTTGTTCATAACCTCACTTCCTCAATATCGAAATAATTTGTGTCTTTGGTGAAAAATTTTTTTGGAAATTTTCAGATAAAGGCAAATCTGTGATTAAAACGTCAATCTTATTAAGCGGAATTGACATGTAAGGAGAAGTATTTTGACTATTAAATTTATATTTTTCTGCGATTACAACCACTTGCTTAGCTCTTGAACATGCAATCTTGATTAATTCTGAATCACTCATTTTTGCTGAATAGATACCATCGCTTCTAACATTTGATGTGCCAACAAAAGCAGTATTAAAACTTATTTTTTGCAAAAGTTCAAGTGAATCAACAGAGTAATTAAATCTGTCTTCCTTATCTATTTTGCCTCCAAGAAGTCTTACATTAGGTAATTTAGATTGCATCAGAGCTAATGAATTATCAATTGAGTTAGTAACGATTTGCAAGTCAGTACCACAAATTAATTCACATAATTTCTTTAAAGTGGTTGATGGACCAATAAAGTCACACTGGTTAGGATGGATAAATCTTTGAGCCATTTTTGCCATTTTAGTTTTAACTGGTGAATCTATTTGACTTCTCATGAGGAAGTTGGGTACATCACTACGGTCTATCGCTACTAATCCACCATGAACACGAATTGCTTGTCCAGTTGCAGTTAAACGAACTACATCTCGTCTAGCTGTATCAAAAGAAATTTTGAAATAATCAGCTAACTTGCGAGTACTCAAATGATTTTCTTTATTAAGCATTTGCTTAATTTGTCGCAGGCGTTCTTCTTGTGTCATTTTACCTCTCCTGTGCCTAATTTAGCACTAGAATAAATTTTGTTTAATCACTTTTTCAGTATTTAATTTAAAAAATAAGTATTTATCAGTATTTGAACATAAATATGCTGATCTGTAAATAAAAAATACCATAATAATAGTATTACTTATCTACTCGGCAATAACTAAACACTTATTTTTTAGAAATTGGAACGAACCAATTTTTAAAATGGTTGAACTTTGACAAAAACTTGCTATAATATGTTTATCAAATGAATTTTAGCAAATATTAAAAAGGGAGAATAAAAATGGCAGTTGATTACGACTCAAAAGAATTTCTCAAAAGTGTTGATGCTCACTGGCGTGCAGCAAATTATCTATCTGTAGGTCAGCTTTTCTTAATGAGTAACCCATTATTAAAACATGATTTGAAAGCAAGTGAAGTTAAGCCTAAACCAATTGGTCACTGGGGTACTATTTCACCACAAAACTTTATTTATGCTCATTTAAATAGAGTTATCAAAAAATATGGCCTAAATATGTTCTATATTGAAGGTTCAGGTCATGGTGGTCAGGTTATGGTATCTAATTCATACCTTGATGGTTCTTATAGTGAACTTTATCCTGAAATTCAACAAGATGAAAAAGGGATGGCCAAGCTCTTTAAACGTTTTAGCTTCCCTGGCGGGTCTGCTTCACATGCTGCACCTGAAACCCCCGGTTCGATGCACGAAGGTGGAGAACTAGGTTATTCTCTTTCTCATGGCACAGGTGCAATTTTAGATAATCCTGACGTAATTGCGGCTGTTGAAATTGGTGATGGCGAGGCTGAAACAGGTCCTCTTGCAGCTAGCTGGTTTAGTGATAAGTTTATTAACCCTATCAAAGATGGGGCAGTTTTACCAATATTGCAAATTAATGGTTTCAAGATTTCAAATCCGACTATTGTTTCTAGAATGTCAGATGAAGAATTGACCAAGTATTTTGAAGGCATGGGCTGGCATCCTTATATTATTTCTGCATACAAGGGCGGCGAGTTTGATGGCTATAAAGACCACATGCAGATTCATGAAGAAATGGCTAAATTGATGGATAACGTGATTGAAGAAATTAAGGCTATTCAAAAGAATGCTCGTGAGAATAATGATGAAACTTTGTCGCATTGGCCAATGATCATTTTCCGTGTACCAAAGGGTTGGACAGGTCCAAAGAAGGATCTTGATGGTAATCCAATTGAAAACTCATTTAGGGCTCATCAGATTCCAATTCCAGTCGCTCAAAATGACATGGAACATAAAGATATGCTGGTTGATTGGCTTAAGAGTTATAAACCGGAAGAGTTATTCGATGAAAATGGCGTTCCAACTGAAATAGTCACGGCTGATAATGTTACTGGCGATAGCAGAATGGCCATGAACCCAATCACTAATGCAGGTGGGGAGAAAGCTAAGCGTCTTAGTTTGCCTGATTACCGTAAGTATGCCTTAAAATTTGATCAACCAGGTTCTATTGAAGCTGAAGACATGTCGGAATGGGCTAAATATTTGAACGAAATTGCTGAACTAAATCCAAATACTTTCCGGGGTTTTGGACCAGATGAGTCTAAGTCTAACCGCTTATTTAAGTTTATTGATGAACAAAAACGGCAATGGGAAAGCTCCGTTCATACACCTAATGATGAAAACTTGGCACCAAGTGGTCGTTTAATTGACTCTCAATTATCAGAACACCAAGCCGAAGGCTGGCTTGAGGGTTACGTTTTATCAGGTCGTCACGGTTTCTTTGCTACTTACGAGTCATTTGGTCGTGTTGTAGATTCAATGCTGACTCAACATATGAAATGGTTAAGAAAAGCTAAGGAACAATATTGGCGTAAGGATTATCCATCATTAAACTTCATTGCAACTTCAACTGTCTTCCAACAAGATCATAATGGTTATACTCACCAAGACCCAGGTGTCTTGACTCACATGTATGAAAAGAATCGTCCAGATTTAGTTCATGAGTATTTACCAGCTGATACTAATTCATTACTCGCTATTTCACAAAAAGCTTTCAGCGATCGCGAATGCATCAACATTTTGGTTACTTCAAAACAGGAAAGACCTCAGTGGTTCTCAATTGATGAAGCAACTCGTATTGCAAACCACGGCTTGTCATACATTGATTGGGCATCGACTGACCAAAATGCTAAGCCTGATGTTGTATTTGCTTCAACTGAAACGGAGCCGACAATGGAATCTCTTGCTGCAATTGACATTTTGCATAAGAATTTCCCTGATCTCAAGATTCGTTATATTAACGTAATTGACGTTATGAAATTGATGAATACTAAGGATAACCCAGAAGCAATTTCTGATGAAGAATTTGCTGAATTATTCCCAAGCGATGTGCCAGTAATCTTTGCATGGCATGGCTATAAGGCAATGATGCAATCCATTTGGTTTGGTCGCAAGCGTGGCAATGTTCATATTCATTGTTATGAAGAAGAAGGAGATATTACTACACCGTTTGATATGAGGGTGGTTAACGAACTTGATAGATTCCATTTAGCAAAGGATGCCATTTTAAGTGTTCCTCGTTACGCTGAAAAGAGTGCCGGCTTTGTGGCAGAAATGGACAGATTGCTTGCAAAACACCACCAATACATTCGTGATAATGGTAAAGATATGCCTGAAGTTACTGAATGGAAATGGACAGGTCTCAAGTAAATATTGTTAGTTAAAAACATAGTTTCTTAATAAGAGAAGCTATGTTTTTGCTTTTATTCGGTTAATTTAATTAGCCTTATTCTTGTTAAAAACAATAATTTTATTTATAATAAGAATCATCATAAGGGAGTAACAGCAATTACTTGCGATAAGCCCAACACCCGAAGAAATACTTCTGGACTTATCTTAAATAGTGAGACTTGTGTGTGTTGTACATATAAGTCTCTTTTTTGTTATTAGGAGGTAACAATGCCCCAGAATTTTTACAATCAAAAGATTGAAGATGTAGCTCAAGAGTTAGAAACATCATCAAGTCAAGGATTAAGCGTAAACCAAATAGAAGAATTGCGTACAAAATATGGCTCTAATAGTTTGACTAGCAAAAAGAAAATCAGCATTTGGCAACGTTTTTTAGCCCAGTTTAAGGATTTTATGATTATTGTTTTGATAGTTGCAGCGTTGCTTTCAGGCTTTGTAGCTCAAGAATGGACAGATGCGGCAATAATCATGATTGTGGTCATTTTGAACGCAGTATTAGGCGTTTTTCAAGAAACACGTTCTGAGGAGGCAATTAATGCTTTAAAGAAAATGGCTACTCCTAACGCCCATGTACGTCGTGATGGCCAAATTGTAGAAATACCAAGTACGGAATTAGTACCTGGGGATGTTGTGTTACTTGAAGCGGGTGATGTTGTACCGGCAGATTTGCGTTTGACTCTTACCAAAAGTCTCAAAATCGAAGAATCAGCTTTAACCGGCGAGTCGGTTCCGGTTGACAAAACTAGTGAACCTATTAATGAAGAAAAAGTAGCACTAGCAGATCAAGATAATATGGCATTTGCTAATACTAATGTTACTTACGGTCGCGGTGAAGGCATTGTCACTGAAACAGGTATGAATACTGAAGTCGGAAAGATTGCGACAATGCTTAACAACACTGATGAAACGGATACACCATTAAAGCGTAATCTAAATCAGCTTGGTAAAACGCTAACTATTATGATTCTGCTGATCTGTGCTGTAGTCTTTGTTGTAGGCTTTTTTACTAAAAAGGGAACAGAACCTACGGATAAATTAGCAATCGATATGTTCTTGGTGGCAGTTTCACTTGCTGTTGCTGCAATTCCAGAAGGGTTGCCTGCAATTGTAACCATTATTTTGGCTCTTGGTACTCAGGTAATGGCTAAGCACAATTCGATTGTGCGTAAGTTACCAGCAGTGGAAACGTTGGGAGCAACGGATATCATCTGTTCTGATAAAACCGGTACTTTAACCCAAAATAAAA
The DNA here is from genome assembly GCF_016101625.1 of Lactobacillus sp. M0396. NCBI lineage: Bacteria > Bacillati > Bacillota > Bacilli > Lactobacillales > Lactobacillaceae > Lactobacillus > Lactobacillus sp. M0396. The sequence goes on from NZ_JACFQE010000004.1 coordinate 38,693, forward strand.
TGACAGTTGAACAGGTTTATTATGATAACCAGGTTCATAATTCTTTCAATAGAATCAGTACTGATAATCATGCTTTAATGGCAATGGTTTTAGCTAATGATTCAAAACTTGACGATAATAATCAATTGTTGGGTGATCCAACTGAAACTGCATTGGTTCAGTATGCGCTTGATCAAAAAATTGATGTGCATAATTTGCTTGCAAATCATAAGAGGCTCCAGGAAGTGCCATTTGATTCCGGCCGTAAATTAATGAGCACTGTCAATGAAGATAACGGACAATATTTTGTAGCGGTTAAAGGGGCACCGGATCAACTGCTCAAACGGGTAACACGGATTGAACTTGATGGTAAAGTCAGTGAGATTACTGAGAAGCAAAAAGATGAAATTATGCTTTCAAATCAAAATATGGCTAAAAATGCTTTGCGAGTTTTGGGGTTAGCCTATAAACCAGTTGAGCAATTATATGATGATCCTACAACTGATAATGTTGAGCAGGACTTGATTTTTGCTGGCTTGGTGGGGATGATAGACCCAGAGCGTCCTGAAGCAAAAGAGGCTATTAAAGAAGCTCACAGTGCCGGTATTAGAACAGTTATGATTACAGGTGACTTTCAAGTTACTGCTCAGGCAATTGCAGAAAGACTGGGCATTTTGAAGCCTGGCCAAGATGAGCGGGTAGTTACCGGTGCACAGCTGGATGAATTTAGTGATGAATATCTGGAAAAGCATGTAGCTGATTTTGATGTTTATGCCAGGGTTTCTCCAGAACACAAAGTTCGTATCGTTAAGGCCTGGCAAGCCCAAGGCAAAATTGTGGCTATGACAGGGGACGGAGTTAACGACGCACCTAGTTTAAAGCAAGCTGATATTGGAATTGGTATGGGCATCACTGGTACAGAAGTATCAAAAGGTGCCAGTGATATGGTTTTAGCAGACGACAACTTTGCAACTATTGTTGAAGCAGTTAAACAAGGACGCAAGGTCTTTAGCAATATTCAAAAAGCCATTCTTTACCTCATGAGTTGTAATGTCGGGGAAGTTTTAACAGTATTTATGATGACCATGCTGGGTTGGGATATTTTAGCTCCAGTGCAATTGCTGTGGATTAACTTAGTGACAGATACTTTGCCAGCTATTGCCTTGGGACTTGAACCAGTTGAAAAAGGTATTATGAAGCGTACGCCTCGGGGTAAGAAATCAAACTTCTTTAGCGGTGGCGTTGCCAGCTCAATTGTTTACCAAGGAATACTCGAAGGTGTCATTGTTTTAACTACTTATCAACTAGGCTTAAACTTTGGCCCTCACATGGGTAATGCCAATCTGCAACACGCTGATGCTCTGACAATGGCCTTTCTTACATTAGGACTTATTCAACTATTTCATGCCTTTAATTCTAAGTATATTCATCAATCAATTTTTTCTAAGAGGACATTTGCTAATAAGTGGTTTAATTGGGCAATCTTGATATCAGCTGTTGTCATGGCAGCAGTTGAATTACCATTTATGACAAAGTTCTTTGATGTCACGGAATTAAATTCAACACAATGGTTAATAGTTTTGGGAGCTGGAATTTGTATGATTTTAATAGTAGAAATTGTGAAGGGATTTCAGCGTCTCTCCGGTAAAAAATAAAAAAGTGAAACGAACACTTTTTCGACAGAGATCTAAAGTCGTTTATAAGTTACAAAGACCAATAAGTCATTTAAAAGATGATTTATTGGTCTTTTATTTTATGCAAGATTATTTCTTTCACTTAATTAAATAGTAGTTCTGCTATTTTTGATAAATATTGAGCATCAATTTGATCAAATCTGTCAAAGTCATTACTGTCAAGGTCAAGAACAGCGACAAGTTTTTTATTGTGGATAATGGGAACAACGATTTCTGAATTGGTATTGGCATCGCAGGCAATATGACCTCTAAACTTATGAACATCCGGAACAATTTGAGTTTGACCGGTTTGTGCAGCTGCGCCGCAGACACCCTTTCCTAACTGAATATGCATGCAGGCGACCGGTCCTTGAAAGGGTCCTAAAATAAGCTCTTGCTCTTGAAAGCGATAAAATCCGGCATAACTTACTTTGGGTAACCCATTAAAAAGTAGTGCACTAATGTTACTCATGTTGGCAATTAAATCGTGTTCGCCTTGCAGAAGACTGCAGGCTTGTTTTAAAAGTAATTTATAATTTTTTTCTTTATCCATAAGTTTTCTCCTTAGTTAGAGTGTATGCTAGTCGAACTATTTTTGAAAGAAAAAAATGCAAATAAGAGTATATTTTTCACAGATAATTTTAATTATAAATGGCAATTTCTGACAATAAATTGTCATTAATGAACATACAAAAAGGCTTTTTATTATTGTACTTTCCTGTCATAGCGCCAACTAAATGACTTCAAAGCCAATGTGAATTAAACAGATCTTTCTATAAATTTTTATTAAAAACACTGTATTACTTTTAAAATTCTTAACGGTTATAGTAAAATAGATTCTACAACTTATTATTTCATGCATTGATTATGAAAGGGGCGATGACAATGTCGATGATAGAGTTCCATGACGTGCAAAAATTTTATGGCCATTTTCATGCACTGCACGACATTAATTTAGAGATTGATGAAGGTGAAACGGTGGTTCTGATTGGACCATCTGGTTCAGGTAAAAGTACTTTAGTACGGACCGTAAATGGTCTTGAGTCAATCCAGAAAGGTAAGTTAGTAGTTAACGGTCACGATCTTTCAGATCCAAAGACAAACCTCAACATCTTACGTAGTGATGTTGGGATGGTTTTCCAGCATTTTAATTTGTATAAGAATAAAGATGTATTGGAAAATATTATGCTGGCTCCCAGAATAGTAAGTCACATGCCTGAAGAAGAAAATAAAAAACAGGCATTAGATTTACTTGATATGGTTGGGCTGCGCAAATGGGCACATAATATGCCTTCACAAATTTCCGGTGGTCAAAAACAGCGTGTTGCTATTGCCAGAACGCTGGCAATGAGACCAAAACTTATTTTATATGATGAACCAACATCTGCTCTTGATCCGGAAATGATTGATGATGTTTTACAAGTTATGAAGAAGGTTACCAATGAAAGTGGTATGACTTCATTAATTGTTACTCACGAAATGGGCTTTGCTAAAGAGGTAGCAAATAGAGTTATCTTTATGGATCAAGGCCGAATTGTTGAGGATGATGATAGCGAGAGCTTCTTTAAGCAGCCTAAGACGGAGCGGGCACAACAATTTTTGAGTAAAATTATTTCTCACTAAGGAGGCCAATTATGAAAAAGAAATTTTGGCTACTTCCTTTATTAGCATGTATTTTAATGCTAACCGGTTGTGGTAAAAGTCTTAGTGACCAATCTGTTTTAAATAATGCCAAACAATCAAATACTATTGTTTGGGGCGTTAAAGGTGATGTTAAACTTTTTGGCTTAATTGATGTTAAGGATGGTCAGCAAAAAGGTTTTGATGTTGATATGGCAAAGCATATTACAAAGCATATATTAGGACCTCAAGGGAAAGCTGAGTTTGTTACAACAACATCTCAGTCCAGAATTCCACTTTTAAAGAATGGAAATGTCGATGCCGTTATAGCCACGATGTCAATCACGCCAGAGCGTAAAAAGATTATTTCTTTTTCAAAGTCATACTTTGATGCTGGTCAGTCACTTTTAGTTCCTAAAGATTCTTCAATCAAGAGTACAAAAGATCTTAATGGTAAGACAGTTATCGGTGTTGTAGGCGCAAACTCAGTCGATAACATTAAAAAGGTGGCTCCAAGAGCAAAAGTGATTGAGTTGCAAGACTATGCTCAGGCAATGAACGCTTTAAAATCACATCAGGGGGATGCATTAACTACTGATAACGGAATTTTATTTGGGTTAGCAGTTCAAAACCCGGGCTACGAAGTTCGTGGCGGCACTTTTACTGTTGAACCATACGGTGTTGCGGTTAATAAGGGACAAACCTCATTTACTGAAGCTGTAGACAAGGCAGTTCTTGAGATGCAGCATAATGGTGAATATAATCGCTTAATTAAAAAGTGGTTTGGCGATGTTCCAGGATTTAAGTATAAGGAGCTGTATCGCCGATGATTAATATTTTTTCAAAATTCAGCAGCCAGCTGTTTGTTGGCTTGGGCTGGACAATACTATCTAGTGTAATTGCTTTATTTTTCAGTTTAATAATTGGAACAATATTTGCAATTATGGAAGTTGTTCCAAGTAAAGTAATGCGTGTAATTGGACATGCTTATGTGGAAATAATGCGTAACATTCCTTTGCTTGTAATCACTATGTTTTTCTATCTGGTAATTCCGATTTACGTTGTCAAAATAAACGGTTTTACTGCTGGTACAATCGGGTTAACCTTATATACTTCTGCTTTTATTGCCGAGACAATTCGTTCAGGAATTCAATCTGTTTCTGGCGGTCAAATGGAAGGTGCAAGATCAACTGGTATGACTTACTGGCAGGCAATGCGTTATATAATTTTGCCTCAAGCATTCAAGATAGTAATACCACCTTTAGGCAACCAGTTTGTTAACTTGGTCAAAAACTCTTCAGTCCTAGCCTTTGTGGCAGGATTTGATTTAATGTATCAAGCAAATTCAATTGCTTCAGCAACTTTTGACACTATTAACAGTTATTTGGTTGTAGGTGTTTTATATTTGATCGTTACATTGCCGATTAGTTATTATATGCGGCACCTGGAAAAGAAATTAGGTTAAAGGAGGTACTAGAAAATGCAAAATTGGGTTAACGCCTTTTCATGGCTTAATGTACGCTTTTTGTTAATGGGCCTCTGGGTAACTATTTACATTTCCGTAATTTCGGTCATTTTAAGTTTTATTATTGGCTCGATTTTAGGAATAATTAGATATTCTAAAATTAAGTATGTTTCAGCTGTTGTAGGTTTCATTATTGATATTATTCGTAATATTCCCCTGCTGCTGATTATCTTCTTTACTTATTTTGGGCTACCAAACTTTGGTTTAAGGCCGGAAACCATACCGGCAGCGATTATTGCCATGACAGTATTCGAATCCTGTATGATTGCTGAAATTGTGCGTTCAGGTATTCAATCTGTTTCTATCGGTCAGATGGAGGGTGCAAGATCAACTGGCATGTCGTTTGTTCAGGCTTTATGGCATGTTGTTTTGCCTCAAGCTTATAAAAACATGATTCCAACAATTATTAGTCAGTTTGTTTCTCTAATTAAGGACACATCTTTGGCAACAATCATAGTTGTTCCGGAAATGATGCAGCACGCACAAGTTATTTATGGTCAAAATGCAAACTACATTTTGCCGATGTTTGCTGCTTTAGCTGTTTTGTATTTTGCTGTGTGCTTTACATTGTCAATTATCGGCAGTGCAATAGGCAGGCATTTGTCTTAAAATAAGAATTTGATTAGTAATTATTAAAAAGCAATTCACGAGTTTGTGAATTGTTTTTTTTGCTTGCTCTGATACATAGGCAATTGGTTCATACCATTTCACAAACTTTTTTATTTAATTTTACTAGTCAATTGTTTTTATTAAATAATTTTAAGAAAAATGCTTGACATATTAAAAATTAGCTATTATCTTATAATATAACATCATATAACAAGAATGATTGAGAGGTTAAAAATGAAAAAAGAATATCAACGAGAAATTAAGAATGCTCTTGCCGCTGCAGAAAAGATTGATGGCATTAATCATGTCTATTTTGTAGCTTGTGGAGGATCGATGGCTTTTATGCAACCAGCTGAATATATTTTCAACCGCGAATGTGATATTCCAGCCACAATTTTACCAGCACGGGAATTTACAACACGTAATCCTCATGATTTGGGCAATCATAGTTTAGTAGTTTCTTGTTCTCATTCAGGTAGTACACCAGAAACAAATGAGGCAGTTAATTTTGCCAAGAGTAAAGGTGCTCTAACAGTAGGTATTACCTATACAGCAGGTTCTGACTTAGAAAAGAATTCCGATTTCACTCTGCACTACAGTTGGGGCAAAGGTACCGATGCTTCTGATTTAAATAATGGAGTTTTATATGGTTTCATATTTAGTTTATTGAAGTCCATAACTGGTGATAACAAATTTGAAAAAGGCCTGAAAGCTTTGGATGGTTTAGAAACTATGGCTGACAGGGTAAGAAAGCAATTTGGAGAAACTGCAAAGAAATGGACCAGTGAATTAAAACGCGAAAAATTAATTTATGCTGTAGGCTCAGGTATTAATACTGGAGAAACATATTCATTCTCAGCTTGCTGGCTTCAAGAAATGCAGTGGATTCATAGTGGATATATCAATTCTGCTGAATATTTCCACGGTCCTTTTGAAGTAACAGACTTTGATGTGCCATTTATCATTTGCAAAGGATTAGGCGTTACTAGAAAAATGGATCAACGTGTAATCGATTTTGCTAAAAGGCATAGTCAAAAAGTTTACGTGATTGACGACGCTGACTTTGATATGCATGAAGTAGATGACGACTTTAAAGAATACTATTCTCAGATTCTTTCAGGAGTTGCTTTCCGTCAATTAGCCGAAGGATTTGCATATGAAAGAGGACACTCACTAGATGTCCGTCGTTATATGGGACACCTGGATTATTAAAAAGGCTGTAAATCATGAAAATAATTGCAGTTGGTGACAATGTAGCTGATACATACATCAAGCAAAAGATATTTTTTCCAGGCGGAAATTGTGTCAATGTAGCAGTTGATGCCAAAAAAGCCGGAGCTGATGTTTCAGCTTATCTGGGAATGTTTGGAGATGACGATCGAGCACAGCATATTAAAAAATCTTTAACAGAAGAAAATGTAGAACTTATTAATTGTCGTAAGGTCTATGCTCCCACAGCACAGCCTCGAGTTATTCTCACAGATGAAGGTGATAGAACTTTTGCTCCTGGTCCTAAAAATTCAGTAATGCATTTGTTATCCTTAAGGCTTACCCCAACAGATTTTGCGGAAATAAAAAAATTTGATGTTGTTCATATTGGAATTGATTCGGGAATTGAAAATTATCTTGATGAATTACATCATATTACCAAAGTATCATTTGATTTTTCAGATTCTCGCAATGAAGGTTATTTTAAACGTGTTTTACCGTATGTAGATTATGCTTTCTTTTCAGGTTCAGAGATGTCTGATGAACAAGTGGAAGAATTTGCTAAAAAATATTTAACTTTGGGACCGGAAGTCATAGTCATCACAAGAGGTGCAAATTCTGCATTCTTGTTAACTTCACAGAAATCCTATTATCAAAAACCACAAAAAGTAAAAGTCGTTGACACTATGGGTGCGGGTGACAGCTTTATTGCTGGTTTTCTAGTTTCTTACTTAAATAAAAACAATCTGCAAGAAGCTGCTTTAGCAGCTAGTAAAAATGCTGCAGCTACTTGCCAACTATCTGGTGGCTTTGGTCATCAGAAATCCTTTTAGAAAAGAGTGATATTTATGAAAAAAAGTGCATTGTTTGCAACTGCAATTGCATGTGTAGGCTTGTTAATAACAGGATGCCAGAAAAATTCTAGTTCTGGTACAAAAAATCAAGATAAAATTACTGTTGTTCAAAATGCAACGGTTGACTCTCTTGACCCGATTTTAGCGTATCAAAACACATCTTCAACTGTTGTAGCTAACACAACAGAAGGCTTGTACACTATTGATGCCCACGATAAGCCCCAATTGGCTTTGGCCTCTAAAGTTAAAACGAGCAATCATGGACTTACCAAGACTTTTACTATTCGTAAAAACGCCAATTGGTCAAATGGTGATCCAGTTACGGCTAATGACTTTGTTTTTGCCTGGCGTCGGCTGTCAGATCCTAAGATAGCCTCAGCCTTTAACTTCCAACCAGGTGCGGCTGGAATTAAAAATGCTAATGACATTGTAGCTGGTAAAAAGCCCGTCAAGTCATTGGGTGTTAAGGCCACAGGTCCTAAAACTTTAGTAGTTCAACTTGATCATGTTGTACCTTATATGAACAAGTTGCTGGCATTCAGTGATTTTGCCCCTGTCAATCAGAAATACTTCCAAAAAACTGGTAAAAAATTTGCACAAGATTCCAATCATTTAATTTATTCTGGTCCGTACCAAATCAAGGATTGGAAATTAGGCGATAACACTATCCAGTTAGTTAAAAATCCTAAATATTGGGATGCCAAAAATGTCAAAATTAAGAATGTTAAGCTTGATATTATTACGGACCCAGAAAAGGCAGCTATTGCATTCGAGAATGGCAGTGCAGACTATGTTCACTTAAGTGGTCAGCTTGTTTCTAAATATCGGAAAGATAAGAACTTTGTCAATGATGTTGGTAATTTTACACAGTACATTATGTTTAATCTGAAAAAACCGGGATTAGATAATGCTGATCTGCGTAAAGCAATTTCTCTCAGCATTAACCGTAAAGAAATAACAACTCACATCCTAAAAGATGGTTCAATTCCTTCTCATTCTATGGTTATGAAAGATTTGGTTAAGAATCCAGCTACTGGCAAAGATTTTGCAGATGAATCAACTACTGATTTTTACGAATATTCACCAGCTCAAGCTAAAAAGTATTGGAATAAGGCCAAAAAGGCAACTAACTTGCGTTCATTTACCTTGCTTTATGATGACAGTGATCCTTCATATGCTAACGTAGCCGCGTATATCAAGGCTCAAGTTGAAAAACACCTTCCCGGCATGAAAGTGACACTGCAGCAAGTAGCAAAGAAGACTAGAACTGATAAGATGTCAAAAGCTACTTATGATGCTACTTTAACTCGTTGGGGACCAGACTATGCAGATCCAACAGCGATCTTGAGTATGTATCAATCTAAGAACGACAGCAATTACGGTCGCTGGGCAAATTCAGAATTTGATAAGTTAATGGCTCAATCTGATCAAACAACTGATCAAGCTAAGAGATACAAATTGCTTCTTAAGGCAAATAATATCCTAATTGACAGTGCTTCTTGCCCACCGCTATATCAGATTGGCGCACCAGTTTTGGAAAGGTCCAATATAAAAGATTTACCGATGCATATTGCAGGTGTACCATTCTTCTTCAAATATGCTTCAATTAAATAATTTCATTAAAAGTATTAATAGGGCTGGGATACAATCTCAGCTCTGTTTGCTTATTTACGAAGATTGGAGGGAAAAAATTGAAAAAGTATGTCTTAAAAAGAATATTAATCGCAGTGATTACATTATTTTTGATTACTTTGATTCTTTTTATTATGGAAAAGGCAATGCCTGGTTCTCCATTTAATGATGAAAAAATGTCACATGCTCAAGTAGCGGCACTTTATCATAAATATGGTTTAGACGGTCCAGTACCACTGCAGTTTCTTAATTACTTGAAAAATATGTTATCTGGCGATTTCGGTGTTTCGTATACCGTTCAAGTTAATACGCCGGTTACTACAATGATTTTGCAACATTTTACCATTTCACTCCAGATAGGTTTACAGGCTACTGTACTAGGTTTAGTTTTAGGCTTTCTGATGGGAATTTTGGCAGCAATCAAAAAAGGCACAATTTGGGATAACTTAATGACTGGTATTTCTGTTTTGGGAATAAGTCTTCCTAACTTTGTAGTAGCATTGATCGTGTCAATCATATTTTCTTATAAGCTGATGGTCTTTCCAGGAACATACCAACCAACACAACCATTTGTATCAAGTATTCTGCCTACAATAGCATTGAGTACTTTTACTATGGCAAGTATTGAACGATATGTTAGAAATGACATGATTGATATTATGAATTCTGATTATTATCGTTTAGCGGATTCAAAAGGAATTAAAAAGTTCCAGTTGATCGGACACCATGTTATCAGAAACACTTTAATTTCAGTTATTACAGTATTAGCACCACTGATGATTGACCTAATTGCCGGGAGTATGGTAATTGAAAAAGCTTTTGCTATTCCAGGCTTGGGAACATTGTATATCAGTGCTATACAAGCTAATGACTACAATGTAGTCTTAGGCATAACTTTCTTTTATGCAGTGCTTTTTATTAGCATTATGTTAATAGTTGATATTCTTTACGGGTTAATAGATCCGCGTATTAGATTAGATGAGGGCAAATAATTATGACTAATATAGAAAATAATGATTTTGAATTTGCCCATAAATCTGAAACAGTTGACCATTATTCCGGTAAATCTTATTCATATGGGCAATTGGTTTGGCATCGCTTTTTAAGAAATAAAGGTGCGGTGATTAGCGCAGTTGTTTTAATTATTATTGCTTTAATAGCTATTCTGGCACCTTACCTTAGTCAATACTCACCCACTACGCCGTATCCTAACCAGTCTAATTTAGCTCCTGGAGTTAATGGTCACTGGTTTGGAACAGACAACTTAGGCAGAGACATTTTTGTAAGAGTTGCTGCTGGTACTTCAGTTTCACTAAGGGTTGCGCTAGTGGCTATGGCAATTGATCTGGTTATTGGTACTAGTTATGGCCTGATTTCAGGATATTTTGGTGGCAAAATTGATTTATTCATGCAAAGAATAACAGAAATTCTTAGTACTATTCCTATGATCATTATTGTTACTTTGCTTGTTCTTGTCATGAAGCCAGGTCTAGTAAGCATAATTACTGCGATGATGATTGTCGGCTGGATTAATATGAGTAGAATAGTTCGCGCACAAGTGTTGGAACTAAAAACCAGCGAGTATGTTTTATCAGCAAAGACAATGGGAGAATCTGATATTAAAATTATTTTCTCTCAAATTTTGCCTAATACATTAGGACAAATAATTACCACATTTATGTTATCTATTCCGAACGCAATTTTTTTGGAAGCATTCTTAGCCTTTATCGGTTTAGGTGTTCCGGCACCATTAGCTTCATTAGGAACAATGATTAATGATGGTTATACCCAGGCTATCGTTTACCCATACATGGTCATTTTCCCCGTATTGTTTTTAGCACTAATTATGCTGAGTTTTAATATTATTGCGGATGGCTTACGGGATGCTATTGAAGGAAGTTAGGTAAGATTATGACCGAAACAGTATTAGAAATAAAAAATTTACAAGTAGCCTATCATACCGATCACGGAGAAGTGCAAGCTGTTAGAGGAATAAGTTATCAGGTAAAAAAGGGTGAAACAGTTGCTTTAGTTGGTGAATCCGGTTGTGGCAAGTCAGCTAGTGTAAAGCCAATCATGGGCGAAAAAGAAGCCAATCAAATAATTAAATCCGGTGAGATCAATTTCACTTACCAGACTGAAAATGGTCTACAAACAGTTAATTTATTAAAAATTAGTCCTAAGATTATGCAAAATCGTATTAAGGGCAAAGAAATAGCAATGGTTTTTCAAGACCCAATGACTTCTCTCGATCCAACCATGAAAATTAATAAGCAAATCGCGGAGGCAGTAAAGGCTTCTCATCCTGAGATGAACAAGGATCAAATCAACGAACGGGTGCTTAATTTAATTGAAACCGTTGGCATTCAAAACATGAAGGTTGTTCAGAACCAATATCCACATCAACTTTCTGGAGGAATGAGACAGAGAATTGTTATCGCCATTGCGTTGGCCGGGAATCCCAGTTTACTGATCTGTGATGAACCAACTACGGGTTTGGATGTTACCATTCAGGCTAAAATTTTGAACCTGATTAAAGATATACAAAAGAGCAGGAAATTATCTGTTATTTTTATCACCCATAATTTAGGGGTGGTTGCCAATATTGCAACATATGTAAACGTCATGTATGCTGGAAAAATAGTTGAGACTGGAACGAGCCAAGATATCTTTTTTGAACCTCGTCACCCATATACTTGGGGTCTGCTTGAATCAGTACCTGATATCAATGAGAAGGTTGACGAATTACCGACTATTGCCGGAACGATTCCAGACTTAACACAACCGATTGTTGGAGATGCTTTTGCTCCCAGAAATAAGTATGCCTTAAACATTGATTTTAAAAAACAACCGCCAATGTTTAAAATTAATGACCACCATTATGCTGCAACTTGGCTCTTAGATAAAAGAGCTCCCAAAGTACCAATTCCAGCAGTTTTGCAAAAGAGAATTTTAAAAATGAAGGGGGCATCATAAGCAATGACTAAAAATATCCTTGAAGTTCATCATTTAAAGCAATATTTTCCAGTTGCAAATAAAAAAGTAGTTAAAGCGGTAGATGATGTTTCCTTTAACATTGCTAATGGTGAAACTTTTGGTCTGGTAGGTGAGTCAGGAAGTGGAAAGACCACTATTGGACGCTCTATTATTCGTCTTTATTGGCCTACTGCTGGTGAGGTGATTTTTGAAGGTGAACAAATAGCAGGTCAGTTAAGTAAAAAGCAGACTGCTAAGCTGCGTAAAGACATGCAGATGATTTTTCAAGATCCTATGTCTTCACTAAATCCTCGTAAAAAAGTTGGTGACATAGTCAAGCTGGGTCTTGATATTCATTATCCTAAATTATCTAAGGATGAAAAACTGCAAAAAGTTATTGAAATGTTAAAAGTAGTGGGCCTTGACTCATCATTTGTTAACCGCTATCCGCAAGAACTTTCAGGTGGACAAAGACAAAGAGTTGGTATTGCCAGAGTAGTTATCATGCATCCCAGACTTATTATTGCAGATGAAGCTATTTCTGCTCTAGATGTTTCAGTACAAGCTCAAGTTGTTAATCTTCTTCAAAGAATACAAAGAGAAAGTGGCAGTGCCATGCTCTTTATTGCCCATGACTTGGCAATGGTCAAACATATTTCAAGTCATATAGGAGTAATTCATTTGGGACATATTGTCGAGATTGGGCCAACAGAAGCAATTTTTGACGATCCTGTGCATCCTTATACAAAAAGTTTGTTAACTGCTATCCCCACTACTAATCCAATAGCAGAACAAAATAAAAAGTTATCAAATTATCATGCATTTAGACAACAATATGAAAATAAAGAAATGGCAGATTTAGGCAATGGTCACTATGCAATAGACGATGGGTCGTGGACTAAGTAAAACTCCTTATGATAAAATATTGATAAATAAATTTTTAATATTATCAAGAAAAGGAAAAATAGATGCCACGTCCTAAAACCAAGCAAGAATTAGTTGATGCAAGTAATTCGTCATACCAGAAGATAGTTGATTTAATCGCTAAGTTGCCAGAGGGTGCTCGCACTGGCAGTTTCAATTTTGATACGAGTAAACTAAAAGAAGCCCATTGGAAGAGAGATCATAATGTACGCGATGTTTTGATCCATTTATATGAATGGCAAAAATTGTTGCTAGAGTGGGTTAAAAGCAATCAATCCGGTGAAAACAAAGAATTTTTGCCTGAAGGGTATAATTGGCGTAATTATGGTGAAATGAATCAAGAATTTTGGCAAAAGCACCAATCTACGCCACTTGCAGAAGCAGAAAAAATGCTGGCGACTAGTCATAAACAAACCATGGCTTTGCTTGATACCTATACGCAAGAGCAACTCTTTCAAAAGAATGTTTTTCCTTGGACTGGTAATAATGCATTAGGTACTTACTTCATTGCAAATACTTGCAGTCATTATGAATGGGCTTTAAAGAAGTTACGAAAATATCAAAGATCCTTGAAATAAGGGCTTATGAAAACCGTTAGCGTAAAAGCTAGCGGTTTTTGTTTTGGATGAGCCACTTATTTAAATAAATCAAAAGTTTGACAATTTATTTCTCTATAGATATAATTTCTAAATAGAAAATATTTATAAAAGGAAATTATAATGAAAAATAATAAGTTATACCAGACATTAATGGACTTACAGTGTGAGTTGGTTGCTGAAAGAAATTTGGTAAATCCAGGACAAATTAACTGGTTGCAATATGATATTTTGAGCGTTTTGCAAAAGCATGCTTGCAAACCAACCGTTTTAAGCCGGCAGCTTGGAATTACGCAGGCGAAATTATCCAAAAATTTTACAAAATTAAGAAAATTAGGCTATATCAAGCAAAACCCAGACATACAAGATCATAGAGAAATGATAACAGAAATTACTGCAATAGGACTTGCTTTTATGGATGATATTGCTGAAAAGCATGGTGAACTATATAATCAGGCTCAAAAAATTTGGTCCAAGAAAGAACAAGAACAATTTGTTTTATTAGCAAATAAACTGATTGCTGTTTTAAGGAAAGACCGGATTGGAAATGAGTAGTAAACCAATAATTATTGAAGGTGCACATACAAATAATTTAAAAAATATTTCGGTTGAAATTCCCAAAAATAAAATTACCGTTATTACCGGCTTATCTGGGGCTGGCAAATCCTCACTGGCATTGTCGACTATTGCAGCAGCAGCTCAAAGGCAGGTGAATAAGACATACAGCGCCTATGTTCAACAACTTTTACCTCATTTTAAAGAACCTGAAGTTGATAAAATTAAAAATTTGCCATTTACTGTAGTAGTTGATCAAAAAGGTATCGGAAACAACAAGCGTTCAACTCTTGGTACTTATTCTGATATTTATTCAGCATTGAGATTGTTGTTTTCACGTTTGGCAAAGCCGTTTATTGGTTATTCAATGAACTACTCTTTTAATAATCCAGTGGGCATGTGTCCCAGATGCCAAGGATTAGGAGAAGTTAGAGAAATTATTCCAGAGGATTTGTTGAATATGAGCAAATCACTTAATGAAGGAGCGATAGAATTTCCTACCTTTCAACCAGGTGGGTGGCGATTAACTCGTTATACTGAATCAGGGTTTTTTAATAATGATTTACCGCTAAGAAAATGGTCTGAATCAAAAATTACTCTGTTATTGAATGGTGAGAAGCAAGTGCCACCAAACCCAACGAGAAAATGGCATAAAAGTGCGAAGTATATTGGTCTTATCCCTAGGATAACTCAAACTTTTTTAAGCAAAAATGATTCTCAATACCAAAATGATTTAAAGAGGATTGTTAAAGTGAAGGTCTGTCCAGCTTGTCATGGGCAAAGGCTAAATGCAAAAGCACTTTCTGCTAAAATTAATAATAATAATATTGCTGATTGCAGTATGATGAGTTTAATTGAATTGAAACTCTGGCTAAGTAGAATCAATGATGAAAAAACTAAACTTATTCAGAAGGAAATAGAAGCTAAGCTGACTAATTTAATTAATGCAGGTTTAGGATACTTGAGTTTAAACAGGACAACTACCTCTTTATCAGGTGGAGAAGCTCAAAGAGTTAAATTAGCAAACTATTTAAATAGTGATTTGACCGACTTGCTTTACGTCTTTGATGAACCCAGCGTAGGTTTGCACTCATATGACCTTCACAAAATTAACGGTATTTTTAGGCAATTACGGGATAAAGGAAATTCAATAATTATTGTTGATCATGACCCAGAAGTGATGGCAATAGCTGACAAAATTATTAATTTAGGGGAGTTAGCAGGTGAAAAAGGTGGATATATTACATTTACAGGTGATTTTAAAAACTTAGTTCAAAGTAATACTTTAACAGGAAAAAGCTTGCGCAATTTTGGCAGTCTTAAAAGTGAAACCAAATTATTTAACAATTTTTATCATATAAGTAATGTATCCCTAAATAATCTTCATGATATAAGTATTAAAATTCCTCAACAATCCTTTACAGCAATTACAGGAGTTGCTGGATCGGGCAAAAGTAGTTTAGTCAAAATAATAAAAAAACAGTATCCGCAAACAGCGGTTTTAGGTCAACGTGAAATTCGTGGGAACAACAGGTCAAATGTGTTAACGTATTTAAATGTTTTTGACCAATTGCGACAGTATTTTGCTGATGCCACTAACCAACCAATAGGGTTATTTTCATTTAATAGTCAGGGAGCTTGCCCGATATGTAAAGGCAAGGGGATGCTTAAGCTTGACTTGGCATATATTGGAGAGTCTGTTACGGTTTGCGAAGCTTGTCACGGGCAACGTTATTCAGAAAAGGTTTTAAAATTAAAAGTCAATGGTTTAAATATTGCAGAAGCGATGGCTTTAAGTCCTGCAGATTTTGCTGTTAAATATCCTATCCTTAATCCTGCAATGATAGCATTAAAACAAGTAGGATTAAGTTATATAAAGTTAAATCAGTCATTAGACACTTTTTCTGGAGGCGAACTACAGCGGCTTAAATTAGCCAAGTTTCTCTTAAACCAGTCCAGTAAAATTTTAGTTTTAGACGAACCAACAAGTGGTCTGCATGAATATAATATTCAGGATTTAATTGATCTGTTGAAAAGCTTAATCTCAACTTATCAATTAACTATTATTGTAATTGAACATAATTTACGCCTAATTGGACAAGCGGATTGGATTATTGATATAGGACCTTATGCTGGTAATAAAGGTGGTAAAATTATGTTTTCTGGTAGTCCAGAACAATTAATTGATAAAGGAAAAACTTTGACAGCTAAGGCTCTAAAGCAATATTTCAGGCTTTAAAATATTTTTAGAGTTTTTTAGTTAGTATAATCTACCAAACTTTTCATACAGTTATAATTTTAAATGACTGTTATACTAATCTTTGAGTTTGTTATTTTTATTTTAATTTAGTAATATTGAATAGTTAAGGAAGTGTGATAATGAATTCTGTCAAAACAATAGCTGGCGTACCACTTTACAAAAAAATCTACTTAGATATCAAACAAAAGATTCAGCAAAACATTTTGAAAACTGATGAAAAATTACCGAGTGAACAATATTTGTGTCAAAAATATCAGGTTAGCAGAATAACAGTGCGTAAAGCTCTGAAATTATTGACTGATGAAGGACTAGTAGTTACCATCCAAGGAAAAGGCTCCTATGTCAATGTCAAAAAGCTGAGGGGAAGACTGGAACAAATTGAAGGCTTCTCAGAATTTTCTGAGTCTCGCTCTAAAACAAATAAAAAGATTATTTTAAAAAGAGAAATATTACAAAATTCTCAAATTGCTAGGATTTTGCAACTGTCTGAGCCAGCAGATTTAGTTTATATTAAAAGAATTTCTCAAACAGGAAATGAGCCTATGGCAATTGATGAAGCCTGGCTATCAGCTGAACGCTTTCCAGATTTGCTTACAAATATTCAGGAAGATACCTCACTATACCAATACCTAGCAGATAAGTACCATGAAACTTTAGCAAGTTCATATCGCGAAATCAGCACTATCTTACCCAGTAGTGAACAAGCTAGATTATTGGCATTAACTAATGTAGTGCCACTTTTTGATGTAAACAAGACTGTTTATAATCAGTTTGATCAACCGCTAGAATTTTCTCATTATGTGGTAAGAGGAGATAAAATGGTTTATACTATCGACTCCAAAAATGACAGCAATATTTATCTTAACCACAAAAAGTAATTGTATTTAAAAAACTTTCCAATATTTAAAAACGATCAGTTGAAATGAATTCACCTGGTCGTTTTATTATTTTTTAGGCTTTAAATGTTGAGAGTAGGCACGAATATTATTTTGTACAAAAGCATGTGGCTGAGTTTGAAAAACACAATTAGGAAAGGAATGCTGCATAATAGCTTGACCTAAATTGAGTAGGACTAAATTATCAATTTCAACATTTTTATCAATATCTTGAGCAATTTCTCCTGTTTTTTGCATTTGTTCAAACTTTTCAGCTAAAATTTTCCTGATTAAATCGAGAAGATTTTTAATCACTGTTTGCAGTTCTGGCAAATTTTGAGATTCGCGAATACCAGTTAAAAACAAAGCTAGATGTTGCTTTATAAAATTTTGGTATATAATGGAAAAATTCATAATATCCTTATCTAAATCGCCAACTAACTGATAATTTTTATTAATCATTTGAATATCATCATGATACTTGGATATCAGTTGCTGCAAAATACCACGTTTGTCTTTAAAATGTCTGAACAAGGTGCTTTCATTAACTTGAGCGACTTGAGCAATTTTTTTAGTAGTGGTTCTTTGATAACCATTGTGAATTAATAATTGTGAGAAAGCTGTTAATATTCTCTGTTCAACATTACCGCTCATTTTGGCCACTCACCTTAACTCAACTCTTTAAATTTCAATAATGGCTGTTTGTGTCTAATTGTAACAATTATCACATTAAGTAACAAGACAAGTAATAGTAAAATTCCAACAATTTGTTAATGTTCTTATAATTTGCTACCATAAATCAATTTAAAATGATTGTATATTTCAAAGTGAGATATTGAACTGTCATAAAGAAACATTAAGCACTGCAGATAAAATATCCCTGTTTCTAAAGTGACTTGATCATTGCTAAAATAAAAATCATAACTAGAAAAAATTCCAGTTATGATTCAAAAATTATTTAAGTGAGTTTGCTTATTTTGTTGCTAGTAATAAAATTAAAAAGGCTAATGTATCAAATAAAAAGTG
This sequence comes from Lactobacillus sp. M0396, assembly GCF_016101625.1. Taxonomy (NCBI): domain Bacteria; kingdom Bacillati; phylum Bacillota; class Bacilli; order Lactobacillales; family Lactobacillaceae; genus Lactobacillus; species Lactobacillus sp. M0396. The sequence goes on from NZ_JACFQE010000004.1 coordinate 57,006, forward strand.
GACCAAAAAGCTGACCCAGATATTATGGGTTTTGATGAAAGCCCAGTTTAAAACTAGACGTGTAAATGCCAATCCTAATATGACATAACCCAGATTGTAGTCATAAGTTGATAAGTGCAGTAGTGCAAATATTAAAGCCGAAACAATATTACCCCAAAATAGTGGGTGCGCTAAATTAATAGAGTCAGCTAACTGGGTAACAGCTAATAAAGGCATGATTGCTAAAAATTCTTCGCCCAATATTTGGATAGCGCTGCTTATACGTTGATAGAGAAAAATTGGCCAAACATGTGGTGTCTTCATAGTCAATCCTGCAGCTGCATTGCCAGAAACAGAACCAAATAATTTTTGAGAAATTGTTCCTGATAACACAGATATGAAATAGGCAAAGACAAAGAAAACAAGAATCCAAAGCCATTCTTTAGCATGTGGCAGGTGAAATAATTGGTGCCATCTTTTACCAGTAGCAATTTGTATACCGATTATTTGAATTACTAAAAAAATGGTTACAATTAATAGCTGAAAACAAGCAGCTGCTAAAGAGGGATGATTTTCATCAAAGACTAAATAGTCTGGAACTTGTATACCAGGCATTATCAAACAGCAGTATGCAATTATGTTCGATAATAATATTAATAACCATTTTTTACCAGATAAATGAAATGAATTTGTTAAATTATTTGTCATTGAAATTCACCTTTTTATTTTTGATTTTATATTGCCAATCATAAAAATACAATCCCCAAGCTTGTGAAAAGCAAAACATGATATTTTTGTATAACTACTCTATGAGATTTTGATACCTTAACTTAAAGGTGAATTTAGACAAATATAGACTAGTGGAACATGTGTTACAATTAATTATATCGAGATTGGAAAATCCATAAGTGGATGCTATTAAAATTTTGTTTATTTTAGCTTATATAATTATATATATATGCACAATAGTTTAGGTAGAATCATAAGGAGGTTGCTTATGAAAAATGTTACTATCAATAATCAAGTTCTGCCAGCTTTAGGTATTGGTACTTGGGAAATGGGGGATGATCCAGAAGTCAGAGAAGAAGAAATAACAGCTATTCGTTCAGGACTTGATGCTGGCTTAACAGTGATTGACACGGCCGAGATGTATGGCAATGGTCATTCGGAAGAACTAGTTGGTGAGGCGATAAAGCCTTATCAAAGATCACAAATTTTTTTAATATCTAAAGTATTGCCTCAAAATGCTTCTGCACCCAAAATGCGACTAAGCTTGGAAGCTAGTCTTAAAAGACTAAAAACTGATTATTTAGATTTGTATCTATATCATTGGCGCGGAATGGTGCCTTTGGCGGAGACCGTTTCGGAATTGCAGTCTTTGCAAGATGAAGGACTAATTCGGTCTTGGGGCGTATCAAACTTCGATATCGATGATATGCAAGAACTCTGGCAATTGCCGGATGGTCAAAACTGCGTTGCTAATGAGGACTTATATAACTTAGAAACCAGAGGAATTGAATATAGTCTGTTGCCTTGGCAAAGGAAACATAATATTCCGTTGATTGCCTATAGTCCACTAGGTCGAGGGCCAAAAATGGGCAGTACAATGACCAAAAATGAGGCAGTCATACAGGTGGCCGAAAAACACAAGGCAAGTCCTTATCAAATTTTACTTGCTTGGGTAATGCAACAGCCAGATGTTTTAGCGATACCAAAAAGTAGCAGTTCAAAGCACTTATTATCTAACCTTAAGGCTTTAGATATTGAGTTAACAACTGAAGACTTAAATATTTTGGAACAAGCTTATCCGAAGCCAGATCATAAAGAGCCTCTGGCAATATATTAAAAAACAATGCTTGTGTATTAAGCCCCAATATGTCAACTTTTATACAGTCCGCCAAAGGTAAAAAATATTGATATATTACTAAAACTTTCTTTAATACTGTATTTTTGCTTCTTTTTTAAAGTCCATAGAAAATTCTATTTTAATTGTGGATTCTTTATATGAGCAAATGCAAATTATTGAAAAACAACAACTAAAAAAGTTATTTACAAACCATAATCATTAAAAAACTAAAAAATAAAGTAAAAAAGCTTGAGTTCTCTCAGGCTTTTTCTGTACCCTTATACTAGGTAAGAAATTGGGAAGTTGAATAATGAAGAGTTTTTTGTTTCGTTTATATTTGGTGGCAATGAAATTAATTGCTCGTTTCACACCAGTGCAAGATAATAAAGTGGTTATACTTAATGGCGCTGGTAGATCGGGTTCAAATGGTTATTTATTTGGCAAATATTTGAAGAAAAATCATCCTGAATATGAAGTTATTACCGTTGAACCATGGCCGTCTTCACATTTATCTTTAAAAACCTGGCGACAAATTGGTGCAGCAAAGTTTGTGTTAACGACACACCAACCATTTAAAGTTCATGCTAGTCAAATCAATATTCAATTCTGGCATGGTATTCCACTCAAGCGCATGGGATTTATGGCTAATAATACTAGTCTCAAAACTGATCAGCGTAATGCTAATTTATGGCAAAAAAATGCTGACGTTGTTTGCTCAAGCAGTGATTTATACGAAAGTCTAATGAGTGCTTGTTGCGCGATTGAAACTAACAAATATCGAAAAACTGGGTTTCCTCGTCTTGATGCCTTGAAAAATCCTGCTATTAGTAAAAAGAAATTATTAACTGACTTATTCAAAGCTGAGGATAATGATGCTCAAATTGGAATATACATGCCAACTTTTCGTTATGAAATGGATGATCGACAAATTATGACGCAAGTTGAACAGGGTAATTTCTTTGCATTGCCTGATTTTGATGCTGTGAAGCTGAATAATTCTTTAAAAAAGAACCATCAGTTTTTAATAGTAAAGTTGCATCCCTATGAAATGAACCTGTTTAAACACCTGCGGAGCAGCTTTTCAAATATTGCCTTTCTCAATAACGACTATTTGTATCAACTTAATATTGATTTATATGAAATTTTAGGTAATACAGACTTTTTAATTACTGATTATTCTTCGATTTATTTTGATTATTTAAACATTGACAAACCAATCATATTTATTACCAATTATTTGAGGCAATACGAAAAAAAGCGAGGACTTTTAATGAGTCCTTATGAAGAAATTGTGCCTGGACTATGTGTGAAAACGCAGCAGGAGCTGATTAAGGCACTTGTAATGCCTGATCAATTCAGTCAAAAGCGGCACTACTGGCTAAATTTAACTAATGAGGTGCAGGCTGATTCAAATTGTGAAAATGTATTTAAGTTGTTAAAAAATAGAGGGTAAATTGTGAAAAGAACATTTTTAAACATTCTATATAATGCGGTTTACCAAATATTTTTGGTATTAGTACCGTTAATAACCGTGCCTTACCTTTCCAGAATTTTGGGTCCTAAAACATATGGTATTTATAGTAATGTGAATAATATTGTTCAGTTCTTAATGATATTCTGTACACTGTCTGTGTCATATATTGGTATGAGAACAATTTCGCAGATTAGATCTTTCGGTAGTGAACAGGATTTAACCAAAGCTTTTTGGGGGTTGTGGTACTTTCAGGCTATTGCTGGTTTTGTGACAATTGCGTTAGTAATTGCTGTAACCAGTTTTTTCCATATTAAGTACGGTCAATATTTGTTATTAATGGTGCCTTATCTTATTTCAGCACAAGTAGATATTTCCTGGTTCTTTCAGGGACTGGCTGATTTTGGCCGAGTGGTTTTAAAAAATACTGCCGTTAAACTAGTATCTGTTATCTTGATTTTATTATGGGTTAAAAGTCCCGGTGATCTTTGGAAGTATATGTTGATTATGTCGGTTTCTACTATGTTGGGATCATTTGTCTTTTGGTTTGATATACACCGTTATGTAGGTGGGCCTGTCAAACACTTTTATCAATACCGTGCGACTGTTAAAGCAATCATCACTCTCTTGATTCCGCAAATTGCAACACAGATTTACACTTCGCTTGACAAGCCTATTTTAGGACTTTTTCAGAATTCCACTCAGGTTGCTTTTTATGACAATTCACAAAGAATTTCCAATATGGTTTTGGGAATTGTAACTAGTATTTCCTTAGTAATTATGCCTAAAATGGCGGGTGAAGGAAAAAAAGAACAACGGGTTATTTTAAAAAAATCTTTGGAAGCGACAGTGATGCTGGGAACACTATTTGCAGTTATTATTATGGCTAATACTAAAGAATTTGTGCCTTTCTTTTTTGGGCATAAATTTATCCCAATGACGCCTTTGATGTTCTTCTTCACTTTGACCATCATAATGATTCCAACAGGTGGAGTTTTTGCTAACCAATTTGCACTTGCAAACCACCGAGACCGAGATTATGCCATTCCCGTTATAGTGGGAGCCATTTTAGAAGTAGTATTAAGCTATTTCTTGGATCAGTTTTATGGTGCAACGGGAGCAATGATTGCAATTTTAATTACCGAGTTTATAGTTTTGCTTTTACGACTATGGATTGTTCGGGATGGTTATGATTTTAAATATTCTTTTCGCGAAATTCCTAAATATTTTATAATTGCAATTATTGTTTTGACAGCGGGGATGCTTTTGCCACAAATGTTTTCATCAGCATTTCTTAACATGCTAGTCAAATCAATCATTATGTTTGTTTTGTATATCGCTTTAATGTTCTTGTTGAAACTAGACTTTAATCAAGACATAATTTTGCTATTGAAGAAATTTTTTACCAGAGGTTAAATTATGATTCCCAAAATAATTCACTATGTATGGGTGGGGGGCAACCCTAAGCCTAAAAATATTCAGCATTGCATGAAAACTTGGACAAAGCATTTGCAAGACTACCAAATAATTGAATGGAACGAGGACAATTTCAATATCCACGAAAATAAATATGTCGAGCAGGCTTATAAAGCTAAAAAATGGGCATTTGTTTCCGATTATATTCGGGCTAAAGCAGTTTATGAAATGGGCGGCATTTATATGGATACTGACGTTTTAGTCTTGGACAATTTGCATGATTTATTAGGTAATAGAGCTTTTGTCGGTTTTGAAAATAAGGAAAATCCCTTTACAGCAGTATTTGGCGCCGAAAAAGGCCATCCATTAATTAAGGACATGCTTTCTTATTATGATGACCGTGATTTTACATTTGATAAGCAGGACCAATTGGCGGGAGTCAATACTGTATCGGTGTCTGACATTTTAAAAAATAAGTATAATGCTCAGCCCAATAACAAAGAACAGCAATTGCAGGAAGGCATACATGTTTATCCTGATGGCGTTCTTTGTAATCCGTCAGCAAAATCAAAGACAATCCATGTATTTACCGGTACGTGGATGGAAGGTGCTAAGCCATTAAAAAGAAAATTAGTTACAGCTCTTAAAGTCAGAATTAAAACAAAAAAAGAGGCTGCACTTTATGCCAGATTTTTCAGGTAACATGACGGAAGAAGAGTTGCAAAAATTGGTGGAAAGTATTTCTTGCCAATTTTTTGGCAGGCAGTTTAAACACCAAGTAAAAATTAATAAGCGGATGACAACTACTGGTGGTCGGTATCACTTAGACGATCATCATATTGAAGTTAATGCGCATTTTTTAGCTCCACAGTATCGTCAAGAATTGATTGGCATTATTAAACATGAATTAACACATTATCATTTGCACTTAACTCATAAAGGATATCGCCACAAGGATCAAGATTTCAATATTTTGCTTGATAAAGTAGGTGGTTCGCGATATGCCCCAGACATAGGTCTCAAACGCAAAAGAAAAGCAAAATATTTGTATGTTTGCACTATATGTGGCCAACAGTTTGTGCGGGTTCGACGCATTAATTTACGTCGCTATGGCTGTGGTAAATGCGGCGGTAGGTTAAAATTAGTCAGTTATAAAGAAGTTAAATAAAAGCTAATTAACATATTTTGTTTGACAAATTGTTAGGTGCCAAACTATAATTTAATTGTAAATTATATTAGGTACCTAACTTTTTATTACATAAAAGGAGCTTAGTTATGAGTCAAGCAAGTGATCAATTAATGAAACAACTGCATTTTATTTTGCGGGCTAGTCGTTATTATATGTTTCAAAACAAAGAACCGATATCTGGACAAAAACGGGTATTGGCAGTTTTAAAACTTGAAGACGGTTTAACCCAAAATTATTTAGCTGAAATTTTGGCTTTGAAACCTGGTTCTTTAGCTGAATTAATGAAAAAAATGGAACTAAAAGGTGATATCTCACGTGAAGTTGATGAGCAGGACAAACGAGTTAAACGTGTTTATTTAACAGCAGCTGGGAAAGAAAAGGCTGCCAAGCTGGCTGAATTAAAAGACAAGCAAGATACCGAGCCTTTCTTTGCCGGTTTGACTGCGGAAGAGCAGGAGCAATTTGGTCAATATCTGCAAAAAATTGCTGCTGGCTGGGATGAGGATTTTAAGGAAAAAGCCACTGACTTTGTTGATCCTGCCTACCGCATGGAAAGGATTAAAAAATGGCGTAAATATGCTGAAGACCATGACTTCTCTAGGTCTGATATGCGAGACATGTGCCGCCACATGTATAGGAAGCATCACTGCAATCATGACTTTGAACCACGTGACTTTACCAAAAATTGTTACAATTATGATAAAATGCACAAATATGATCGGGACTTTTGGCGTAAATTCTGGCATAATGAAAATGAAGAATTATAATTAGCAAGATAAGATAAAGAGTTTTTCAATTATTGAAAAACTTTTTTATTTAGTCTAACTAAGGAAAGCCGGTATCTTTTATGGCATTCAAGTCACTTAAAGATAAAACACAAAGTGTTAAATTCAGTGATTTTTTAAACTTGTTAAAAAGTTTGAATGTTAAAAAATCGTTATTTGCAATAGGGCTGTTTCTCAGTCTGATCACAAGTGTAGCAAATTTAGTATTGCCACTATTGACAAGAGAATTAGTGGATACGAGCAAGTGGGATAATTTTAATTACTCGAGCTTAATTATTATTATCGTTGTTTTTGTCCTACAATTAATTTTAGGAACAGTTGGGGGATTTGTTCTGCGCTATTTTGGTGAAAGCGTAGTTAAGAGCCTTCGTGAACGCTTATGGGGACATCTTTTAAAGTTACCTGTTACGTATTTTGATGTTACCAAAGTAGGTGAAAGCAGTTCTCGCTTGGTTAATGATACGGGAATTATTAAAGATTTGCTGGCTTCTCAATTTCCTAACTTTATTACTGGCGCAATACAACTCTTTTTCTCATTAATCATTTTATTTGTGATGGATTGGCAAATGGCTACCTTAATGTTTACTGTAATTCCTATTGTGGTAGTAATTTTATTGCCAATTGGTCGCATTATGGTGAGACTTGGTCGTAAATTGCAGTCAGAAACAGCTAAATTTAACGGTGATGTCAGTGAAAAATTGTCTGAAGTACGTTTAATTAAATCCAGTAATGGCGAAAAGTATGAACAAGAATCGGGTAACCACAGAATCAAGAAGATTTTTACTATTGGCGTACTAGATGCTCGTGTTGAAGCTATTTTGCAGCCGATTATCATGACTTTAATGATGGCGGCTTTTGCAGGCATTCTGGCATTTGGTATTATTCGCGTAGGTCAGGGTTCTTTGACCAGTGGTTCTCTTGTAGCATTCTTACTATATCTGTTTAACGTGATTGCACCAGTTGCTAATTTTGCAACTTTCTTTTCACAGATACAAAAAGCCTTGGGTTCAACTGAACGCATACAAGCAATTTTACAAATTGAACCTGAAAAGAATTTAAGTCATCATACTTTTGATTTGAGTAATAAAACGTTGACGGCACAAAACGTTAGTTTTAGTTATGTTAAAAACGAACCCGTTTTACAATCTATTTCATTTGTTTCAAAACCCAACTCTGTAATTGCCTTTGTGGGACCTAGTGGTGGTGGCAAATCTACCATTTTTGCCTTATTAGAACGCTTTTATCAGCCTGAAAGTGGCAAATTCACTATTGGGGATGAAAATATTCAGGATATTGACCTGGCAAACTGGCGCTCCCAAATAGGCTATGTTTCTCAGAACAGTGCTATTTTTTCCGGAACGATCCGGCAAAATTTGGTTTACGGTTTGACCAGAGATATGACAGACGATGATCTTTGGCATGGACTTGCATTGGCGTACGCCGATCAATTTGTGCGTGAATTTCCTGATAAAATGGAAACTGAAATTGGTGAACGTGGAATTAAACTATCTGGTGGTCAGAAACAACGTTTAGCTATTGCCAGAGCCTTTTTGCGTAATCCTAAAATCTTAATGTTGGATGAAGCAACGGCAAGTCTGGACTCAGAATCTGAGGGGAAGGTGCAACAAGCTCTTGATAAACTAATGGTCAATAGAACCACATTGGTTATCGCACACCGCTTGGCTACGATAGTTAATGCTGATCAAATTTATTTTGTAGAGAACGGTAAAATTACAGGTCATGGTACTCACCACGAATTAATGCAAAATCACAGTTTGTATGCCAAGTATGTAAATGAGCAAATGGTCGATTAAACCTTTTTAGACAAAATGAGTAAGAAAAGTCTTGTGTTAAATTTAATTTTGGGTTATAGTATTGAATGTGCTGCGGGCATGGCGGAATGGCAGACGCGCAAGACTAAGGATCTTGTGATCGCTTTTAGATCGTGGAAGTTCGAGTCTTCTTGCCCGCATTTTTTAATGGAGCTTTGGCTCCATTTTTTTGTATACTTAATTATAAATGAGCAAAATTGTTATGTTAGCTTACTACTTTTATTTTAAAAATTAATTACATTGCATAATTTATACTCAAGAGAGGTTATACTTAAGAAGAGATTTTTAAAGCAAGGGAAAACAAATGGCGAGAAAACGAAAAAGCAAAAAATTATCTAATACAGCGATCATCATTCGAACATTTATAATTCTATTTTTATTGATTATTGCTTTTGCAACTTTTCGTTATTATCGCAGACAGGCAATTCAATCAGAGCAGATTAGACAGGAGCAGCTTGCTCGAGAACAGGCAAGGCAGAAGATCATCAGGCAACATAAAGCTTTTATAAGAGAAATAGGTCCCATAGCTAAAGAAGTAGATAAATCCTTCGATCTCTTGCCAAGCATCACGATTGCTCAGGCCTGCCTTGAAAGTGATTATGGCAAAAGCGACCTTTCACAAAAATACAATAACCTATTTGGCGTCAAGGGAAATAATCCTAATACTTCGGCAGTACTAAAAACCAAAGAGTTTGAAAAAGGCAAATGGGTAGTTGTTAAAGCTCGTTTTCAAATCTATGATTCTTATGAAGCTTCTATAAGGGCTCATGCTAGGCTATTCCAGAAGGGGACAACTTGGGATGCAAAACAATATCGTCACGTTCTGGCTGCTAAGAATTATCAAACTCAGGCTCATGCTTTAGTTAAAGACGGTTACGCAACAGACCCCAATTATGCCGACAAATTAATTAAGTTAATCGAAGAATACGATCTTGCACGTTTTGATAAATAGAATGCAATCAACTCAAAATATGGTCATGATTTTTGGTACAATAGAATAGTTAAAAAATTTTTGGGGTGAAAGAATTCAAAATGAGCGCAGAATCAATTTTAGCGGGTTTAAATCCACAGCAAAAAAAGGCAGTGCAGATTACTGAAGGACCATTATTAGTTGTTGCAGGAGCAGGTTCAGGGAAAACTTCCGTTTTAACCAGAAGAATTGCTTACCTTGTTGCTGAAAAAGGAATTGCCCCGTGGAATATTTTGGCTATCACTTTTACCAATAAGGCTGCCACTGAAATGAGAGAGCGTGAGCATAAATTATTGGGACAACAGGCTGACAGTATCTGGATGTCTACTTTTCACGCTCTTTGTGTGCGAATATTAAGGCGAGATGCAGAAAAAATTGGTTATACCAGTAATTTTTCAATTGCTGATTCGGCGGAACAGCTTACTTTGATTAAGCATATTCAAAAAGAACAAAATATTAATCCTAAAATGTACGAACCACGCAGGATTTTATCTGCTATTTCTAATGGCAAAAACGATTTACTTACTCCAGATGCATATTCTGCCAGCGCTTCTTCACCTTTTGAAAAAGTAACTGCCCAAGTTTATCAGGAATATCAAAAACGCTTAAAGAATGATCAAATTATGGATTTTGATGATTTGATCATGCAGACCTTAGTTCTGTTTAAAACTGATCCTACTGTTTTGCATTATTATCAAAATAAGTTTCGCTATTTGCTAGTTGATGAATACCAGGATACCAACCAGGCACAATATGAACTGTGTCATGCATTAGCTGCACAATATAAAAATATTTGCGTTGTGGGAGACGCGGATCAGTCTATCTATGGCTGGCGCGGTGCTAATATGGAAAATATCATGAATTTTGAAAAAGATTATCATGATGCAGGTGTTCAAACCGTTAAACTGGAGCAAAATTACCGTTCAACTGGTCATATTTTGGCAGCTGCTAATGCAGTAATTACGAATAATAGCAACCGTAAGGCTAAAAAATTATGGACTGACCAAGGTGAAGGAGCAAAAGTAACTTATTATCGTGCCCAAAGTGGCGATGATGAAGCTCACTTTATTATTTCTAAAATTCAAGAAGAGGTAAAAGAAAAAAGACGCTCTTACCATGATTTTGCGGTATTATATCGTACTAATGCCCAGTCTCGAACGGTCGAAGAATCATTCGTAAAGTCAAACGTGCCTTACCAAATAGTCGGTGGTCATAAGTTCTATGACAGAAAAGAAATCATGGATGTTATGGCTTATCTGAAATTGGTTGCTAATCCGAGCGATTCAATGAGTTTTAACCGCATTATTAACACCCCTAAACGTGGTATGGGACCAGTTAGTGTCAGACGTTTTCTAGATTTTGCCCGTGAAAATAATTTGTCGATTCTAGGAGCTTTTGATCACCTTAATATGTCGGGCGTTACTGCTCGGGCAGCGGCCAAACTGAGTGATTTTGGCGCTAAACTACGCGATGCGATTAATTTTGCCAGAGATCATAGCGTTACCGGGCTAACAGAAAAAATACTGCAGGATTTTGGCTATACAGCTGCTCTTAAGGCAGAACACACAATTGAAGCTGAAACCAGACTAGAAAACTTGGATGAATTTTTGTCTGTTACGAAACGTTTTGATGATGAATATGAAGAAAATGATGACAGTGATGAGACCAAAAATGCTCTTAGTGACTTTTTAGCGGAAGTTTCTCTTTTAAGTGACCAAGATGATTTAGCTAATAATGATGATCAGGTGGCATTAATGACTTTACACGCTGCCAAAGGACTGGAATTTCCTGTAGTCTTTTTAGTGGGGATGGAAGATGGACTTTTTCCTTTATCACGTTCATTAATGGAAGACGACCAGTTAGAAGAAGAACGTAGATTGGCATATGTTGGAATTACCAGAGCTAAGCGCGAACTATTCTTAACTAATGCATATTCGCGTATGATGTATGGTCGAATGCAGAATAATCCGCCATCCAGATTTTTGGAAGAAATTGATCAAGATGATCTGGATATTGAAAATTCAGTTCCAATTACTTTCTCAAATGACAATTACCAGACACAAACTGCTCCCTTTGCTAATAGCGATGAACGAGCCCATGCACAGGTTTACACTCCTAAAATCAAACCCGCTGGTGCAGTTGGAGCTGAGAAAAAGGGATGGAATGTTGGTGATCAAGTAGAACATAAGTCTTGGGGAAGAGGCGTTGTAACTAAGGTTAATGGTAAAGGCGAAGACATGGAGCTAGATATTGCATTCAGTGGCAAAGGAATTAAGCGGCTTCTAGCAGCATTTGCACCAATTAAAAAGGTATAATTAAATTAGAAGTAAAAAATACTATTTTTTAATCAGGAGGAAGAAAATGGCAGATTTAACTCTTGATGAGGCCAGAAAAGAAGTTTCTGCGCTAAGAGATAAGCTAGATGAATGGGCAAATGCATATTATACAAAAGACACACCTGAAGTTGAAGATAATGTGTATGATAAAAACTATAATCGTTTAGTTGAACTTGAACAGGAATTTCCGCAGCTGGTGTCGCAAGATTCAATTACCCAAAAGGTTGGGGGCCAGATTGACAATCAGTTTGCTAAGGTTAATCACGAAATTCCGATGTTATCAATGGGTGATGTCTTTTCAAAAGAAGAATTACAAGAATTTGATGACAGAGTACAAAAACAGATTGGTCATGAGGTTGCTTATAACGTCGAATTAAAAATTGACGGTTTATCAATTGCACTTGAATATACTAACGGTAAATTAACTAGAGCTTCCACTAGAGGTAACGGTCAAGTAGGTGAAGACGTTACACCTAATGCTCGCTATATTGCAGATATTCCCCAAACTTTACCTGAAAAATTGACAACGGAAGTACGGGGCGAATGTTATATGGGCAAAGAGCCTTTTGCAAAGCTTAATGCAGAACGTGATGAAAAGGGAGAAACAACTTTTGCCAATCCGCGTAACGCTGCAGCTGGGTCTTTGAGGCAACTGGATGCCAGTATTACCAAGCACCGTCATTTAAGTACGTTTATTTATACTTGGGTTAATCCACCAGCAGAAATTACCAGTCAACACCAGGCTATTGAAAAAATGACTCAGCTTGGTTTTCATACCAACCAAACTGGGCGCAGAATTGCTAAAATGTCTGACATTTTTGCTTTTATTGATGAATTTACTGCAAAAAGAAATTCACTTGATTATGGCATTGATGGTATTGTCTTAAAAGTTGACGATCTGGATTTACAACAAGAACTGGGAAACACGGTTAAAGTGCCTCGCTGGGAAATAGCTTATAAGTTCCCACCAGAAGAGCAAGAAACTGTGGTTCATGAAATCAAATGGACCGTTGGTCGTACTGGTGTCGTAACGCCGACTGCTATCATGGATCCTGTGCAACTTGCTGGTACCACAGTTTCACATGCAGTTTTGCATAACGCCGATTTGTTGCAACAAAAAGATGTGCGTATTGGTGATACCGTTATGCTACATAAAGCGGGTGACATTATTCCTGAAATTTCAGAAGTGGTGCTAGCTAAACGGCCTAAGGATGCCCAGCCGTATCCAATTCCGACAAAGTGCCCATCGTGTGGTGAAAAACTGATTCATCTAAAAGATGAAGTGGCTTTGCGTTGCGTTAATCCGTCTTGTCCCGCTCAAATTGAAGAAGGAATTACTCACTTTGCTTCAAGACCTGCAATGAATATTGATGGTTTAGGACCCAAAATTGTGCGACAGCTAATTAAGAACGATTTGGTACATAATGTGGCTGATTTATATCATTTAAATGCATCTGATTTAGCAAAACTAGATCATTTCAAAGATAAATCCATCAGCAATTTATTAAATGCAATAAATAATTCGAAAAGAAATTCAGTCGAATTATTGTTAACTGGACTGGGTATTGATCATGTTGGTGCTAAAGCTGCACGTTTGATTGCACAAAAGTTTAAAAATATGGCAAAGATTATGGCAGCGGACGTGCAAGATGTGGCTGCAATAGATACAATAGGCATGACAATTGCGGAATCTTTGACTACTTATTTTGCTCAAGATGAAGTCGTAGATTTAGTCAATGAACTTAAAAATAGCGGCCTTAATATGGATTATCTTGGTGCAGGTCCAGAAGAAACTGAGTCTATTCCAGATAATTACTTTAAAGATAAGACTGTTGTTTTAACAGGGACTTTGGCTCACTATACTAGAAGTGAATTTACTAAGAAATTGCAATCTTTAGGTGCAAAAGTAACTAGTTCTGTTTCTGGTAAAACAGACTATGTCATTTATGGTCAGGATGCTGGTTCCAAATACTCCAAGGCTCAGAAACTGGGTGTACCATTATTGACTGAGGAAGAAGCAATTGCTCAAGTTAAATAAAGGACCATTTAAAGTGAAAAAATACTTGCATATATTAGCGCTTTTAGGAATATCATTATGTTTGACGGCTTGTGGAAACTTGAAAAATTCTGACTTGGCGAATAATGCCAAAACATCTTCTAATTCCAATTCTAAAACTTATCAGACTACTGATACTGGTAACAATGGATATACTGTTTTGCTTAAAAACGGACACTATGTAACTAGCCCAATATCTGGTTTAACAGCAACTAATAATGATAATTCTGTGGATACCAGAGAATTAGAACGAGGTTTGGTTCAGATTTCTAAGGGTGTTTATTCAACCAATTCTTATGTTTTTCAAGAAGGTCAGTATATTTCTGCCAACATGGCTAATGAATGGTTAGGGCGCAAGTCAAAGTCAAATCCCAATGGTCTGAATCCTGCAGCTGGAACTAAGAAAAATTATCAGCCGTATTACATAGAAGAAATACTTGAACAAGATTTTTTGACAGGATCCGGTTCGAATTATCATATTGGCGGTATTAGCGTTGGTCTTGCTCTTAATTCTATTGATTACTATCAAAAGAAAAAAGATGGTCCTGAATATCAAGCCCAAATATCGCGTGCAAAGCAAAAGCAATATGGCCAAGCAGCAGCTGAGCAAGTCGTAGCTCGCTTGCGGAAGAAAAAATCGTTAAAGAAAATTCCAATCACTGTTGGTCTTTTTGCAAAAGAAAGCAAGGATTCGTTAGTTGCTGGAACTTACTTTTTGAGTGGGACAGCGGCTGCTAATAGTAGTAAAATAACTAAATGGAAAACTATTAATACTCAATCTGAAGTTTTGCCTACTGTTGGTGGTAAAAAAGCGATCAACAGCAGTGATGCTTCCAGTTTCAATAGTTTTAAAGAATCTATTCAAAATTATTTCCCTAATATCAGTGGTGTAACGGCAACTTTACGATATGAAAATGGTAAATTAGCTCAGGAAAATATTTCAATTACTACCCAGTTTTATGGGTATGAGCAAATTCAAAGTTTTACGAGACTTGTTTTATCAACTGCAAAGAAGTATTTGGCTAATAACGTGCCAATTGAAATTAAAATTGGCTCTGTTAATGACATCCAAGCTTTAGTTGCCAAGGAAACAGGGGATAGTAGTTATCAAGTCCATATTTATGGTGGCGAATAAGGAGGTATATTTGCGTGGAAATTACAGAAGATACAATTAAACACGTTGCGACTTTGTCGCGACTTGAAATCGATGAAAAAGATATCAGCAAAGTAACCGAACAAATGAGTTCGATTATTAATATGGCGGATCAATTGTCAGAAGTTAATACCGATGGCGTTAAGGAGACAGTGCAGGTTGTTGATCGCGATACTGTTTTTAGAGAAGATAAGCCTGAACACTGGCAAGACAGAGATGAATTAATGAAAAATGTTCCTGACCAAGCCAATGGCTTCATTAAGGTTCCAGTAATTATTAATAAGGATGAGGACGAGTAATGAATTATTTAAATGAAGATATTGACTCTTTAAATGAAAAGCTTGCCCAAGGAACTTTGTCTGCTGACAAATTAGTGCAAGATACAATTGATAATATTAAAAAAACAGATGATAAGTTGAATGCTTGGATTACTGTTCAAGAGGATGCAAAACCTGCAAGTGATCTTGATTTTGACCAAAACAAACTTGCTGGAATTCCAATTGCCATTAAGGACAACATTCTTACTAACGGTGTTAAAACAACGGCAGCTAGTCACATTCTGGATAATTATATTCCGATGTATGATGCGACGGTTATCGAAAGGCTGAAAAAAGCACAAGTGACTTTCGTGGGCAAAACCAATATGGATGAATTTGCGATGGGTTCTTCTACGGAGCACTCATACTTTGGCATCACCCATAATCCGTGGAATTTGGACAAAGTACCGGGCGGTTCATCTGGTGGTTCGGCAGTTGCTGTTGCCTCGGGTCAAGTCGTTGCTGCTTTAGGTTCAGACACTGGTGGTTCAATCAGACAGCCTTCTGCATTTAACGGTATTTTTGGTATTAAGCCAACATATGGTCGAGTTTCACGTTGGGGTTTAATTGCATTTGCTTCTTCATTAGATGAAATCGGTGTGATGAGTAAGCGGGCAAAGACCTCAGCTGAAGTTCTGAATGTTATTGCAGGTAGTGACGATCACGACTCTACTCTTTCAACTAGAGCAGTCCCTGATTTTACCAAATATATTGGTCAAGATGTTAAGGGGATGCATGTAGCAGTAGTTAAAGAATATATGGCTGCAGTAGATGGTGATATGCGTGCTGTTCTGCAAGAACAAATTGATGCTCTGGAAGAAGCAGGTGCTATTATCACCGAGGTATCTTTACCATTAACTAAATATGCAGTTCCCGACTACTATATCATTGCTTCAAGTGAGGCTTCGTCAAACTTGCAAAGATTTGATGGTATTCGCTACGGCTACCGTGCTCAAGATACTAAGAACCTACTAGATGTATACGTTAAGTCGCGTTCAGAAGGCTTTGGCGAAGAAGTTAAACGCCGGATTATGCTGGGATCCTTTGCTCTTTCAGCTGGCTCTTATGATCGTTTCTTTAGACAAGCATCTAAAGTGAGAACGTTAATTTGTGACGAATTTGATAAGATTTTCGCTGAAAATGATGTGATTGTGGGACCAACCACCACAACTCCTGCTTTCGGCATCGGTAGTGAAATTTCTGACCCAATTAAAATGTACAACAACGATATCTTGACAATTTCAGCCAACTTAGCCGGAATTCCTGCTGCCAGCGTTCCTGCTGGTTTAGTTGACGGAATGCCTGTAGGACTGCAGATTATGGCCAAACGCTTTGATGAAGGCAGCATTTTCCAAGTAGCTGACTTTATTGAAAGAACTAATAAGTTTTATGAAAAAACACCAACTGGAATGGAGGATTAACTGATGAATTTTAAATCAACGATTGGGTTCGAAGTTCACTTTGAATTAAAAACTAAAAGTAAGATTTTTTCACCTTCACCAGTAAGTTATGGTGCAAAGCCCAACACTGAAACAAATGTAATTGATTGGGCAATGCCGGGTGTTTTACCTTACGTTAACAAAGACGTTTATCGTTTAGGAATTATGGTCGCATTGGCCACACATGCTCATATTTTGCCAACCACTCATTTTGACCGGAAAAATTACTACTATCCAGATAGCCCTAAGGCTTATCAAATTACCCAATTTTTCCAACCACTAGCTCGTGATGGCTACGTTGAAATTGAATCTCACGGTAAGAAAAAGCGTATCGGCATTCATGAAATGCACATCGAGGAAGATGCCGGCAAAAATACTCATGGTACAAACGGGTATTCATACGTTGACTTAAACCGTCAGGGTGTTCCTTTACTTGAAGTTGTTTCTGAGCCAGAAATTGCTGATCCTGATGAAGGATACGCCTACCTTGAAAAATTACGTAAAATTGTTCAGTTTACAGGAGCTTCTGATGTTAAGATGGAAGAGGGATCAATGCGTGTTGATACCAACATTTCTATTAGACCTGCCGGTCAAAAGGAACTGGGTACCAAAGTTGAAATGAAGAACCTGAACTCATTTGAACATGTGCGTAAATCTTTGGCATATGAAGAAAAGCGGCAAGCACAAGTTCTCCTTTCTGGCGGTCGCGTGCAACTTTCAACTCGCCGTTTTGATGAAGCAACTGGTAAAACTGTTTTGGAACGTGTCAAAGAAGGCGATGCTGATTACCGTTACTTCCCTGAACCTGATATCGCACCTGATCATATTAGTCAAGAATGGATTGATGAAATCAAGTCAACTTTGCCACGCTCAGCCGAAGAACGTTACAACCAATATGTGAATGAATTTGGTTTGAAAGAATATGATGCAAATGTTCTTCTGCAAACCAAAGAAAGTTCAGACTTCTTTGATCAAACGGTTGCTGCTGGAGCTGATCCACAACTTGCTGCCAATTGGATGAATACCCAAGTTAATGGTTATTTGAATGATAATCGCGTTGAACTTGCTGATATTAAGTTGACACCAGAGCATTTGGCTGCCATGATTAAGTTGATTAAAGATGGCACGATTTCTTCTAAGATTGCTAAAAAGGTTTTTGCAGAGACAATTGCTAATGGTACCGATCCTAAGAAATATGTTGAAGACAAGGGTATGGTGCAGTTATCTGATACCAGCGTCTTGGCACCTATGGTGAAAGAAGTTGTTGATAACAACCCACAATCAGTAGAAGACTTTAAGAACGGTAAAGACCGTGCAATTGGCTATCTTGTCGGCCAGTTGATGAAACAGACCAGGGGCAAGGCAAATCCAAAGGTAATTAATAAGTTACTGAATGAAGAATTGCAGAAGCGTTAAGTAAGTTTTGAAATAATAAGGGTAGAAATTATGACTGAAAAAGCAAGATTGATCTATAATCCTGTATCTGGTCACGAACAGATGCCTAAAAATGTCGCGGATATATTGGACGTTTTGGAACAAGCTGGATATGAGGCAAGTGCCTTCAGAACTACACCAGAAAAGCAGAGTGCGCAAAAAGAAGCAACTCGTGTAGCTAATGAAGGTTTTGAATTGATTGTTGCCGCTGGTGGTGATGGCACTATCAATGAAGTAGTAAACGGCATTGCTTATTTAGAGAAAAGACCTAAGATGGCAATTATTCCTGCCGGTACAACTAATGATTATGCTCGTGCTCTACATATTCCACGAAATGATATTGCCGAAGCGACAAAAGTTATTCTCAAAAATAAAACTCGTAAAATGGACATTGGTCAAGCGACTTTTGCCAAAGATATTCAGTATTTCGTCAATATTGCAGCTTGTGGCTCACTAACCGAATTAACTTATGGAGTTCCTTCAGAAGTAAAGTCTGCTCTGGGTTATACCGCCTATTTAATTAAAGGTGCTGAAATGTTGCCTCATTTAACTGAAAATGAATTGCGTCTGACATATGATGAGGGCGTGTATGAGGGCAAGCTTTCAATGTTATTGCTCGGAATGACTAATTCTATTGGTGGTTTTGAACAAATAATGCCTGATGCTGAACTAAGTGATGGTTTATTCCAACTAATAATTGTTAAGCCGTCTGAACCAGTAAAGTTGTTAAAATTAATGGCTTTAGCATTAAACGGCAAGCATGTTGATGACCCTGACATTATTTACACCAAGACGCGTAGTTTAAAGATTGAGTTAATTGGTAAAAGCAAGGGAGAGAAGTTGCCGGTTAACCTTGACGGTGAAATTGGCGATTATTGTCCTGTTACCTTTAAAAATTTACAACAACGAATTGAATTTTTCGTTGGTGAGTAATTAAAACACAAAGAAAGAGCAACTACCGTTAATAGTAGCTGCTCTTTTTACTTGTTAACAAAATCTATTAGTTGCGGCTATTGCCACTGCCACCAAAGATTTCCAACAAGAACATAAAAATATTAATGAAGTCAAGGTAAAGTTGCAATGCACCAAGAACTGCTAAACCATTAGTTGAAACTTGATCACCGTAATTACTGTAAATTGCTTTCATTCTGTTAGCATCACTGGCAACTAAGCCCGTGAAAAGAATGACACCGATAAACGAGAAGACATAGGTAACGGCAGGGCTACGTAAAAACATATTAACTACCCAGGCAACAACGAAACCAAGTAAAGCGGCACTCAAGTATGAATTCCAGTTGCTAAGATCTCTTTTAGTGAAAGTACCAAATAAAGCCATGGCAATAAACACGGCAGCTGCTGAAACAAAAGCAGAGGTGATTTGGGTGCCGGTATAAAAGCCGGCAATTAAGGCAAATTCAAAACCATAAATTGCTGATAATATCGTTAACATCACTAAACTGGCAACTGGATTGCGATCAGCTTTAAAACTAATACCCATTGATAAGCCAAAAGGTACAAATAAGATGAGCCACATCATAGCCACTGGCATGTTCATCACAGCGCTTCTGAATACGGTCATTGTTAAGTAAGCTGCTAACGCAGAAATCAGCACGGCACCACCCATGAGAGCATACATTTTAGTTAAAAAAGTATTAGTTTCGGAGATGGTGTGGATTTGGCGCCTATCTGAATTGGTATCATAATTATTCATGAAAAACGTCCTTTCTTTAATTTATTAGTATTAAAAGTAACACAGACTAAAGTAAGTGTGAAGGGAAAAAACTGAAATTAATTCAATATTAAGAATAGGAATGTACATTACTTTTGCTTGGATTTTTAGTAAAATAGATATATTAATCAGTGTTTGTAAAAAAGGACAAAATATGGAAAAGAATCAAATAATTGAACTTGAAATTACCGACTTATCATATGAAGCTATGGGAGTAGCCCGTTATGAAGGGATGACGGTATTCGTTAACAATGCTTTACCGGGAGAAACGGTAGAAGCCAAGATCTTAAAAGTCAAAAAGAGTTTTGCTTTTGCTAAAATCGAGCAAATCGTTAAGGAAAGTCCCGACCGGGTTAATATTAAGCTCAACCAGTGGGTTCAAACCGGCTTGGCATCTTTAGCACACGTTAAATACGATAAGCAACTGGAATTTAAACGTAATCAAGTAGTAAATTTATTGCAAAAAGCACATTTAGATGATGTAAAAGTGGGAGACACCTTGCCTAGTCCAGAACAAACTGGCTATCGCAACAAGGCACAAGTGCCGGTTCGTGACGTTAAAGGCCAGCTTGAAATTGGCTTTTTCAGAAAACATTCACATGATTTAGTGCCACTGACTAATTTCTTTACTACTGATCCTGAAATTGACCGCGTTTTAGTTGCTGTGCGTGACATTTTAAGACAATATCGTGTTCCAGCTTACGATGAAATTCATAATCAGGGTGAAATCAGATACTTGGACATTCGCCACAGTAAAGCGACTGGTGAAATTATGGTCATCTTGGTTTGTCTGCACAAGGATTTTCCGCAACTACCTAAAGTGGCTGATGCAATTAAGCAAATCGAGGGTGTAACTAGTCTTGTCTTGAATTATAATCCGAAGAAGACCAACGTTATCTTGGGTAAAGTTGATTATTTGATCTTTGGTAAACCACAAATTACGGATCAAATAGGTGATGTTAAGTTTAAGATTTCCCCTGAAAGTTTCTTTCAAATTAATTCACTGCAAACTCCCCGCTTATATGATTTAGCTATCAAAAAAGCTGATTTAAAGCCTGATGATATCGTGATTGATGCTTATTCTGGTATTGGAACTATTGGTTTAAGTGTTGCTAAACACGTTAAATCGGTCCGTGGAATTGAAAGTGTGTCTGACGCGGTGAAAGATGCCAATAATAATGCTAAGTTGAATGGTATCAATAATGCCAAATACGTGACTGGTAAAGCTGAAGAGGTAATGCCAAGATGGGCTGCTAAGGGGATGAAAGCCGATGTTATCTTTGTTGATCCACCAAGAAAAGGTTTAACACCAGAATTTATTGAAGCAGCAGTAAAAACTAGTCCAAAGAAGATTGTTTATATTTCATGTAACCCCGCAACCATGATTCGTGACCTGCAAGAATTTATGAAGGATGGTTACACCTTTAGCCAAATCGATCCCGTTGACATGTTTCCACAAACACCACATGTAGAAGCAGTGACGGTATTGGAACGGGCTTAAAAATAGCTAATAAATATTTGTAAGATGACAAAATTGATATAAAATAATAAAGATATGACACAAATATCTTTTTGTAAAGTAAATGTGAATAAGTTTGGAAAAAGTAATTGAATAAAAGTTTAAAAACTGACGTTAGAAAGTTCTAATGTCAGTTTTTATGATGAAATAATTTTGATCAATCAGGAAAAAATAGCTTAAAATTAAAGTTATTAACATTAGTTATAAGCTATAGAAAAACAAGAGATTTTTATAAATAAGGGAAGATAGGATACAGAAGTAATGGATACTGATGATGAAAATTTAAGATCTACAAAAAACGTGAAAAATCTCACAAAAATAATTTCTCCAGATATTAAGTCTATTCAAGAGGCACTTAATTCAGGTGATGAAAAGCAACTTAAAGCTGTTCATATGGAAATAGATGGAAAGTATTCAGCTTATATTAAAAACTTTGGTCAGAGTATGTATGCTTACGATAAAAAATATGGATTTACTTATGAATATTTGGATAAAGAGTCATTAATTCATAATTTGCATATTATGAAAGGAAGGCTTACTGGATATGTTAATATTTTTAAAATTGATCAGAATTCCACGTTAATGCAAAATATTAACTTGAATGTTCCAATTAGCAATAAAAATGAGCAAAACATGAACTTTTCCTTCGAAAATGCAAAATCTCGGATAGAAAATTTGCCAGGTCTTAGTGAAAAAGATACTGAAAACGTGAAGTCTAGAATAGATGAGTTAGAGAAAATAAATAATTCTAAAATGTCAAAAAAAAGAAAATGGGAAAAGGTGAAGCCAATAGTCTTATTTGTATTGGATAAGGGTGCTGATGTTGCTATTACAATTATGAATTTAATACTTCAGATGAAGCTTGGAATGTGATTTTACATATTAATGTATAATGTGTGACCTTCTGGAACCATTTACAATATTGAGGTTATTGGAATGGTAGATCGAAAATAGTAGAGTTCCTTTGTAATAGCTAAAATTTGCAAATATTATTATCTTGCTGCTGAATAAAGGAGATATCAAATTTATCACGATCGCATTGATTACTTGTTATATGATTTGAAACATTACTTTATGGGTGAAAAAACGCCAATGCAAAAAGCCTATCAAAATAATAATACTAAGATTTGGCTTGATGCTTTTAACAATGATTTTCCAAATTTTGTTCAGGAAATGCACTTCGAAGATTTTGTTGATGAAAATTATGATGTGCTGGATATTGAATTTGGATAAAGAAAAGTTGTTACTGGTGATTTACAGCAACTTCAGAGTAAAGCTAAGAATAATATTGTCCGAAAACGATACATGAAACAGCTGTTAGCTTTGGACAAGCTGTTTTAATAAAATTAGTTTCATTCGTTTGTTGCGAAATAGTATTTAGTAATAAAATTTAGTTAGGAAGAATTTATTATTAATAAAACTATGTATGTAAATACTTGAAAAAGCAGGACAAATAAAAATGGATAAATGGCAAGAAGAATGGGCCTACAATAAATATTGGGTGATGGCTCATTCGCAACAGTGCTATGAGCAAATTAGGCTGCTAGCTAAGGACAACGAATGGTCAGAGCAAAAGAATATTGAATTTAAGGGTTTATTAGAAAAAGCTGCCAAGCAAACACCAACGGTTAAAACTTTAACCAACGCTTATCAACATGTCTGGGGCTACTTTAAGAAAATGTGTACGCCAGAGGAAAAGCAAACTTACTTACATTTATTGCAAAACTTATCACCACAAGAAGATAAATTAGGTCCATTTTTAAGACTTTTAGCTGAAAAGTATCAAGTTTCTTACTTATTAAATTCACGTTTAATTCAGGAGAATAAAGAAAAATTATGAGATTATGGCATCAAGACTTAATTTGGCGATTGCCTAGGCAACAGTTATTGGGGCAACACCGTGAAATTGCTGCTTTGCGCGGACGTGGCTGGGGTAAGCCCCATGCTACCGTTAACTATGTTTTTAAACATTCACCATATAAATTGTATCAATTTCATTTATTAGTATTAGCTGAAATGCAACGGCGCCATTATCATCCAGATCTTAAATGGTTTGATCCTTATTATAGAGGGCAGTATTGTCCTGAGTACGAAAGTTTACCAGCTATTCCGTGGACTGATCCAATTTACCCAGAGCACGATAATGCATATTTACAAAGTTGCTTAGATAATTTGCACCAAAAAGGAATAGATTTGTAATAAGTTTAGTTTGCTAAAAAGCGGAAGACTAACATTGAATGATGATATTTTCATAAATTTCTTTATTAAGAAGCGCAAGTAAAAAAGTTGAGCACTGTGATATGAATGCTCAACTTTTTTGCCATTGTAATTAGATTACTTTGTTTTGATTTTATGATTAATACTTGCAATTTCCTTTGCAATTTTATGGTAATTATAATACCAGCAAATTAAGTAGATGATGACGAAAATTACAGTAAATTTTGTAAAGTTAACCAAGTTTAACGAAACCCAACCAGCTAAAAGGGCCAAAAAAACAAACCCAAAATAGTAGGTGAAGAAATTTATAACCGTCTTCTTTAATAATGACCATTGGTTAATAGTGAAGATAAAACTGCCAAAACCGAAAAATATTCCAGTAACCGCCCAGAGAATAATTGAGACGCTAAAAGCATTGAGCAAATTACTAAATTTTGTCGTAAAAGATGGACTGGATGGAACGTAAACTGAGCTGTGTGATGCATAACTGCAAAAGATAGAAATCATTAAACCAATGAAGATGCCTCTAACGGCAAAATTAAACAAATAATTGATAAATCTCTTTGTGTTTTTCATATTCCTAACCTCTCTTTCAGGTTCTTAATATTTCTTCTTGATATTTGTACGCGATGCTTATTAGTCAGAACAACATCGATTAACCCATTATTAAGTAATTCAAGGTGGTCGATATGCTGATAATTAAATATAGCGCTGCGTGAAGCTTCAATAAAATAGTTCGGTAAATCTGCTTTCAAATTTGATAAACGATCATTATATGTAAGCTGCTGCTTTTCTGTAAAAACATTGATATCTCTGTTAGCAACCTCAAGTGAATAAATGTCTTCAAATTGAATTGGATAAATTTGAGATTGATAATGGCACCATAATGAATTTTCGGACTTTGCTAATTTTCGCAAAAGTTCATTAATTGCTGGTGTCATTTTTTTGATCCATAATTTACCGTGTTCTTCACTAATATTAGGATCGATGTGACAATTAATTTTCATTCCTGACGCTCCTTTCTGTTAATAAGTATAGTAGATGAATTTTATTTTTATCCTAGGATACTGCAAATGGTGGAATAAATGTCATTAATGGTTACAAAATTTGTGTTTCTGGCTAAAATTTAACTTTCTTAATTAAAAGAGAGTTTGAGTACATGAATATACTAAAGTACAATTTTGAGTAGCGTAAATAGTTATCTTATAATATAACTGATGATGTATACCATACAATTTTTCTTAAATTTTCAAAATTAGCACTAAACTAGTTTTAATCATTGGATTTGAGCTGTTAAGCCAATAATTTTGCTTTTATCTTTTGTATGGGACAATAGATTAGTTTAACATTTGTTTTAAAGAGGAAAAACATGAAAAGTGTAGACATGAAACCAACTGGTAAAAATATAATAAAATCTATTTGGGGTGATAATAACATACAAAGAAGGCGTAGCGCTTATAATTTTATAAAAATGCTTGATTTTCAATCTGGCTCAATTTCAATTGCTGTTGATGGTAAATGGGGTACAGGAAAAACTTTTTTTATTAAGCAATGTAAATTTATTCTAGATTGTTTGAATAATGAAGATCCTAATAAAGAAAATTTTGAAAAGTACAAGATAGAATTTGAAGCTGAAATTGAACCATACTTCCAAAAATTTCATTATTCTACAAAAATTAAATATAAAACAGTATATTTTGATGCTTGGAAGAATGATATTGACATTGATCCAATTGTTTCTTTGTCTAAAAGCATAGCTACAACGACTTTTAACATTAAAACAAAAGCCAAGAGCGTAGCTTTTAAAGCAGGACAGCAACTTGTCAGAATAGCGGTTGAACAAATTTCTAAAATTGATATTGGCAGTCTTTTAGATATATTTCAAACAGAAGAAAATACTGAAGCTCAATTTAAGAAAGAATTAGCTTCTTTAATACCTAAAGATGGTCGTCTCGTTATTTTTATTGATGAATTAGATAGATGTCGCCCAGTATATGCTGTTAAGCTGCTAGAAAGAGTACAACATTTTTTTGATAATGAAAAAATAACTTTTGTGTTTTCTGTTAATCTTTTTGAATTGAAAAATACAATACAGAAGCTTTATGGCTCTAATTTCAACGGCGATAGATATTTAGACAGATTTTTTGACTTTGTTATGGAAGTTCCAGAACCTTATTTTGAATCTGGTATTAAAAATTTAGAGAGATTTGGATATAAACTTAATTATTTTGATTATTGTAGTGATTTAGAAATAAAATATGGCTTAACCTATAGGGAAAGAAATCATTTTGAAAATAGAGTAAATACAGCTATTTATAAACATGTTATTAATGAAAAAAATGATTATCTAAAAAAAGAAAAATTTAAAAAAATAGATCTTTTTGTAATTCCATATTTAATTGCTTTGAAAATGGTTGATGGCCAAAAGTTTGAGGATTTTATGTCTAATAAAGATGGCACAGATTTTATAAATTTTTTGTCTGTAAATAAGACCTTTTTAAAGTTTGAAGAAATAAAAAGAAATGAAAAAAATGAAGCACAGAAATTATATGAAAGTATATTTTCTGAAAAAAATGATTATAAAAAACATATTAGTGAAGTTTTGAGTCTAGTTTCCGAATTTTCTGAATATAAAGATGAAGAAACTAAACCTACTCCATAGAATTAAGCTTATAAAAATTTATCTGATTGATATATCCAAAATGGTACAATTAAGTAGTAACTAATAAGTTAATTAAAATATTATTCAAAACTAAGTTCATTCATAAAAAGACAAAGGACTAAAAATCAAGATAGTTAAAGTGGGGGATAAAAGTGTCAAATACGACAACAAGTTTACAGCAAGGTCTGTTCAGTGCGGCAGACTCATTACGATCGAAGATGGATGCGAGTCAATATAAAAATTATTTATTAGGCACTGTCTTTTATAAATATTTATCTGATCACATGCTTTACAACGTTTTGGAATTGTTGTCAGATGAGCCTGATGGAACACTAGATGAAGCTCAAAAAATTTATGAAGATAACGCTGATGATGCAGAACTAGTTAATGAGTTGCGGGTATCATTAGGTTATGTTATTGAACCTGAATACACATATAATAGTATTTTAAATGCGGTCAACAATCATACTTTTCAGGTCAAGCAATTAGGGGATGCCTTTAATAAACTAGAAAGCTCGGACCAAGACTTTGAAGGGTTATTTGATGATTATGATCTATATTCCAAAAGTTTAGGAAGCACGGCGCAAAAAAGAACAGATACTATAGCTGGAGTTATTCAAGCAATTGGCAAAATAGAGTTGGTCAAAACTTCAGGCGATAGCCTGGGTGATGCTTACGAATATTTGATTAGTCAGTTTGCTTCAGAATCCGGTAAAAAAGCGGGTGAATTTTATACCCCTCAACAGGTTTCCGAGCTATTAACCCGTTTAACTTTGGTAGGTAAAGATTATTCAGCAGGAATGACGGTTTATGATCCTGCTATGGGTTCTGGTTCTTTACTCTTAAACTTTAAAAAATATGGTTCAGCTCATGATCGAGTTACTTACTATGGGCAAGAAATTAATACTTCTACGTATAATTTAGCCAAAATGAATTTGATTTTGCACAACATTGACCAAGCAAACAGGCACTTGCGGAATGGCGATACCTTGGACGAGGATTGGCCAGCTGAGGAAGCCAATAACTTTGATGCAGTTGTTATGAATCCACCATATTCATTAAAATGGTCAGCAAACAAGGGCTTTTTGGACGATCCTCGTTTCTCACCGTATGGAGTTTTGCCACCTAAATCGAAGGCTGATTATGCTTTTTTACTTCACGGTTATTACCATTTAAAGCATAGTGGTGTAATGTCTATAGTTTTGCCTCACGGTGTTCTTTTTCGTGGCGGTGCTGAAGGTAAAATCAGACAAAAGCTCCTTGAAAATGGTGCTATTGATGCAATTATTGGTCTGCCAGCAAATCTGTTTTATAGTACTGGTATTCCAACTGTAATTATTGTTCTTAAAAAAGATAAGCAAAACCGTGATGTCATGTTTATTGATGCTTCTAAAGGTTTTGAAAAGGTTAAAACGCAAAACAAATTACGTGAAGAAGATATAAATCGGATTTTATCTACTTATACTGCACGTCAAGATGTTGAAAAATATGCTCATTTGGCAAAATTTGATGAGATTAAAGAAAATGATTTTAATCTAAATATTCCACGTTATGTTGATACTTTTGAAGAAGAACCACCAGTTGACGTGCAAAAACTAGTTGCAGATATGGCTAGCATTACAAAAGAAGAAAAAGAAACCACTGATGAAATTAAGCATTCTTTGGATGAATTGGTTGGTACCGATCCAAATGCTCAAAATATACTTGAAAAGTTGAAGAACATTTTATAAGTGAATAGGACTAGAAAAATGAGTAATAAAAATCGTGTGCCTAATATTAGGTTTATGGGTTTTAAAGGTGAATGGGCAGAAAAAAAATTTATAAATTGTTTGGCAAAAATTATTGACTTTAGGGGGAAAACACCAAAAAAACTTGGTTTAAGTTGGTCTAATAATGGTAAGTATCGGGCTTTATCTGCTCTTAATGTAAAAAATGGCTTTATAGATAAAAACATCGATGTTCATTTTGGCAATTATGATCTATATAAAAAATGGATGGGTAATACGGAGCTAGAAAAAGGAGACATACTTTTTACTACCGAGGCACCTATGGGCAATATAGCTATTATTAAAGATGATGAAAAATATATTCTTAGTCAACGAACAATTGCATTTAGAGTTGATGAAAAAAATATTAATGGTTCTTTTCTTTTATATAAATTAAATACAGTTTCGACTAAAAATAAGTTAATGAGTTTGTCTACAGGTGGTACTGCTCAAGGTATTAGCCAAAAAAATCTATCGTATTTATTTATTTCAGTTTCTAATGATTTGAATGAGCAACAAAAAATCGGTGACTTTTTTAGTAAGTTAGATAAGCTACTTGATTTGCAGCAGCAAAAGATCGACAAGTTGGAGCTGCTTAAAAAGGCTTTGTTACAAAAGCTATTTCCTAGACATGATGCCAAAATACCTGAATTGCGATTTAAGGGGTTTGAAGGAGATTGGAATGAAAAAAGGCTTAATTCTATTACAAAAAGGTTAGATAACTATCGGAAACCAATAACTGCCAATAAGCGATTATCTGGTCAGACACCTTATTATGGTGCTAATGGCATTCAAGACTATGTTAAAGGATATACTCATGAAGGAGAATTTGTTCTAATTGCTGAAGATGGGGCAAACGACGTTAGAAATTATCCTGTGAGATTTGTAAAAGGCTATATATGGGTTAATAACCATGCACATGTCCTGCAAGCTAAAGTTGGTACTTCAAATAATTTATTTCTTGCTTATTCTTTAAAGAACAGAAATTTGTTGCCGTATTTAGTTGGTAGTGGACGAATGAAGCTAAACGCAGATGTATTAATGAATTTACTTCTGAAAATTCCCGATTTGAATGAACAACAAAAAATCGGCAATCTTCTATCTAAGGTTGATCAATTAATCGAATTAGAAAATAAGAAATTGCAAAATTTTCAACAAGTAAAAAAGTGTCTTTTACAAAATATGTTTGTTGAATAATAGGGAAAGGAGACAAATATGTCAGTGGCAGCAGTTAAAGAAGCTCAAATGGAAAAAACTTTAATTGAGCAATTAACTCAAGGTATTAATCAATGGCGTTTACGTGAAGATTTAAGAACAATTCCGCAATTATGGGCTAACTTTTTCCAGATCCTTGAAGATAACAACCGCGATCAACTTCATGATGTTCCACTAACACAAAATGAAAAGGAAACTATTCGTACGCAAATAACCCAGCCTAATTTTTACCAAGCTGCCAAATTTTTGGCTGGTGCTAACAGGCAGGTTAGGCACCACCTAAAACGTGATGATTCCTCTTTACCAGATGCCGATTTATTGATTTTAGATAACACCAATATTGCTGGTGGAACTTCCGTTTATGAAGTGGTCCACCAAGTAGAAGTTAATAAGTCGAGCTTGTCACCACTTGATCAAGATAGGCGCTTTGATGTTACTCTCTTGATTAACGGCTTACCCCTAATTCATATTGAATTGAAGACACCGAATTTTCCCTTTATGGATGCCTTTCGTCAAATACAAAAGTATATAGATGAGGATAAATTTGGTGATATCTATAATTTTGTAGAAATGTTTGTTGTCACCAATGGTACTAATACTCAGTACATTCCTGCTGGGCAAAATTTACGTGCTAATTTTTTGATTTCTTGGATTAATCAAGACAAGCAACAAGTTAATGATTACTTAGATTTTGCTCGTGATGTCTTATCCATTCCGATGGCGCATCACATGATTGCTGACTATACAGTTTTAGATGACAATGCTCAGAGAATCATTCTGCTGCGTCCCTACCAAATTCAAGCAATACGAGCAATTTTCCAAGCATCGCGTGAAGGAAAATCTGGCTTTATTTGGCACGCTACGGGTTCAGGTAAAACCCTGACTTCCTATAAAGTTGCCCGTAATTTATTACAAATACCAGCTATTGATAAGACAATCTTTCTAATAGATCGTAAAGATTTGGACATGCAAACTGTTTCAGCATTTCAAACTTATGCAAATAATGACACGATTGACGTGGATGAAACAGCGAATAGTTTTGAATTGGCTAAGCAATTGGGTGATGGCAATCGCAATGTGATTGTAACTACCAGACAGAAATTGCAAACGATATTTAAACGAATGGAAAATTCACCTGAAATTGCTAAAAAATATGAAAAGCTGAAGGACTTAAGATTATCTTTTATTGTTGATGAATGTCATAGAGCAGTTACGCCAACTCAAAAAAGAGAACTAGATCGATTTTTTAATCGTCAACCATTATGGTATGGCTTTACCGGTACCCCAATTTTTGCGGAAAACGCACGGGCTGAAAATGGACAAGATGCCCGCACCACAGAGCAACTTTATGGTCCAATATTACATAAATATACGATTGAAGACGCAATTCATGATAAAAAAGTACTTGGTTTTAAAATAGATAATGAAGGAAATTCAAATCAAACAGATAACGAAGATATTTATCTCACAGATGCTCACATGAAGGCAGTGGTCAAGCAAATTTTAGATTTAGCTTATCGTAAACAAGGTCTTAGCAATGGCCACAGGTATTCCGCACTGTTTTCAACATCTTCTATTAAACAAGCGCAGAAATACTATCACTTGTTTAAAGAGGCAATTGCCAACGGTGAAGTGCCTAATCGTATTCAAAAAGTGGCACCGGATTTTCCCCGCATAGCTATTACGTATTCAATCTCTCAAAACGAAGATGAATCAATGGTTAACCAAGCAGAAATGAAACAATCATTGGATGACTACAATAAAATGTTTAATACCCAGCTTTCTATGACTGATATTCCTAGTTATAATCGCAATGTCAATGATCGTTTAGCATGTAAAAATAAAGCATATCAAACACGAGACCAACAACTAGACATAGTGATCGTAGTTGATCGGTTATTGACTGGATTTGATGCACCAAGATTATCCACACTATATCTTGACCGACCACCAATGAATGCCCAAAACCTAATACAAGCCTTTTCAAGAACAAACCGTATTTATGATGATGGCAAAAAATGGGGTCAAATAGTAACTTTCCAATATCCTAATCAGTATAGTGATGAAATAGATAAAGCGTTGACACTTTATGCGAATGGTGGTACTAATGGCGTTCTTGCTCCGGACTGGAATACGTCACGTAAGCGTTATGTACAAGCACGTAAAAAACTGGACAAATATGTCGATAATCCGCAAATATTGGCTGCACTTATTGATGCCCCTAAAAAAGAACAGAAACAGTTTGCTGAAGCTTTTCAAAAATATGATCAGGCACTTGCTGCTATTAAGACTTATGATGAGTTGGATAAACAAGATGAACTTCCTGTTTCTACACAAGTTAATGTTGATGATATCCCACCTGAAATAGAAAACACTTTAGAAGGTACATACCAAAATATTATCGATAATTTAAAAGCAGAAAATAAAAATGTTGACGACCCAGTAGACCTTGATCTTGATGAAGATTATGAGCTTGAATCTATTCATATTAAAGAAGTGGATGAACGCTATATTATGTCACTCATTCAAGATTATATTTCAACAGCGAATCAGCAAAGCCAACAAGTAAATGTTGCACAAAAGTCTAAAGATCAAAGTGAGACTTCACAAGTTGGTAACTACATTGATCAGTATGCTAAAACTAATGAGCCACGTGCGAACCATATTCGTTCGATTTGGCAAGATGTTCAACTTAATCCTCAAAAATATTCTGATCAAAAAGTTGAAGATGTATTAGAAAATTCTATCAAACAGGAAAATAAAAAGATTTTAAGTCAACTTGCGGACGATTTTGGTCTTGATTATGGCAATTTGAATTATGTTGTTAATAATTACCAGCCTGATGAAATTAATCATAAAGGTATGGGAGATTTGGTAAGTAAAAGATATTTTGATAGGTTCAAAGAGACTCATCCTGATAGTAAATTAAAGAATTGGCTTAGCTGGAAGACTGAGGTACGCGAAAAGGTTAAGGTAGTCTACAATACAAAGATTAAACCTTTAGAATCTGAAGAGTAACAAATAACCTAGTACCAATTTTTTAAAAAACTTTGACTTAAAAATAGTTAAAAGCCTATATTTGAGTATTGGATTATCATTTATCCAATACTTTTTTGCTAATTCGATTTTTGAAAAAACTTTAATTAGTATAATTTTTCTTACATAGTCTGTTTGAGTATATATGAGCTTCAAATTATAATAAGAGTAAGCATCTAACTAGGAGAATAAAGTGAATGGCTAATCGACAAATTAATATAGAAAATGTAACTATGAAAGAAATTCTGATTTCAATGCGTCGTCTTGGTGGTCAGGTAACAAGGCGTGAAATTTGTTCAGATATTCGTGACAATTCCACCGCAATTTCTGAACAAGAAGTGAATGAAGTTAAGGTATCTAAGAAAACTGGTAATAAGTATAAACCATTTGACTATACATTTAATTATGCAGTTATGTATTTAGTAAGAACTGGTTTTTTAACTGAAGATGATCATCAAGTAGAATTATCTGAAAAAGGTCGTAAAGTTAATCTCGATATTTTTAATCCGGAAAAGGATGTTCGTCCCTTTTTAGAAGATAATAATTCTCAGGAATTAAAGAAAAAAAGCTTGTCTGAAATTGATTCTGCTAAGGATTCAACGGATGAAGTCACAGAAGAAGATCAGTGGAGACAAGATTTGTTAGATGCTCTGATGAAAATGAGTCCGAAAAAGTTTGAACTTTTTTGCCGCGGTTTACTTACCAAAATGGGGATCGACGTTGATAAGACGATTGGCGTTAACTACGTTGCTGACGGTGGTCTTGATGGTTTTGGCTATGTTCGTTCAAATGATTATCGGACTACCAGAGTAGCTCTACAAGCAAAACGCTGGCAATCCAATGTGCCCGCTCCTGAAATAGATAAGTTTCGCGGAGCAATGGATAAATACAACGCGGAATTTGGCATTTTTATTACGAATTCTGATTTTACTCGCGGCGCAATTAAGACAGCACGTCAGGGCACCAGAATTATCACTTTGATTGATGGTGAGGAAATCTGTGACCTGGTGGCAAAATATAATTATTACGTGGAGCCTGTAACTACGTATCGGTTGAAATCATTTTATACTGATAAAGATTAAACAACCTTTATGTTAACTGATTTATCGTTATTGCTTTACAGATAAGGTGATACTATGTCGACTATACAATTTGGAATTAGATTAAATAAGAAAGAAAAGCAAGAATTAGATGATAATGCCAAGCAAATCGGCTTGACGGCTGCTACGGCAGTTAAAATGCTTATCTCTCAGTTTAACCATGATAAAGGATTTAGTTATCCTGTAAATCGTAAAGAGGATAATACATCAGATACAAATTTACCTTCCGAAGTTGAAAAGGCTATGGTAATAGCTAAAGCTGAAGAGTTAGGATTGATTAAGGATAGTAGTATTAAAGTAGATAATCTAGATGATTGGAAAAAGCGGTGGACAGAAAATTAAAATATGAAGTGCGTTTTGAAAAATCTTTTGTAAAAAGAATGGATAATTTACAAAGTATGTTTAATCTTTCTTCTGTTGATACAATGGATGCAAGGATGACAATTATAGATGCAGTTGAAATCCTAGCTATTGAAAAAATATACTGTTCATAAAGTTTTGAAAAAACTCTGGAGTGAATACCACGAATTTCATGTTCTTAATGATTTATTAGTAATTTATTATCAGGTGGATGCCAAAAAGCGTTTAAGGATGGTAACTATCACCAATCATAAGGAACTTTCTACTGGTAAGTTATGAAGTAAGATTCAAAATAGCATCTTTTAAGAAAATAACACCAAATGAACAAAAGCGAAACATTATATTACCTTGATCAACACGGAATTAAATACGAAATAGTAGAGCACCAGGCTGTTTACAATATGGCAGAAATGGAAAAAATTGCTCTGCCACATCCTGAAGCAGATGCTAAAAATCTGTTTGTGAGGGATGACAAGAAACGTAACTACTATCTTTTGACTATTAAGGGCGATAAAAGAGTCAACTTACAGCAATTTCGTGAGGAAAATGGCACTCGCAGACTTAGTTTTGTCTCACCGCAAGATTTGAAAGAAAAAATGGATTTGGAACCTGGCTCAGTTACACCTTTAGGTCTATTAAACGATCCTGAGCATGAAATACCGTTTTACCTTGACTCATACTTTAGTCAGCAGCCTAGAATTGCTGTTCATCCCAACGACAATACAGCTACTATTTGGCTAGATCAGCAAGACTTGCTTAAAGTCATAAAAGGTTTGGGTAATCCTGTTAGGGTAGTAAAGATGTAACTTTTATTCTGAATATTATAAAAGATGGTAAATCTAAAAATAGATTTACCATCTTTTTTTATAGCAACTATTAAATTTCTTTTTTTAATATTTCTGGTAGGACTTTTTCCTTAATGGAATTGCTATCAATTTTAGTATAAATTTCGTACCCGCGTGCTAACACATCGCACAGATAAAGTTGAGAAACTTGTCCGGCTACAGAACCAATATTTATAAATTCTCCCACTGCTGTTTGTAATTGAACGTCGCCTAAATTTGCTATGGGCGAGCTCAATTCATTAGAAATAGTAATGATTTTTGCTCCGTTCTTTTTAGCTAGTTTTAAAGAGTCATATGTATCTTTGGTATGACCCGAAAGAGATAGGCCAATAACAACATCTTTTTTTGTTAGTAATGAACTAATTTGTACTTGAATGTGGGGATCAACTTCGGCATGCGCTATTAGACCTATCCTTAACCATGTTTTAGCAAAATCTTTTGCTGACTCTCCGGAATGCCCTAGGCCAAATAAATAGACTCGCTTGGCTTTAGCGAGTATCTTAACCGCTTTAAGTAAATTTTGGGGAAATAACAAACTTTTAGTTTTGTTGATTGAATCGATTAATAAGTTTGCACTTTCAATATAAAAGTTACTATCCGCACTAGTGGCAGCCAATTTATTCTGCGAAATTGATTCTTGTGCTAAATAAATTTTTAGTTTAGAAAAGCCTGAAAAGCCAAGTTTCTTGCAAAGGCGAATAATGGTAGCATCGCTTGTGTCTGAAGCTATAGCCAATGATTTTATTGTATCGTAAATTACTTGTTCTGCGTGACTAGCAATGTAATTAGCTAATTTTACTTCAGATTTGGTCAACTCTTTTTTGTTCTCATTAAATAATTGAATAAAATTCATTTCTTAAAAAGCCTCTTTCGCTAATGAGTAAATTATATCATCCTTTTTCAAGAAAACGATTGCATTTCCCGCCAAAAAATAATATCATACTTTATGAAGTAAAACTTCAAAAAATAATATTAATGGAGTAAAAATACATATGGAAAAAGAAAAGTTTATCAATAAGATTCATAAGGGATTGATTGTTTCTTGCCAGGCTTTACCCGGAGAACCTTTGTATACTGAAAAAGGAGGGATAATGCCTCTTATGGCGAAGGCTGCTGAAGAAGCTGGTGCGGTAGGTATACGTGCAAATTCAGTACGTGATATTAAAGAAATTCAAGCTATGGTTAGTTTACCTATAATCGGAATCATTAAAAAGGACTATCCACCTGAAGAGCCGTACATTACACCAACGATGAAAGAAGTAGACGAATTAGTTGAAACCAAGGTTGATGTTATAGCTTTTGACTGCACTTTACGTCCTCGGCATGACGGACAAACCATTAATCAATTTATCAAAGAAGTTAAATTGAAATATCCGCATCAGTTAATGATGGCTGATATATCAAATTTTGAAGAAGCACAGAACGCTTATGAATGTGGCGTAGATTTTGTTGGTACTACCTTGGCTGGTTATACAGCTGAAAGTGAAAACAAGTCTGGACCAGATTTTCAATTAATTAAAAAAATTGTGGATGCTGACCTGCCACTAATTGCAGAGGGTAAAATTCATACTCCAGCTGAATTAAAAAAGGTAATAGACCTTAATCCGCTTGGAATCGTAGTTGGTGGTGCTATTACCAGACCTCTGCAAATTGCTAGGACGTTCACTTCAGTATTTAAAAAAGGGAGAGAATAAAATGACTAAAAATAAGAGATTCACTGCAATTGGTCAGTGGTTTTCCCAATTAGGGCAAGCTTTCATGTTGCCAATTGCTATTTTGCCGGTTGCCGGTTTATTGTTAGGACTTGGCGGAGCTCTAACAAATGATGCGGCTGTTTCAGCTTTTCCAGTTTTAAATCAAGTTTGGTTACAAAATACATTAAAAATAATGAATTTTGCTGGTAACGCAGTTTTTAGTAACTTGGCTTTAATCTTTTCGATTGGTTTGGCTGTTGGTTTAGCTAAAGGTGATAAGGGTACTGCCGGTTTAGCAGGTGGTGTAGCTTATCTTGTATATACTGCGACAATTTCCGGTTTGCTACAATTGTTTAACCCTAAAAATACAATTGACACCGGTGTTTTAGGTGCAATTGTAATTGGTTCCGTTGTTGCATACTTGCATAATCACTATCGTAAAATTCAATTGCCACAATTTTTAGGCTTTTTTGGCGGATCAAGATTCGTACCAATTATTTCTGCAATTGCTGCTATAGTTATCGGTGCAATATTTTACTTAATCTGGCCCCCAATTCAAGGTTGGCTGACTACTGCAGGACATGCAATTGCAGCAATGGGCAGTTTTGGTAGTTTCCTGTACGGATTTTTATTACGGCTGACCGGAGCCGTCGGTTTACATCATACTATTTATCCGATGTTCTGGTATACGGCACTCGGTGGCACAGCAGAAGTAGCTGGAAAAACCGTTGTCGGAGCGCAAAATATTTTCTTTGCCCAATTAGCTGATCCAAATTTCCATGGTTTATTTACTTATGGTACTCGGTTTTTTGCTGGACGTTTTGCAACCATGATGTTTGGCTTGCCTGGAGCTGCTTTAGCAATGTACCTTTGCCTGCCAAAAGCTAACAGGAAAAAAGATGGTGGATTGTATCTTTCAGGTGGTCTTACTTCTTTTCTTACAGGTATTACCGAGCCTTTAGAATATTCATTTCTATTTGTAGCTCCTTGGTTATATTTAATTCATTCATTTCTTGATGGTTGCTCATTCTATCTTGCAGATATTATGAACATCAGAATTGGTAATTCATTTTCTGGTGGATTAATAGATTATCTGCTGTTTGGTGTTTTGCAAGGAAAAGATAAAACAAACTGGCCTAATGTATTAATTATTGGGGTTATTTGGTTTTTCCTCTATTTCTTTGTTTTCACTTTTTGTATTAAAAAATTCCACGTCAATATTCCTGGAATGCAAACTGAAGTAGATAATGACGTTGAAAGAAATGATCACAAATCAGGAAATGCCACCAATCTACATACAGAGTCTGAGCAAATTATTGCAGCTTTAGGTGGAGCTGAGAATATAAATACTATTTCTGCTTGTGCTACCAGATTAAGAATTTCACTTAAAGATAACAGTCAGGTTAATGAATCTGTATTTAAAAAATTAGGTTCTCCAGGTGTTTTAAAAGTTGCTGGTGGACTTCAAGTTATTTTTGGTGGTAAAGCCGATCTTTATAGTCAAGAAATAAATGATTTGCTTGCTCATCCTGAAAGAATAAATGAAACCACAACTAGCCATGATGCTGAAGATAATACAGTAAGTGAAAATAATAAAATGACAATTGAATTTACTGCACCCGTTAACGGTAAATTTAAATCTTTAGTTGATGTTGATGATGAAGTCTTTTCTAAAAAAATGATGGGTGAAGGTTTTGCAATTGAACCAAGTGATCAACATATTTTCAGTCCAGTAGAAGGTAAAGTTGTTTCAATTTTTAAGACCAAGCATGCAATTGGACTTAAAACGAAAGACGGTCTGGAGGTATTATTACATATGGGAATCGATACTGTTGATCTGGCAGGAAAACCGTTTACTATTAAAGTCAAAGAAGGAGAGAAAGTTTCTCCAAAAATTGAGTTGGCTGAAATGGATCTTGAGCAAATTAAAGCAAGTGGTAAAAAGCCAACAATTATTACAGTAATTACAAATTCAATAGATCATGTTATACAAGCAGGTGACGATGCTAAAACAGGCGATAAGATTCACGTTCAAGATAATGTTTATCATGCTTTAATCAAATAAGTCAAATTAGTAGTTAAGATGATATTAGTTAGCAAAAGATTGGTCGTTTGTTGATTGTGATTTTATTTTTAGCTAGTATTAAAAAGATATATTTCTCAAGTTAGATTTTTTAAGATTAATGTAAATTAAAAGCTATTGTGTCGTTAAATGCATACAGTTATTTGTTTGTATATATTAACAAAATAAATACCACTAAATTATTAACAAAAGGTAAATATTTTTATTTATGAATGTAATTGGTTAAATTATATCAACTTTCATTGTAGAATCTTTTTCGTTGCCGTTAATCTCTGGTCAGGACTAGGATATTGCTTTTAAAAGCACCAAGAAATTAAGACCTGAACGCAGCCAATAATGGTAACGAATCTGATGTTAAAAATATAGTTATCAGTTTAATCTTGACATTAATTAAACATTTAAATCATTGTTAATTAAGTATCTTTCTTTCTTGTGTATAAACCTAATTTCTCAATAAACTGTTGTTTTAGTTAGAATAATTAATATTCATTTAATCATTGAATGGTGATGGATTTCATCAGTTTAGTTTTTATTTGAATTTGCTAATATCTCATCAACGTTGAAATAAAATAGCGGATGATTAAAGCAAAAAGTTGAGGCTCTTGCCTTTTACATCTTTCAGGAAAAAGGATTGTTAGTTAATCAATTAAGCTAATACTAGTTACAATTAGTAGAAAAAACGCATATGAGTAGGGATAGATTAATTATTAGCATTCTGGCTTAACGACTAAAAACAGTGGTAATCAAAACTAATTTAAAGTCGTAATTGGAGGTGTGGCATCAAAGCGGTTATCGATTACCTGTTACTAAAATTTTACCTAGCATAAACTTAAAAAAAGCAATATCATCAGGTTAAACAAAATAACTATTATAAAAGCATCAGAAAAGTAAGGCTATGATGATAAAATTTTTTACCATTCTTAGCCAAATAGTTAATGCTATACCCCCAAGTGAACTGCCGATTCTTCATTTTTACTTCATGGTGTTGACATAATTAATAAATAATGATAGATTAAAAGTCAATTAAATAAACAACATCTTGCAAAGCAGAGTAACTATTTTGTTGCTGATAAAGAGAGCTGATATTTGGTGAAAATCAGTTAGCAGTTAGTAGTGAACATGGGCTTCTAATTGATGTCCATTGGTGATAATCAGCCAGTGGCGGAGTTGCATCCGTTATTTTTGCAAGCTATTGTTTGATAGTTAATGAGGTTTATTACGTGAGTAATAAATGAATAAAAGGTGGTAACGCGAGCACTCGTCCTTAAGAGGAAAAGGATGAGTGCTTTTTTTATACAAAAATTTGGAGGTTTTTTAGATGACTAAAACTGCTTATACTAACGTTAATTTGTTTAACGGGATTGATGATAAAATTCAGTCTAATACAACATTAGTGGTCGATGACGAGAGTGGTAAGATTACCGAAATTGCTACAGGTACTGCACCTCAAGCAGATAAAACAGTTGATTTGCAGAATAAGTATGTGATTCCTGGCTTAATCAACTGCCATACTCATATTATTATGGATCCTTTGACCCCTGACGGTGGCAGTGAATCTGATGTTGTATCTTCTACGGTTCGTGCCGTTAAACATTTGCATGATTTATTGAAATCAGGTGTTACCTATATTCGTGAATGTGGCAGTACATATAATATAGATATTGCTCTTAATAATTTAATTAAGAAAAACAAATTAACTAAGGTACCAGAAATTGTGCCCGCAGGACACCCATTTTCTATGACTGGTGGACATGGTGATTTGCCTAACTTTGGTGTATTGGTTGATTCACCTGATGAGATGCGTAAGGCTGTTCGCCAAGGAATTAAGGCTGGTGCTAAAGCAATTAAGGTTATGGCAACAGGCGGAGTCATGACTGAGAATGACTCTCTCGATGATCCCCAATTAAGTGAAGCCGAAATGCACGTTGCAGTAGAAGAAGCTCATCACAAAGGTTTAACTGTAGCGGCACATGCGGAGGGCAACCCAGGAATTTTGAATGCGATTAAAGCCGGCGTTGATAGCATTGAACATGGTTTTTACGTTAATGATGAAGAAATTAAGTTGATGATTGAAAAAGGAACATATTTAACACCAACAATAGTTGGAGCTTGGGCATTCATCGAATATGCTCCTGGGAAAATTCCTGAATGGGAAATGAATAAAATAGCTGCAGCTTGGAAAGACTTGCGGGGCAACATAACTAAAGCTAAAAATGCTGGTGTCAAAATCACTCTGGGTACTGATGCGGGAACTCCATTTAATGACTTTACAATGACTCCTGAAGAATTGCCTTTGTTGGTAGAACAAGGCTTTACTAATTTCGAGGCTTTGGAAACCAGTTATAATTCTGCCAAGCTTCTAAAAATAGATAAAGAATACGGTTCTTTAGAAGAAGGTAAGTATGCAGATTTCTTGGTTCTGGATGAAAATCCGTTAGAAAAAATCAGTGCAGTTGTACAAAAGGACAAAGCGGTTTACAAAAAAGGCAAACGAGCTTACTAAAAATAAGCATTTTATTTCATGCTTTCGAACAAACGTTCTATAATAAAGGAGGCTACTAAAAAAGCAGCTTCTTTTATTTTTTAGGAGGACAAAAATGAATCAGAAGTTTTTAGATGTAATGAAGGATGAAGGACCAGTCACAATTGTTACTATTAATGCAAATCCTGCTAGTGTGGTAAATACGTGGATGTCGTATGTAAAAGTCGACGAGGAAAATAATCGCCTTTATCTCCCAGCAGCAGGCATGCATAGTATTGAAAATGATTTTGCTAATGACAATCATGTTGTTTTGACTATGGGTTCTAAAAAAGTAGAGGGTACAGCTGGTCCAGGAGCTGGCTTTCATGTTAAAGGAACCGGAAAATTCTTGGCAGAAGGACCGGAATTTGCTGAAATGAAGGCACGTTTTCCTTGGCTAAGAGAAGTTTTACAGGTTAATATCGACCAAATTGAACAAAAAATTTAATTTATAATGTGCAAATCTGATAGTCTTATTCGATTTCATGTGATTAAGCTTAAATTATTAAATATTATTTTTAAAATTTATCTTTAATTTTATTCTAATTTTGGATACAATAAGAGATATAAATTTTTTATCCAAAAAAGGAGGATTAATAATGAAAGCTTTACTTTACAATATGACCCCGGAGCAACAGGTATATGCTGACAAGTGGAATAAAGATCATCCTGAAGATGATTTAGTTTCAACTGAAGACAAGCTTGATGCTAAGACTGTTGAGATGGCGAAAGGCTATGATGTTGTCAGCGTTTTGCAGGTCTTTGACATAGATGAGGAAGAGGTCTAT
The DNA here is from genome assembly GCF_016101625.1 of Lactobacillus sp. M0396. NCBI lineage: Bacteria > Bacillati > Bacillota > Bacilli > Lactobacillales > Lactobacillaceae > Lactobacillus > Lactobacillus sp. M0396. Next base: position 98,764 of record NZ_JACFQE010000004.1, read on the forward strand.
CGTAAACTGAGCTCATATGGAATTAAGCAAATAGCTTTAAGGTCTGTTGGGTATAACATTGTCAATTTTGACTTTGTACACAAGTATCATATGATTGTAACTAATACACCGGCATATTCTCCTCGTGCAGTGGCGGAGAACACTTTGACTTCTGCAATGTACTTGTTGAGAAAATGGGGACCTATTTTAGATAATGAAAGAGAGCACCTCAATTTTGTTCGGTCTGAAGATTTGATGAGTGATGAAATCTATAACCAAACAGTTGGTATTATTGGTGTTGGACGTATTGGTTCATGCGTTGCAGAAATGTTTCATGCTTTAGGAGCCAACGTACTCGGTTATGACTTGGTTGAAAATCCTGCTAATGAAGCATTTTTGGAATATACCGATTTTGATACTGTAGTCAAAAATGCGGATATTTTGACATTGCATACACCACTTGAGCCTTCAATGGAAGATATGATTAGTGCAAAGCAATTTAAAGAAATGAAAAACACCGCATATCTCATTAATGCAGCTAGAGGTCCATTGGTTAATACTCAAGACTTGATTGATGCATTGAAGAACAAAGAAATTGCTGGTGCTTCATTGGATGTTATGACTGGTGAAGAGGCAATTGTCATGAAGAAATTCAAAGATATTTCCGAATTGCCAGTTGAGTACCAGGAATTAGCAAAAATGCCTAATGTGGTCTTTACGCCGCACTCCGCATATTACACCAAGACCTCTGTTAAAAATATGATTGAACACAGTATGACTGATGTTAAACGAGTATTAAACGGACAAAAACCAATATATTTAGTTGAAGAATAGTTACTGCTTAATAAGTGACTGACTGAAAAGTCAGCCACTTTTTTATTGTCAAGATTGTAGTTAGCAACTGTAGCTGAAAAATTGCTATAATGTACAGGTGTAGAAAAATAAACGGAGAAAAAGATGAAAAGGTTTCATCATAAGTTTACTTTACCTGCGATTCTAATATTGCTAATTGTTGCAATTGGGCTTCTTATCGTTGGTATAGCCAATATGCATAAGCAAACTACTTTACCGCCAAATGGCAATTCAAGTGCAATTGGCGTTGAATTAAACCAGAATTATGGTTATGTTGATTTACATGAACTGCAGTCTAACGGCATTTCATTTGTCTATTTGAGAAGTACACAGGGGCGCTCGTACTTTGACGATGATTATTTGTCTTATCGTGATCAAATATTAGGAACTAAACTTGCTTTTGGCACCATCGTTGCTTACAGCAATGAATCAACACCATTGCAGCACTATCAGTATTTTCTGAAAAAGGTGGGCACAGACACGGGAAGTTTACCAATTTGGATAGAACCAGCTATTGATAGCTATGATTTAACATATATTAAACAAATGGCTCAATTTGCTGGCATGCTTCAAGGATTAAATAAACGCGTCATGGTAGATATCCCAGTTAAATATAAAAAATATTTTCCTCATGGTGTACAGTTTATTACTGGCGGTAAAAAAGCCCCAAATAAAATGCAATATTCATTTTGGCGCTATAACAATGACGGACGGGTAAAGTCTGTAAGAAATTTAGAAAGTGGGGTAGTTATGCTAACATACAATGGTACAGTTACCCAGTACAAGGAGAAATACGGACAATTAACACAATAATGAAACAAGAAATTCAAGCAGTTTTAACAAAATTAAAAATGGCTGAACCAACTTTGATTCAGCAAGAAACGCGAATTCCAATTTTAAATGGTGCAAGTTGTATCGCACTTGCAAAAACGGGAACCGGAAAGACCTTGGCTTATGCTTTACCTGCACTGGAAAAAGTAGAAAAAGGCAAACCCAATAGTTTAATTATTATTGCACCAACAACAGAATTAGCGGTGCAGATTCGCCATGCCATTAATCCCTTTATTCATGCTCTCGCTTTAACTGGAATTACACTTGTTGGTGCAGGAAATCGCAAACGTCAGGAAGATAATTTAAAAAAGAAACACCCTGAAATTGTCGTTGCCACTCCCGGAAGATTTTTTGATTTCTTTTCAGCTAATCGCATCAAAGTTAATCAAATAAGAACTCTGGTAATAGATGAAGCGGATGACGTTTTAGAATTCAATAAAATGGAATTATTAAGTTCTTTAGGGCAGAATATGACGGCTGATTCGCAAATCTTGCTTTTTGGTGCTACTGAATCTGATATAACCAAACAGGCAGAAGATATTTTTGCCCGCAAATTTATCACTATTGATGTGCGACCAGAGCAGAAATCAACTGTTAAAAATTATTTTTTGCAAATAGACAATGCGCATAAAGTTGATTTTATTCAGCGGCTGATGCGCCTTGATGGTTTTAAAGGTATCCTATTTTTTGATTCAAACCAAACAATGATGCATTTTGCGGGTATTTTAGCACATACTAAGACTAAATTTGGTATTTTAGCTAATGACTTTGGCAAGCAGAGAAGAGAGGCGGCTCTTAATAATTTTAAAGTTGGCAAAAGCAAATTGCTTATAGCCACAGACTTGGCTGCCCGTGGTTTAGACATTGCTGGTGTAACATATGTGATAAATTACGACATCCCTAGTGAAGTTAACACATACATGCATCGTGCCGGAAGAACTGGCCGCATGGGTGCCAAAGGATTTGTGGTTACCCTGGGTGATGATCATGATTTGCGCGATCTTAGGAAGCTACTTGAGCAGAGTGTTAAAATTGAACGTGTATATTTTGCAGGGTTTCATTTAACTACTAAAATGCCACGTAAAAAGGAAAATAAAAAGCGAGACACAACTAAAGAAAAGAAGGTTAATGGATCAAGCAAAAAACATAAAAAGCATAAGAATAAAAACAAGGGCTATCACCCCCATTATTTGAAGAGAAAGGAGCAAAAATGAGTCGATTAGTTACTTGGCTTGAAGACTATATTTTGCCTGTAGCTAACAAAATAGGGCAAACTCACTGGCTTGTGGCACTAAGGGATGCATTTGTCTCAGTAATGCCTATTACTATTGCTGGCTCTCTTGCTGTTTTGGTCAAAAGCCTGATTGCTGCAGCCAAAAGTGAATTAGGCTGGCACACTTTTGCTTGGGCAATGCAGCCGCTCTCACTAGTGTGTAATGTAGTTTGGCGTGGTACCTTTGCTTTATTTGCCCTCTTTTTGTCAATGTCTTTGGGCTATCATTTAGCTAAAAGCATGGAAGTTGACCCAGTTGCTGGAGCAATTGTTTCTTTATCTTCTTTGGCCATGAGCATTGCTAATTTAACTAAACTTAAAATTAACGGCAAAGTAGTTCCTGTTCATAAAGTTTTTAATATTTCACAATTTTCGACTACTGGAATTTTTACTGCTATTTTATTTGGTTCAATCGGTGTTGCTATCTTTGCACTTTGTTTTAGAGCGAGAATCAAGCTTCATCTTTCTGCCAATTTGCCTTATGCTGAGCAGATGGCATTTGATTCACTTATTCCTGCAATTATTGCGATATTTTGTGTTGGTATGATTAATTTTGTCTTTCAGACAATCACGGGAACTTTTTTTGGCAACTGGTTGCTCAATTCGATTCAAACACCTTTAGTAAAATTAGGTCAAGGCTTCGGTATGGTAATGCTTGTGACCTTATTAGTCCAGATTTTTAGCTTTTTTGGTTTTAATGGTTTAAGTGTCTGGGCTCCAATTTTAGATTCAATTTGGCTAACTGCCCAGAACGTTAATGTTACAGCTGCCCGTGCAGGAAGAGAAGCACCTTTTATCTGGGTTCGCGGATCATTTGACGCATTTGCCTGGTTTGGTGGAGCAGGGGGAACTTTGATGCTGATTGTGGCCATACTGCTGTTTTCCAAACGGAGTGACTACCGAACAATTGCTAAAGTTGCACTTGCACCGGGAATTTTTAATATCAATGAACCAATTGTTTTCGGCTTGCCTGTAGTTCTCAATCCAGTTTATTTTATCCCGTTTGTTGTTGCTCCTTTAGTCAATGTAGCTTTTTCATATGGTGTCAGCATGATGAATTTAGTTAATCCTGTACAAGTAGCAGTTCCTGCCGTTGTGCCACCAATCATCGGGCCATTTTTAGCCTGTAATTATGATTGGCGTGCTATCGTATTGTCAATTGTCAACATGCTGATAGCGTTAGCTATTTGGATCCCCTTCGTTTTTGCGGCAGATAAAATCGCTGATTCTAATGCACCACAACCATATTTTACTCGTCAATATTAGTTACTAAAAAAATTGGCTTTTATCACTCAAATTTGGTAAAGTTAATTTATTGCGACCCTGTAGTTTATCTGGATAGAACAATGGTCTCCTAAACCGTAGAGGTGAGTTCGAATCTCACCGGGGTCATATAAGGTATAATTTAAATACAAATTTTACAGATTTTAAATTTATTAGAAAACAGTTGATAATCCTTTGTAGCAGGATCATTTTCAGCTTAACTGTCCTGTTTTAAACAAGATTGGTTTTTTTAGTTTAATTAGAATTTTTAAAAATGAATCCACACAAAATGTCTTTACCCGAAGTTTTAGATAATTTTCGGGCTCGTAATGTAACTTTCAAATTAAAAGATGGTACTAAAAGAACAATCTTTGTTAATGAAATTGAGGATGAAGATGATGACCAACCTGAAATGATTTTTATGGCTGATGATTCAAAAGATGATGTTTTTATCTCACAAGTAGTTGATGCAATTCCAGGCAGTGCCAATTTTTCTTTAGATATACATCAAATGCCATTCTGTGAATTAAAATTTGTCCTAAAAGGTCAAAAAGTAGAATTTAGGCTTAAAGATGGTGCAATTAAAACCTTTGTAGTAACGGATGTTTTAATCAAAAACACAACAAAGACAAATTTCACATTTGTTGGTAACAAAAAAGAAGATAGTATTGATAGTTCAGATATATTAGGGGTAAAAATAATTGCGGACAAATAAAAGTCTGATTACCAAGAAGATAATCAGACCAGAATTTGAAAGATTTGTTATTTATGTAAATATGAATAAAATAAAGTTTATATTTTAGTTTGAGAAATAAAGATTAATTAAAATGTCAGAAATAGATAAATATATGAAAATAGTATTTATGATAATGTATCAATATATACTAGCCTGCTGCTTTGGGACTATCATGACCGTATGAATTTTTTAAATTAATACGCCCATTTCTTTTTTGACTAATTAGTTCGGTTTTTTCTTTTTGTGCTAGATTTTTTGCGTATTCCAAGGCATCAGCTTTGCGGTCAAAAGTTTTAGAAATTTTGTCACTACCAGCGATTTTAACAGCCCATTTATCGCCGTGAGTAGTAATCCAAACATTTTTTGTGACTTCTTCCTTACCCATAATTTATTCACCTCTTTTCAAAGTAATTATACAGCTAATGAATATATAATGTGAAAGAATAAACACTTTTTATAAAGTGTTTATTTGTGCGTTTGCTAATTTAAAGCAGTTGCTGGCGAAATTGTTTAGTATATTGGCGATTTTAAAATCCGAATAATTAAAAAGATGATTAATATGAATAAAGCTAATGATATTCCAAGCAGTATTCTTCTACATTTGACTGTCTTTGTCTTGTCAAAAACAAAAACAAAACAAAAAGTGGCCACAACAATTAGTAAACCAGTAATTAATAATAACTTAAAATTATAATTCATTTTTTCACCTGTTTCAGTTCAATGAATAATATTGCATAATATTTGCTTGTGTTTTGTTAGTTGATTTATTAATATATTATTTATTGGAGTTATTGGAGGATTTTATGAACACTATTAGGGTAATGACTGTTTTTGGTACCAGACCGGAAGCTATAAAGATGTCTCCGTTGGTACAGAGATTAAAAAAAGATAATCGATTTGAAGAAATTACGGTGGTTACAGCACAACACCGGGAAATGCTAGATCAGGTTCTTGATATATTTAAAATCAAGCCAGATTATGACTTTAATATTATGGAAAAAAACCAAAGTTTAGAGGGTGTCACAGCCAAAGTATTAATCGATATGACAAAAGTCTTAAAAGAAGTTAAACCAGATATTGTTTTGGTCCATGGAGATACAACTACCAGTTTTGCTGCTGGTTTAGCCAGCTTTTATAATAAATGTCCTTTAGGCCATGTTGAGGCTGGACTGCGAACATGGAATAAGTATTCACCTTTTCCCGAAGAAATGAATAGGCAAATGACAGATGATTTAACTGATCTTTATTTTGCACCAACTGCGGTAAGTAAGCAAAATCTGATTAAAGAAAACCACAATTCTGACAATATTTTCATCACAGGTAACACAGCTATTGATGCCTTGGAAGAAACTGTTCAAGCTGATTACCACCATGAGGTTTTAGACCAGATTAAGCCTGGAAACAAGATAATTCTTGTGACCATGCACAGGCGGGAAAATCAGGGCGAACCTATGAGACGAGTTTTTAAAGTGATGAAACAAGTTGTAGACAATCAAGATGATGTTGAAATTATTTATCCCGTTCATTTATCGCCAAGTGTGCAAAAAGTTGCTCACGAAATTTTAGGTAACGACCCGCGTATCCATTTGATTGCCCCACTAGACGTGGTTGATTTCCATAACTTAGTTAAATTAAGTTACTTTATTATGACAGATTCTGGTGGGGTTCAAGAGGAAGCTCCTGCATTAAATAAGCCAGTACTGGTTTTAAGGGATACTACAGAGAGACCAGAAGGTGTTAAAGCTGGGACACTAAAATTAGTGGGAACGCAAGTTGATAATGTCAGAAACTCAATGTTGGAATTACTTGAAAATAAAAAAGTTTATGACCAGATGGCCAATGCAAAGAACCCTTATGGTGATGGTCATGCATCAGAAAGAATAATGGATGATATTGCCTATTATTTTGCTCAAAATAAGGGTGAAAAACCTGCTGATTTTAAATAAGCTGTCTAAATTTTGTTATACAAAAAGCCAAGAAAAAGTTTTTTCTTGGCTTTTATTTATCACTTTTTTCTTTACGTGATTTAATTTTCTCTTTTGCTCGTGCAATCATGGTGGTTTCTTGGGCTTGGAACACAGATCTCGTAGTGAGGTAATTAAAAATACCCACTAAAATTTGATCAACAATTTTTACTAACAGTGCATCTAAATGAAGCCAGGACAATCCGACCAACATAATTAAACTGTCCGGAATAAGACTAATAATTCTATAAGTAAAAAAGATAATCAGTTTTTGCCAAGTTGAATGTTCCTCATCAACATTATTGATAAAAACAGCCTTTTGGTTAAATACGAAGGAGGCCAGGTTAGACACAATAAATGCAATAGTATTTGATACTAAAACAATGCTATGCCACCATTTATGTAAAACCATAAAAACCACGGTGTTGATTAGAGCCGCTATAAAACCAAAGATCATGTAAACAAATAAGTTACGATGTCTTTTGACTACTTTTTGTGCTAAGTGATGAATTTTAGGATCAGACATTGAGTCAAATTTTTGTGAATCCATTTTCTTATTCTTAACCATTTAACTGATCAGCCATTTCCTTAGCTGCATTATCAATTGCATCTATATCGTTATCGTTTGGTGCATTTTCAATTGTAACAGGTTTAGTCACTTCTTTTGCTCCAACTTGCTTAAACTTTTTTTCAAAATCAAAGACGTTTTCACAAAAATGATCAGCATACATCATGTCGCCACTGCCCATCACAGCAAAATATTTTCCAGTTAAATCCAAGTCATTTAGTTGATCATAAAAATCTGCAATATCGTCAGTCATAGTGCCTTCGCCATAGGTATAAGTAATAAAGATGCACAAATCACTTGATAAGTAATCACTGGCGTCAGTAAATTCAGCTTCGCTCGTTTCCACATCGAAGCCCAAATCCTGCAAATCTTCTTCCAGAATATCTGCTATATCTGCATCGTTGCCAGTCATACTTGCATAGACTATTCTAGCTTTCATTAAATTCATACCTTTCACAAAAACTAATTCATCAAAACATTATACCTAATTTTGCGTAATTAATGAAATTCTTTAGTAAACTTTTAAAAAACGCTATAATGTAATCAAACATCATTTAATAGAGGAGAATTTAAATTTGATTACAATTAAATCCATTAGAGAATTGAAGGGCATGCAAGCTTCAGGCAGGTTATTAGCATCAATGTTTGAAGGTCTAAGGGAAGTAATTAAGCCCGGAATTACCACTTGGTCAATTGAAGAATTTTGTCAAGATTTTGTCAAAAGTCGTGGTGGCAGGTTGTCAGAGCAGGGCTTTGAAGGTTACAAATATGGGACATGTATTTCTGTTAATGACCAGATCGCCCACGCTACTCCACGTAAAGACACAGTTTTAAAGGAAGGCGATTTAGTTAAAGTTGATGTGACGTGCAATCTCAATGGCTTTGAAACAGATTCTTGTACTACTTACCCAGTAGGTGAAATTTCTCAAGCTGATCAGGATTTGATGGATACAACTAAAAAAGCCATGTACTTAGGTATTGATCAGGCAGTTTTAGGTAATCGCATTGGGGACATCGGAGCCGCAATACAGCATTTTGTAGAAGATGAGCATCATTATGGTGACGTTAAAGAATTAGTCGGTCATGGTATCCAGCCAAGTATTCATGAAGATCCAGAAGTGCCACATTGGGGTAAAGCGGGACACGGATTAAGACTGCGTGAAGGAATGACTATTACTTGTGAACCAATGGTAGAAGCCGGTGGTGACTGGCGCATTGTTGAAAAAAGCGTTGCGGATCCTAAAGATGATTGGGTCTTTTACGCTACACCGGATGGCTCAAAATCCGCACAATTTGAACATACCTTTGCAATAACAAAGGATGGTCCTAAAATTTTAACGCTACAAAAGCCATATGATGGCTACGAAAAATACTTACCACATTTTGACGAAATGGATGACTAAATTGCATGGGTAAAAAAGCTGAGGCAATCAGGAAACGCTCTTTTTTATTTTATAAAACTGTTTCCTTGAAATTTACTCAAGGTGAAGTTTTAACAAGCGCAATTGCGATTGCTTACTATGTTTTGTTTTCGATATTTCCGTTAATTATTATTATCGGAAATATTTTGCCGTTATTTAATATTAATACTGAACCGATTGCCAGTTATTTAAAACTGATTTTTCCAGATAAAATTGCTAAATTTATTATGCCGATAATTAACTCATTATTAAAAAGCAAATCAAGTGGTTATATTTCATTCGGTATTATATTGGCATTATGGTCTGTTTCTTCGTTAGTTAATGCTATTAGAATTGGTATGAATCGGGTTTATGGTGTTCGTGCCCAAGAATTAAAGCAAAAATGGCAAGTTACTGTTTGGACAAGATCTATTACTATTATGTTGACCAACCTCATGATTATAGTATTTGCCTTGCTTAATTTAACTTTGATTTTTGGTCAGCAGGTACTCGAATTTTTACGCCCAATTTTCTCTTTTTCTGTTGGCGAAATTGAAAAAATTTTTAGTTATCGTTACCCAGTAATTATTATCACAATGATAGGCTCACTGTATTATGTCAATTATTTTTTACCCAACATCAGATTAAAGAAAAAAGTTATCTGGCCAGGTGTTTTTACTACATTATTCGGCTGGATTATTCTTTCCTGGCTTTTTAGTTTCTATCTGCATCATTTTCGTATCAGCTGGGAAAACTATGGTATTATCGGTACTTTTATTATTTTCATGTTGTGGTTGAATATTTCCTCAATCCTCTTTTTACTGGGGACATGTGTAAATGCTGCGATAGTGACGCTTAATTACGGAGAAGTAAACTATTCAGTGGGTCGTTTAGCTGAATATATTCAAAGAAAGCGCAGTCATTAAAAATTGGCGCATTCACTTTTATTTTGGTATATTAGTTTTATGATTTTAAAGAAAGCGTAAAAAATATGAAAGTAAGAAAAGCAATTATTCCTGCTGCTGGTCTTGGTACTAGGTTTATGCCGGTAACTAAAGCAATGCCTAAGGAAATGTTGCCGATTGTCGACAAACCGACTATTCAATTTATTGTTGAAGAAGCCAAAAAATCTGGTATTGAAGACATTTTGATTGTCACTGGAAAAAATAAGCGCTCGATTGAAGATCATTTTGACTCCAATCCTGAACTTGAACAAAATCTGCAGGAAAAAGGCAAGACTGGTCTGCTTAAAATGTCGCAGGAAATTACCCATTTGGGAATTAATATTTATTATACTCGTCAACCCTATCCAGCAGGTTTAGGGGATGCGATTGCCCGTGGACGTAGTTTTATTGGAGATGAACCATTTGTCGTTATGCTTGGCGACGACTTGATGATGGACAAAGTACCGTTAACCAAACAATTGATTGACCGTTATAGTGAAACTAATGCATCCACAATTGCAGTCATGCCGGTGCCACATAAAGAAGTTTATAAATATGGCATAATTGAACCAGATAGTGAAATTGCGCCTGGCTTAATAAATGTTAAATCTTTTGTAGAAAAGCCAGAAGTAGACAAGGCACCAAGTGATTATGCCATTATTGGCCGGTATCTTTTAACTCCAGAAATTTTTCCAATTTTGGCTGAACAGAAACCAGATAAAGGCGGGGAGATTCAATTAACTGATGCAATTGATACCATGAATAAAACTCAACGGGTTTTAGCGCACGTATTTAAGGGGACTCGTCATGATGTTGGGAATAAGGAAAGTTATTTGGAAACATCGATAGAATATGGCTTAAAACATCCGGAAACGAAGGATGCATTACGTAAATATATTATTGATTTAGGAAAAAAATTAGAAGAACAAAATTAACAATAACAAATAAATCAATTATGCAATTAAAGGAACCATCATTTAATGGTTTCTTTTTTTATGTAAAATTTTTCTTAATGTCTGACTAATTACTGTCCTCGAGTTGAAAATTTTTGTATCATGCAACTTGAAACTTTTCGCTAAGGGATAGGTTAAATGAAAGATATATATATTGTTGCAGCTAAAAGAACTCCTTTTGGTCGCTATCATGGGTTATGGGCTGAAAAAAATGCAATAGATTTAGGAGGGTTAGCCTTAAGAGAAACACTAAAAAGCATTAATCTGCCTGCTGAAAAACTAGACGCCTTATTTATGGGTAATGTTTTGGGTGCTGGTTTAGGACAAAATATGGCTCGGCAAATTGCTCTGAAAACAGGGATGAGTCCCAAAAGCAGCAGCGTTACAATTAATGAAGTCTGTGGTTCAAGTTTAAAAGCTCTCAGACTGGCTCAAGGACAGATGGAACTGGGCGATTTTGACTTGGTAGCTGTTGGCGGTGCTGAAAGTATGTCTAATGCTGTTTATTTAACAGAGGACAAAGAAAAACCACAGTTTCAAAGCGAAATGCTGCAAAATGGTCTCATTGATGCTTTTTCTCATGAGCATATGGGATTAACGGCTGAAAACGTAGCAAAAAAATATGGAGTTACGCGTACAGAAATGGATGAATATAGTTTAGCTTCTCATCGTAAAGCAGTTGAAATTGTTCAGCAAAACTTTTTTCAAGATGAAATAATTGGCGTAGAAGTAAACGGTAAAATGATCCAGCAGGACGAAACAATTCGAGCTGATACTAATTTAGAAGCACTAAGCAAGTTAAAACCTGTTTTTAAGAAAAATGGTTTAGTTACAGCTGGCAATTCTTCGCCCTTAAGTGATGGTGCCAGTATGATTATTTTGGCAAGCGCAGAAAAAGTAAAGGAACTCAAACTGCAACCTCTGGCGCGGTTGGGATCGTTTGCTGAATCTGGTACTGATCCGGCATACATGGGTGTAGCGCCATATTTTGCAGTAGAAAAATTATTACAAAAAACAAACAATACCATTAATGATTATGATGCAATCGAAGTTAATGAAGCTTTCGCTGCACCTAGCGTTGTCTTAGCTCGAAAACTCCGAATTCCACCCGCTAAACTAAACATTTTTGGTGGAGCCATTGCACTAGGTCATCCTCTTGCTGCTACCGGAACTCGTTTAGTAGGAACAGCTGTCAATATTATGAATCATATCAATGGTCACAAGGTTTTGGTAACTCTTTGTATTGGTGGCGGACAAGCAATTGCATATGAAATAGAGAAATTTTAAATGAAGTTTTATAAGTTAGCACCAGAAAAAAGACGAGAAATGCTGCAAAAACAAGGAATTAAACTGGATCAAGTTGATTCTCAGGTTTTGCATGACTTGGATTTATTAAGTGAAAATGTAATTGGTCAATTACGTTTACCTGTTGGTTTAGCACAAAACCTATTGGTTAATGGTCAAAATTACCAAGTGCCAATGGTGACCGAAGAGGCCTCGGTAGTTGCAGCGGCTAATAATGGCGCTGGTATTGTTGCAAAAGCTGGTGGCTTTACCGCAAGTAGTCAACGAGATGGTATTTGGGGTCAAATTGTAATGCAGGTGGCTGAAAATTTTGAAGTCTCCAACTTGCAAGAAGTATTGCCAACTCTTATTAAAAAGACAAATACTGATTTTGCCAGTCTTGTAAGTCATGGCGGTGGAGTCCGTAAAATAGAACTTAAGCAAATAAATGATTTGCTTTATATAAAAGTATTAGTTGATCCTGCAGAGGCTATGGGTGCAAATAAAGTAAATTCAATTTTAGAATTTATGGCAGATGAGTTAGAGGATTTTGCTGGCATTAAACAAAAATTATTTGCCATTTTGTCAAATTATCCTAGCCAAATCACAACGGTCAAGGCTGCAATTCCTGTTGGTTTAATAGGTGGAACAGAAATTGCCAGAAAAATTGCTTTATTGAGTCAAATTGGTCAGGAAGACCCAATGAGAGCCGTTACCAATAACAAAGGAATCATGAACGGAGTTGATTCTGTCTTACTGGCAACTGGAAACGATACTCGCGCAGTAGAGGCAGCTTGTGGTGTTTTTGCAAATAAAAAAGATACCTACACCAGTCTCAGCAAATGGCAGCTTGAAAATGAAAATCTTATCGGAAAGCTTAGCATTCCCTTGCCAATTGGAACTGTTGGCGGCTCAATTAATACCAGAAAAGATGTTAAGCAAAACTATCGTATTTTAGGGGAGAAAATTACTGCAGAACAATTGGCTAATATTATTGCTGCCATTGGTTTAGCCAATAATTTAGCAGCATTACTGGCAGTTTCTACCGAGGGAATACAAGCAGGACACATGAAACTGCAGGCCAGAAATATTGTTGCAGTTTTAGATGCTACTGCTGCCGAGAAAAAAGTTGTATTCCAAAAAATCATAAATAGCAAAAAATACAGTCAATCTGCAGCTAAGGAATTTTTAAAAGAAATCAGAGAGGAAAATAATGCAAGTCGGAATTGATCAAATTGGTTTTTATACACCAAACAAATACGTTGATATGGTGGATTTGGCAAAAGCTCGAAATGAAGATCCTAATAAATTTTTGATTGGTATTGGTCAAAATAGAATGAGTGTTGCTGATCAGACTCAAGATGCAGTATCAATGGGAATTAATGCAACGCTTAAATATTTAGATCAAATTGAACGTAAAAAAGTCGGTTTATTAATCGTTGGAACAGAAAGCAGTGTTGACCAGTCTAAATCAGCTTCGCTTTTCATCAAATCGGCTTTGGAATTACCGGCAAATGTCAGAACTTTTGAAGTAAAAGAAGCTTGCTTTGGCATGACTGCAGGCATCATGATTGCTCGGGATTACGTCCGCCTCCATCCGCACCATAGTGCAATTGTAATTGGCTCTGATATTGCTCGTTATGGAGTTAACACGGGGGGTGAGGTGACACAAGGAGCTGGCAGCATTAGCATGTTGATAAAGGCTGATCCCCAAATTTTGGCTATAAATAATGGACACAGCTCACACAGTGAGGATATTAATGACTTCTGGCGCCCTAATGATTCAGCAGTTGCCGTAGTTGATGGTAAATATTCTAAAAATGTGTATTTAGACTTTTTTAAACACACATTCAAGGATTATCTTAGACAAACTGGAATAAAAACTAGTGATTTCACAGCATTACTTTATCATTTGCCTTTTGTAAAAATGGGCTTTAAAGCAAATGAATGGGCAATTACTGATCTGGATGAAAAGGCAAAAAAACGACTGACAGAGAATTTTACTGCTGCTGCTAGTTATGGCAAGGAAGTCGGTAATATTTACACTGCTTCTTTATATTTAAGCCTTTTGAGTTTACTGGAAAATGCTAAATTGCCGGCAAATGCAAAGATTGGTTTATTTTCTTATGGTTCAGGGGCAATGGGTGAGTTTTATTCAGGACAAATTATTGAGGGTTATGAAAAGAATCTACATGCAAATGCAGATCAAACAATGATTAATCACCGTCAAAAATTAACTATTCCTGAATATGAACAAATTTTTAATCAGGCTTTAGAATTTCCACAAGATAACTTAGAGCTTCAAAGTGATGAAGAAAACGGCAACTGGTATTTTGCCGGAACCAAAAACCGCATTCGTCAATATTTCCAAAAATAGATAAAAAGGCTGCCAAACGGCAGCCTTTTTAGGTTAGCCTAACTCCATTTTGATCAGGTAAAATTTGAATACCATAAACAGCAATTCTCTCTTTTTGATTATAAATAAATATCGGAATACTGCGACCGTGAATATTTTTAACCAAGTTAATCAATTTTTCTTTTGTAAGTGACTTTTTTCCTGGAAAAAGCAAGCATTCACTGCTTGAAATTTTTACTTTTGCCAAAGGAATAGTTTTTTGACCGATAGTTAAATACAAGTTAGTTTGGTTGCTTAGATCATTGGTTAATTGTAATAAATCTGTTAATCTCATTTTTAATATTCCTATACAAATTTAAAATGTTATACTATAAGATATTATTTTAGTGAGGGTGGCTGAACTAATTGAAAAAATTAAAACATAAAAAGCTATGGCTTTCATCAATTATTATTATCTTACTAGTATGTGTATTATTTACAGGAGCAGGTTACTATTTCTTTAAAGTGGCATGTGTACCAGGTAAAAAAAGTTTTTTAAGTTCTTCAAGTAAAGTAATCAAGAAGTCAGATCTTCTTTACCGTGAAAAAATTTGGTTTAAAAAAACTGCTAAACAAAAGTGGTATATTGAATCAGCTGATGAAAAATTCAAATTAGACGCAAATTTTATTCCTTACAAAACTTCCAACAAGACAGCTATTGTTTTACCTGGATATATGGACACGAAAGAAGATATGGGAGAATATGATGCCTTGTTTCATCAATTAGGCTATAATACTTTAACTCCAGATCCGAGAGCTCAGGGAAAGAGCGAAGGAAAATACATTGGGTATGGTTGGCCGGAAAAAGATGACGTAAAAAAATGGGTCTCGTATTTATTGCAAAAATATGGTCAGAACCAACAGGTAGTAATTTATGGCTTAAGTATGGGTGCGGCAACTGCCATGATGACAAGTGGGCTTAAACTTCCTCATCAAGTTAAAGCGTTTGTAGAAGACTGTGGCTATACCAGCGTCAAGGATGAAATTGAGCATGAAGCAGGAGTCTTGTACAATATGCCTGCTTTTCCTCGTTTTCCACTAGTTGAAATTCTAAGTGGCATTAATAAGATAAAAGTTGGCTATTTCATGGGTAATGCCTCTAGTGTTAAACAGTTACATAAAAATCATAGACCAATGCTGTTTATTCATGGCAGCCGTGATAATTTTGTACCAACTAAAATGGTCTATCCTAATTATAATGCTACCAGAGGACCAAAGGAAATATGGGTAGCTCCCGGAGCTAAACATGCCAAGTCATTTTCAAAGCATCCAAAGGAATATAAAAGGCGTGTTGCGACATTTTTAGCTAAATATGTGAAGTAAACTATGCATTTTATTTGCTAGCGCTTACATTTATCTGCTATTATTAAAGTGTGGTTAAGGTTACAAGATTTCTATCTCCATAATATGTTTGTTATCTAATTTTAAAATGACAAGTTTATCGCGAAAATTTGTAAAGTTTTATATATTTGTATATGAGGATTTTATCTCAAGAAATATTCTCAATTGACACCCGATCCACAAAAATAGTTGTCGCTGATTGCGACAACTATTTTACTTTTTATTTATCTTAAAGTAAGTTTAACGACACATTCACATCTAGGTGTTTGGGGTAGCATGTCGACATTTTCAATCAATCTGACATTGTATGCCTCACTTAAAAGAACTAAATCTTGAGCGAGAGTAGATGGATTACAGGAAATGTAAACAAAGGTTTTGGGTTTTACTCTCAACAGGGTTTTGATCAAACTTTTCGCTAGACCAGTTCGGGGCGGATCGACAATCAGCGCATCAATTGGAACGCCATTTTTTACTAGTTCAGGTAAAATCTTTTCCACACTTCCCTGGATATAATTAGCATTTTTGATATGATTTAATTCCACGTTATGATTAGCGTCAGCAATTGCTTCAGGAATAGTTTCAATGCCAATAACCTGCTTGACTTGATCTGATGCCAAAATTCCCAGCGTTCCCACACCACTGTAGGCATCAATCAGCGTTTCATTTGGACTCAAATCTAAAAATTTAAGTGCGCGTGAATACAAAGTACTAGTTTGTACCGGGTTTAACTGAAAAAATGCTCGCGGTGACAAGGCAAACTTTTTGCCTAAAATTTCATCAGTGATTTGATTTTTACCTGCTACTTTAGTGGTTTTGTTGCCCCAGACTTGTGGGTTGCGCCAATCAGTTTCATTTTGATAAACACTAACTACATCAGGAAGCCTTATAATTTCTTTTGCAAGTTGATTAATATTTTTAAGGCTGTGTCCTACGATAATTAAAGTTACTTGAATTTCGTGAGTAGCATAGACTTGACGTACTACAATGGTCTTAAGACCATCAAAGTGCCGAAAAGGATCTGCAATTCTAATGTGCAATTTTTCCACTAAACTTTTAATTTTACGTTCGGTGTCTTGGGTTGCCTCACTTTGAGTTGGCATTTCAGGCAAATCAAACAGTTCGTGTGAGTTAGGTGCAAAAAGCCCCAAACTGGTCTGACCATGAGATTGTTCAATTTGATATTGAGCTTTATTGCGGTAATGCCATTCTTCTGGAGCCGGAATTGTTTTTTTAACTTTATACTTGCTGTAACCGCGTGGATGATATTTTTTAAGAGCTTCAAGAACATTGTCGCGTTTGAATTCAAGCTGTTTAGGATAATCTAAATGAGCAAGTTCGAGTCCACCAATTTCTGGATTGACATTAGTGGGGAAAGGTACTCTATCAGGACTTTTTTCCTTAATGCGGACAAGCTCAGCTTCAATATAGCGTGGGTATTCTGTAATAATTTTGGCAACAACTACTTCATTAGGCAGGGCACCGGGAATAAAAATTATTTTTTTGCGGTAATAGCCGATGCCTTCACCATTGATTCCTAGTCTTTTAATTGTAATAATAATATCTTTATCTTTTGGATTATTTTGATTAAATTTCTTGTACATAATTTTCTTTCTACAATAAAATATTAAATGTTAATAATTTATTGTACTCCCTGGAAAAAGTTTTTAGCAAGAAAAAGCAAAATTTGCTAGCATGGATTTAGGGAGTAGAAAGGTGAGTCACTATGCCAATAATTACTAAAGTCAGCAGCCAAAAAAGACCCGGTCGTTTTAATATCTTTTTAGACGGCAAATATTCTTTTTCGGCTGCTGAACAAACTGTGGCTGAGTTTATGCTCTTAAAAGGGCAAGAGCTTTCTGAAGAACAAATTGTGGAAATTAAACAATTTGATACAGATGCTAAGGCGACTAATATTGCAACTAAATTTTTAAGTTATGAACCCAGAACAGTATTTGAAGTTTTACAATACCTCAATAAACATGACATTGACAATGAACCTGCACAAGCAGCAGTTAGTCAGCTGACAGAAATGGGTTTTTTAGATGATGCCAAGTACGCTCAATTGATGATTAGACAAGATTTACGTATAGGTACTGATGGACCACTTAGTTTAAGCAATAAGCTTAGACAAAAAGGAATTGATCCTGAAATAATTGACAATGCTTTAGCTGAAGTAGATGACGATAAGTGGCTGGATGCAGGCAAAAGAGTGCTCAAATCAATGAGAAGCAAAGTAGGCAAATTAGCAAAACGTGAGCTGGAACGAAAAATGACGGTGAAATTATTAAGTCATGGCTTCTCCAGTTCTCTGGCCAGCACAATAATTGCTCAAATTGATTTACCACAAAATGATGAAGACCAAACAGAAGCCTTAAAAAGGCAGGGCATAAAAGCATATAAGCGTTTTCGGCGTTTACCAGAAAGCGAAAGACAAATTAAAATACGTAATTATCTCTTCACACATGGATTTGCCAGTAACGAAATTGATGCCTTTCTTGCTGGCGAAATTATTCCTTTAGATGAATTAGCTGAATATTAGGAGAATTTATGAAAAAACTGCAAAAAAAAGTAACATTCGTTGGTCGTCCTTTTCCAGATCAAGTGATGGATGAACAAAAAACTTTTAATCAGGCAAACATGGAAATGGAACAAAATCAAGTTTTCCAAGATTTTATTAGCAAAAACAATTTGAAAAATACTAGGAGCAGTATGGTGGTCTTTGGTCCTGAAAATTTCATGTATTGGTATGGTGTTGTTGCACCAAACAATATTAAAGTTCCTCAAGGTTTAATGAAATTTGTTTTGCCTGAAACTCAAGTAGCAATTGAAGAAAAAACTAATCAAAACATTTCCTTTTTTAGTCAACCTTTAAATATGGTAATTTCACAGTTTTTAGCTGCTGTTGCAGATGAAGGCATTAAAATTTACCAAAATCCGGGAGATAGTTTAACTCCTTATATTTTGCAAAACTTGAATTTAGACACAAAAAAACTGACCCAAGAATTATATCTTGAAGACAGTCTTAAAAATTAGTGTTGTTTGGGATCAATTGACAGGTTATCATACTCCACATAAGCACCAAGACAAGTTGACAAAAGCATGATCAGCATCACGATACCAACTGATTTGCCCACAATCTGATCTAGTGTTAAAAATTCTCTGACTACAAAAGTGGCAGCAAAGCAAAGAATGAAATCCAAAATTACATTAGCAATTTGCAAAAGGTAGCGTCTTCTGATACTAAAAAAACGTAGCAATTGCTTCAAGAAGCCATCGTTTATTTCAACTGCCAGCAAATCGACCGGTCTTTGAATCGTTGCCTTAATTGCAAACATAATTAAGGCACCGACTGTTGCACCAATACTAGTACGAAAAAGATCAGCCGAATGTAAAACCAGAGCATCATAACCAATACCAATAATGGTTAAACTACACAGATAGGGAATTAACAGTAAAAATGTGAAAACAAGTATGACATGACTTTTTTTCATAGTTTGACCTCATTTCTTACGTGCTATTCTAACATATTGTTTGCGTACATGATATAATGTTAGTATTTAATACGTTATTTTAAGAAAGAGAGCAATAAAATGGCTAGCGACCCCGACAAGGGGAATTTATTTGAGCGTTTCAAAAATAAATTTTCCCCTACAAATGATGAAGAAACAAGAGAGCACTTAATTACAGAAATTGAAGATTTACATAAAGACAAGAAAATTAGTGACAATGAATTTTCAATGTTAAATGCAGTTTTGGATTTTCAGGGACGGATGGTACGTGAAGTGATGGTACCCAGAATTGATGCTTTCATGGTTGATTGCCAGGAAAGTTTGCAGGATCATCTAAAAGAAATATTGCGTGAACCATATTCCAGAATACCGGTTTATCAACATGATAAGGACAAAATAGTTGGTATCATTCATATTCGCACTGTTTTGCGTAAAGCTTGGGAGAAGGGCTTTGACAAAATTACTTACGATGATGTAATGAATCCTCCTCTTTTTGCGCCAGAAACAACTGAACTTAGAGAACTACTCGTAGAAATGCAGCAAACACAGCAGCAATTAGCTATCTTGACAGATGAATATGGTGGGGTTGTCGGAATTGCAACCATTGAGGATATTATTGAGGAGATAGTCGGTAATATTGATGATGAAGTAGATCAAACTGAGGTTTTAGTGCATCAGATTGCACCGAACAAGTTTGTCATTTATGGTAAAATGCCTCTTGATGATTTTAATGAACAATTTGGCACGGATCTTGAAATGGAAGATGTGGATACCATTGCCGGCTATATGATTACCAAATTAGGCATAATTCCTGCAAAAGGCGAAAAACTCTCAGTCAAATTAGACAATGGCATGGTTTTAACTACCAGAAGAATGATGCGTTCAAGACTAATGACAGTTTTATTAACTATACCTGAAGCAAAACCTAAAAAGAAAGAAGAACAAAATACTTAATGAGTAACGAACTGTTAGACAAAGTAAAAAGAAGAAGAACATTTGCTATCATATCGCACCCAGATGCAGGGAAAACTACGATCACCGAGCAAATGCTTCTTTTTGGTGGCGTGATTCGCAGTGCTGGGACAGTTAAAGCACGTAAAAGCGGTCATTATGCTACAAGTGACTGGATGGAAATTGAAAAGCAACGTGGCATTTCAGTTACCAGCTCCGTCATGCAATTTGAATATCAGGGAAAGAGAATTAATATTCTTGATACTCCTGGGCATGAAGACTTTTCTGAAGATACTTATCGTACTTTAATGGCAGTTGACTCAGCTGTCATGGTTATCGATTCTGCTAAAGGTATCGAACCTCAAACTAAAAAATTATTTAAGGTCGTAAAACAAAGGGGGATTCCAATTTTTACCTTCATGAACAAGTTGGATCGTGACGGCAGACCTCCGCTAGATTTGATTGCTGAGCTTGAAGATCTACTGGGCATTGAAGGCGTGGCTATGAATTGGCCAATTGGTTCAGGCCAAACCTTACAGGGATTGTATGATATCGCTAATAACAAAATTGAAATGTATCATAAAAATGGATCTGACCGCTTTTTGTCACTAGATAAAGACGGTAAATTGCCGGACAGTGAACCCTTTAGTCAAAATCCTCAATTTCAAGATACACTAGGAGAAATTGAATTAATTAAAGAAGCCGGTAACCAGTTTGACTTACAAAAGATTGCTAAAGGAGATCAAACTCCGGTATTCTTTGGCTCTGCTTTAACAAATTTTGGTGTTGAAACTTTCCTGCAAAGCTTTGTCCAACTGGCTCCTGCACCTGCAAGTCATACAGTTAATGAAACTGAAGAACTAGCTCCTGATGATTCAGAATTTTCGGGTTTTGTGTTTAAAATTCAGGCTAATATGAATCCTCATCACCGCGATCGCATTGCTTTTGTTCGTATTGGCAGTGGCGAGTTTAAAAAGGGATTGGACGTTACTTTGGCTCGTACAGGTAAACCAATAAGGTTAAATAATGCGACAGAGTTTATGTCCAGCGAAAGAGTGCAGGTTTCGGATGCTGTAGCAGGAGATATTGTTGGACTTTATGATACTGGTAATTTTCAGATAGGTGACAGTATCTATGCCGGCAAAGACAAAGTGGTTTACCCACCACTGCCAGAATTTACACCGGAATTATTCGTAAGGGTCACTGCTAAAAACGTTATGAAACAGAAATCATTTCATAAAGGAATGGTACAACTGGTTCAAGAAGGTGCAATTCAGTTATACCAAAATTATCAAACTGATGAGTATATCTTAGGTGCAGTCGGTCAATTGCAATTTGAAGTCTTTAAATTCAGAATGAAAAATGAGTATAATTCTGATGTTGAAATGACTAATATTGGTCATAGAGTAGCCCGTTGGATTGACCCTGAACAACTGGATCCTGCCATGGCTAATACTCGAAACCTACTGGTTAAAGATCGCTATGGTCAACCACTATTTTTGTTCGAAAATCAATTTGCTGAACGATTTTTCAAAGATAAGTATCCTGATGTTAAATTAACCGAAAAATTATAACAAAAAAAGCTGGTTTTTAAACCAGCTTTTTTTATTTATCGATATGGATTTCAATTACATGTTGGCTTTCATCAATTGTCAACTTATATATAGGATCTTTTTCCTGAATAAGTCGTTTAATGACAAAATCTGTTTCGTCCTTGCGTACACGGCGATTGTGGTTTTCCAAGACAATTCCGATCGCTTTATCACTTTCGGTGTAGATAACGGAAGTATTGCCTAGAGAGTAAACTTTGACGTAATTTACGTTAGTCGTATTTAGTTGACTATGAACTAGGTCCTTATAACTATTGGTTACATCTATTAAATGCATGGATTTCACCCGTTTCTTCTAGTAGCTCTTTTTTTATTTTAGTATACAACTAATCTAAACTTTTTTCTTTAGTAAAAAGCATGATTATCATAATTTACAATAACCATGCTTAATAAGAATTGACTTAGTTAGTAATTATCACTGCTGTTTTCTGAATTTACAACATTTTCATTTTCGCTTATGACAATTTTGTTGTCAGAAACATTTGCTAGTAAGTTCTTTGCTGCAGGGTGGTCAAGCTTATAGTCAGCAACTTTATCTTCAATTTCTTCCTGAATAGTTCTGCGCAGAGGTCTTGCTCCCATAGCGGGATTATAGCCTTCTTCAACAAGTTTCTTCTTGGCATCGTCGCTAACAGTAATCTGTAAGCCCTGATTTTTAACCATATTGTTTACATCGTCAAGCATCAAATTAACAATCTTAATCAGATCATCTTTAGTTAATTCATTGAATTCAATTACATCATCTAAACGGTTTAAAAATTCTGGTTTGAAGAATTGACTCATTGAACTTCTGGCAGAATCCGGCTTATCCTTAGAATTTTCAGCTGCGAAACCAACACTGGTATTCTTAATTCCCTGACCAGCATTAGAGGTCATGATAATAATTGTGTCTTTGAATGATACTGTTCTACCTTGAGAATCGGTCAAACGACCATCATCGAGGATTTGTAAAAATAGATTCATAACAGCTGGGTCAGCCTTTTCAATCTCATCAAGCAATATCAAACTGTATGGGTGTCTTCTAACTCGTTCAGTCAATTGACCGGCTTCTTCATAACCCACATAACCAGGTGCAGACCCGATAAGCTTAGACACTGAATATGATTCCATATATTCTGACATATCAAAACGAATCAAAGCATTCTCTGAGCCAAACATTTGTCTGGCTAATTGTTTAGCTAGTTCCGTTTTACCGACTCCAGTTGGTCCAACAAATAAGAAAGAGCCTATTGGACGACCAGATTTGTTAAAGCCAATTCTGTTACGCCTAATTGCCCGAGCCAGTTTATCAACAGCCTTGTCTTGGCCAATGACGTGAGCTTTCAGGTTTGGTGCCAGATTTTGCAGCTGGTTTTCTTCCTGCTTTTGCAAATCGCCCACAGGAATGCCAGTTTTTTCTTCAACAATCTTATTCATAATCTTGCTGGTAATAATAGGAGATTTGTCTGGATCGACTTTTTGATCCTTCATCTTATTATATTTTTCAATTTGATCGCGGTAGTATGCAGCTTTTTCATAGTCTTCGTTCTTTAAAGATTCTTGTTTTAATTTTTGTGCTGCATCAATCCGTTCCTTCATTTTATCTTTATCAACGTACGGAATTGTCAGATTCATTCGTGAACCTGCTTCATCAAGCAAATCGATAGCTTTATCAGGTAAAAATCTGTCCTGGATATAGCGCTCAGATAATTCAGCAGCAGCTTTTATGGCATCATCAGTATAATGTACATGATGGTAGTCTTCATAACGCTTTTGGATACCTTTCAAAATCCGAATAGTTTCTGGAACTGACGGCTCTTTAACATCGACGGGCTGAAAGCGTCTTGCTAAAGCAGAATCTTTTTCAATTTCACGATATTCTTTTAATGTAGTAGCACCGACTAGTTGCAAATCACCACGGGCAAGAGCGGGTTTAATAATATTGCCTGCATCCATTCCGCCTTCAGCATTCCCTGCGCCAACAATTTCATGAATTTCATCAATAAATAGTATAATGTCATCGTGATTTTCCACTTCTTTAAGAAGTTGCTGCATACGCTGTTCAAATTGGCCACGAATACCTGTACCTTGCACTAAAGAAACTACGTTTAATGATATTATTCTTTTATCTTGTAATTTGGCAGGAACCGAGCCATCAACAATTTGTTGAGCTAAGCCTTCAACCACAGCAGTTTTACCTACTCCGGCTTCACCAATTAAAACTGGGTTATTCTTTGTTCTGCGGTTTAAAATCTCAATAACGCGTGCAATTTCTTTATCACGCCCAATGACTGGGTCAATTTTGCCTTTTCTTGCTAATGCAGTTAGATCTGTACCATATTGATCTAAAAGTGAACGACTACCTCCGGTACCATTATTACCATTGTTAGGTCCACCATTATTCATTCTAGGGTCTCCTGGATTTCCAGCATTGCCATTATAGTTAAACAGATCGCTGAAATCACCAAAGAAGCCATTATTGTCATTATTCATATTAATATTTCCTTGTTGTTTAAGTTGTTGATAACATTGTCCGCATAAATTAATTTCTCGACTTTGTCCATTAACTTTTGCAAATAAGTGAATGGAAGCTGGTCGTTTTTGACAGTTTTGACAAAGCATTGTATTACCGCCTTTCATATCAGTTTACTAAATTATATAATTAGCACTCGGAATAATCAAGTGCTAAAACTTGGATCTTATTATTTGTAAGTACGGTAAATATGCTAAAATACATGTAGGCAAAATCAAAAATATTGCTGAACTAATATAGGATAAAAGCGGTGGTAAATTTGGATTATCAAAAAATTCTTGAGCAGTTGGCAGATGGTGAACTAGATCATTATGAAGTTGATCCTAAAGATGCTTTTGAATTTCAATCTGCATTAAGGTCTTTTAATAAGAGGCAAAACATAACGGGAAAGGCCTTGCGGGGTGGTAAAATAATTTATTCGCAGTCCAAGACTGAAGTTTAGTGATGTAAACTGTTACATTTATGTTGTCTAATTCACAAAAAAATGATAGTCTAAGTAAGCGAATAGGTATTTACTACCGTTTTGATTTTTTGAATTAAAAGGAGATATATATAATGGAAAAACGCGATTTTCATGTTGTTGCAGAAACAGGTATTCATGCTCGTCCAGCTACATTGCTAGTACAAGCTGCTTCTAAGTTTGGTTCAGATATCAACTTGGAATACAACGGTAAATCTGTAAATTTGAAGTCAATCATGGGTGTTATGTCACTCGGAGTTGGCAAAAATGCTGATGTTACCATCAGTGCTGATGGTGATGACGAAAAAGACGCAATTAACGCTATTTCTGAAACAATGAAAAAAGAGGGTTTAGCTGAATAATGACCAAGACATTAAAAGGAATTGCTGCAAGTGATGGTATTGCTGTAGCACCAGCCTATCTCTTGGTTGAACCTGATCTTTCATTTTCAAAATCTACAATTAGCGATGTTGAAAGTGAATTAGCACGGTATAAGAAGGCAATTTCAGTATCAACTGCTGAAGTTGAAAAAATCCGTGATAGCGCAAAGAAGAGTTTAGGTGAAGATGAAGCTCAAGTCTTTGAAGCTCATCTGATGATTTTAAACGATCCTGAATTTACTGGTGCCATCGAAAATGAAATCAAAGAGCAAAAAATTAACAGTGAAGCTGCACTTGATGAAACTGCTCAAAAATTCATTACAATTTTTGAAGGCATGACTGATAACGAATACATGCAGCAACGTGCAGCTGATGTACGAGACGTTTCAAAGAGAATTATGGCTCATTTACTAGGTAAAGAGTTGCCTAATCCCGCATCGATTGATCACGAAGTAATTGTGGTAGCCCATGACTTAACCCCAAGTGACACTGCTCAATTAAACAAGAAGTTTGTTAAGGGCTTTGTAACTGACATTGGTGGTAGGACTGCTCACTCTGCTATTATGGCTCGTTCTCTTGAATTACCAGCTGTTGTTGGTACTGACTCAATCACAAAAGATGTTCAAAATGGTGATACTGTTGCTGTTGATGGTCTTAGCGGTGATGTTGTCGTTAAGCCGACGGACAGCGAAATTGCAGACTATAAGCAAAAGAGTGCTGATTTCTTGAAGCAAAAAGCTGAATGGGAAAAGTTAAAGGATGAGCCTTCAGTAACTGCGGATGGTAAAAAATTCACAATTGCAGCAAATATTGGTACGCCAAATGATATGCTGGGTGTGAATGACAATGGTGCTGAGGCTGTAGGCCTTTATAGAACTGAGTTCTTGTACATGGATTCAAAAGACTTTCCAACGGAAGATGAACAGTTTGAAGCCTATAAAGAAGTCCTTGAAGGCATGCATGGCAAGCAGGTTATTATTAGAACCATGGATATCGGTGGTGACAAGCACCTTGACTACTGGAACTTGCCAGAAGAAATGAACCCATTTTTGGGAGTGCGTGCAATTAGGCTTTCACTGCAAAATGAAGAAATTTTCCGTACTCAGCTTCGTGCCTTGTTACGTGCATCTGCTTATGGTAAGTTGGGTATCATGTTCCCAATGATTGGTACCATTAATGAATTACGTAAAGCTAAAGCAATTTTAAGTGAAGAAAAAGACAAGTTAGTTGAAAAGGGAGTTAAGATCGGTTCAGATTTGGAAGTTGGAATGATGATTGAGGTTCCAGCTGCTGCCGTTTTAGCCGACCAACTTGCAAAAGAAGTTGATTTCTTCTCAATTGGTACTAATGATTTAATCCAATATACAATGGCTGCTGATCGTGGTAATGATAACGTTTCTTACTTGTATCAACCAGCGAACCCATCTGTTTTACGTCTGATTAAACATACAATTGATGCAGCTCATGAAAATGGTATTTGGTGTGGCATGTGTGGTGAAGCTGCTGGAGACAGCACCATGTTCCCAATTCTGTTGTCAATGGGCTTAGACGAGTATTCAATGAGTGCTACCTCGATTTTACGAATCAGAAGTTTGATGAAGAAGCTTGACACTAATGACATCAAAGAATTAGTAAATAAAGCTTGCTATGTTTCAGAAACTGCTGAAGAAAACGAAAAATTAGTTAGCGATTTAATGAAAAAAGTAAATAAATAAATATTAATATTCAAAAAGGGTACATTCTTAAAGTTTTTGTATCCTTTTTTAATTTCTTTAATCTTTCTTGGCAAAAAGTTCACAGAATATTCACGTTTTGAACTTAGCATGAGAATGTAATTAGTTATCAAAAACACTACTTACAAAAAAGAAGTAGTATGTTATAATAATTTAGAAAACAATTAAAAGGAGCGTGAAATATATGGTCAACTTATATATATCTCCGAGCTGTACATCATGTCGCAAAGCAAAGGCTTGGTTAAAGAAACACGATATTCCGTTTAAGGAAAGGAATATTTTTTCTGAGCCGCTGACAAAAGACGAACTTATGCAAATATTGCGAATGACTGAAAACGGTACGGAAGAAATTATTTCTACGCGTTCAAGAGCCTTTCAACAACTTAAAGTTAATCTTGATGATCTATCAATAGACCAACTGCTTGACTTAGTGGAAAAGAATCCTAGTTTATTAAGACGTCCAATCATTATGGATGATAGGCGTTTGCAAGTTGGGTATAATGAAGACGAAATTCGTCGCTTTTTACCAAGAAAAGTACGTCGTCTTGAGCTTGAAGAAATGCAAAAGATAGCTGATTTATAAAATTCAGGTAAGTTTAAAATAAAAGCGTTAGTTTTTAAACTAACGCTTTTATTTTATTAGCAAAGTACGCTACAATAGAACAAAGAATCTGATGGAGGTGAGAACTCATGCAAGTAGATCATATAAACAATAATACGATTCGCGTGAGAATAGGTAAACAAGAGTTAGCTAATCGTGGTCTCAAAGTTTTGGATTTACTAGGTGATAAAAATAAAATCCAGCATTTCTTTTACTCAATTTTGGATGAAATTGATACTGATCACTCTTTTAGTCAGGATGCACCGGTAACTTTTCAAGTAATGCCTAATAACGGTGGACTTGATTTACTAATCACTAAAGTAACAGAAAAAGATCGTAATAATCTTGCTCAATTATTTGATAATGATTTTGCCAACAACGGCAATAAAAAGAACAATGATGCTCGCAAGTCTTTTCTCGACCTTGAACCTGAAAATGAGGAAGAAGATAAAGAAGGTTCAAGTGAGCCAGCAGATTCTTCTCAACCTAAGGTTAAGAAACAGTTTTGGAAATTGCAGAAAAAACAGGCATACTGCTTTACTGATCTTGATCAGGTAACTGAATTAGCAGACAGTCTTGAAGCAAGTGATTTATCTTCCAGCCTATATTTCGAACGAGGTAAATTTTATTTAGAGCTGATTTTTACTGATCAAGAATATTCAGAAATAAAGCCAGCAGATGCATGGGCAATTGCAAACGAATATGGTATAAAAGTAAAGACAAGTGAAATGGCTCGCGTGCGAACAAATGGTAAATGTTTGTTATCTCATGATGCTTTAGACCGATTACGCCAATATTTTAGTGATATTAAATAAAATAGCAAAATAGCTGAATAAAAAGGCAGGTAAAACCCTGCCTTTTTGCGTATTTATTCTTAGGTGATAAATATGTACGCAGCATTGTTAAATAATATTTTGGTTTTAGCAATTGAGGAAGCCAAGTTGCCCCAAAGTAACAATAAAATTAAAAAACATTATTTTTGTCCACACTGTGAACGAGAAATGCGATTAGTAAGTAAAGATAAGCGACCCTACTTTAAACATATACCATCTGAAATTAACTTATGCGGGGAAAATAAAGAACATGCGCAAAGTAAAAAAATACTGACTCAAGCATTGAGAGAGGTACATTTTGATGCTCAATCAGAGGTCAGTCTTGCTAATGGACAATTGCGAGCTGATGTATTGGCATCTTCAAATTTAGCCTTTGAAATTCAGTGTGCTCCTCTTAATAAGTCAGAATTTCGACATCGCCATTTTTTATATAAACAAATAGGCATTAAGGATATATGGATAGTTGGTAAGAGGCACTTTTTATTACAAAACTTGAAAAAATCTCAACTCATTTTCTTTCGTAAAAATAATTTTTGGCGAGATTATTATTTAGAGATTGATCCTTTTAAAAAGATTATTCGGTTAAAATATAACGTTTTGCTTGAGCCGCTAACAAATAAAGTTCATTTTCAAGAAGAAAAATTTGGTATCGGTGCAAAAGGTTTAAAAAAATTATGGAATTTTCAGCCATTGTTACAGAAATATCATGTTAATCCTAAACAGCAAAAACAATATTTGCAAATGCAGCTTGCACATAAAAGCTTGAAAGGCAAACAAATTGCAAATTTGTTATATAAAAAACGACAAACCATAGATAATTTGCCGCTTTGGGTTTTTAACAATTTTCGTAAAATAAATTCGCCAGATAATGTAAGTAAATATTTAAATCAGTCGTAAATGTCGTACAGGGTAATAATTTTTTGGCTCTCTGGCAACACAACCATTATCCTTAAGAAGCTTTATCAGTTTATCATGTGCAAGAATACCTTCTAACATTACACCATTATAATTGCCACTTTCATTAAAAATAATAGTAGTAGGAAAATTGCGGACGTTGAATTTACGCGCAAGATCTTTGTCTTGTTGAATTGAATCATCAACATAGCGGGCAATTTTGCGGCTATTAATGCGACTAAAATCCAAGTCTAAACTTTGCGCAATTTCTCTAGGCAAACTTTCTGAGTATTTATTAAAATCGGTACTCATAACACGCTGTAAAGCTACTAAATAAGCACGTGCTTTCTTGTTGCCATATTCTATCTTGATTGCATTGTAGTGCCGTAAAGCCTGGAAGGAAGCAATTGTATACCTCGGTATATCTTTTATTTTCTGGCCATTATTTTTTCTTCTAATAATGTCCTCTTTTATTACTTTTGAATTTATGATCGGAACAAAATGAAAAGAAGAGTTGATATTAAGTTCATCAATCGCGTCTTTGATTAAAACTTCCGTATCATAACAATAAATACCAACGGGATTAACAAAAAGAAAAATCTCGAACATGATCAGGCTCCTCCAATACTGATTGTTAAGTATAAAATGATTAAAAATCTACCCTTTTAAAAGTTCACTCAATCATATTCTAACACGATGTATGTAAGCGCGTGCAACTTTTGCTTGGTTAGTATTAGTATAATTTTGTGTAAATTTATACTCTTTTTTTAATTCTGCAAGAATCTGCTCTATTAAATCTGGATTATGGTTTTCAATCTCAAGCTCAAAATCTTCGTAGTTATCTGGATAAGTGTTATCATCAAAAGTCAGTTCACAATTTTGTGGTCCATTCGCTAATATACGGTGAGTTTTGCAGAAAGTTTGTAAATGCAGTTTTAACTTCTGTGAAAATTTCTGATCCAAATATTCTCCTACGCTATACTTAAAAATTATAGGCGATCCTTTTGCTACATGCTTAATTAATGCTTTAGCTTCATCTAATTTTAAGGAATCATTAATTTCTATTGCTTCATGAAAATCGTGTTGTATGGGATTCTTATTTGGAACCTTCAGAGTTTGCTCTGCATGGTCACTAAAAAGCCTAATGCGACAGCTTATGTTATATTGTTTTAGCAAACTGTCCGTAGTATCAAAATAATAATTTTCTTGTGTAAAGCTTTGCTTTACTGGAAAATCATGACAAAGTTTTTGGTATATTGCCTTAGGTAAGATGATTTTTGCTTCAATTTCATTATTTTGAGACATTTAATATTACTCCATTCAATTTTGTTTATGAAAGAAATACTTTAATATTCTGTAGCAAAATCTATATTTTTCAAAAGTAGTTTCTAAAAATCAAAAACAAATGTCATTAAATTTTAAAATTTTCTAAATAAGTAAAATAAGTGCTAAAGCTATGATAGTATAGCCTAATTGAAATTAATAAATTTATCATAATATCAAAAGGTTTAATGTGCAAGAAAAAAGACTTTATAATAAGGCTTTAGGCACCTGTATAGAAAAACAGGGATTATTTTATTAAGGTAAATGACCATATGAAATTGCTATCATATAAATTATGTTAAAATGAATATGCTGTTTGAGAAAGGGTTATTTCTATGAATTATGACTGGGATAATTTTTTATGGCCATATGAAGAGGCCGTGCGAGAATTAAAGGTGAAATTTCGTTCTTTAAGACAAAGTTTCTTGACAAAGGGAGAACATTCACCTATAGAATTTGTGGTCGGCAGGGTGAAAACTGTTGACTCAATTAAAGAAAAAATG
Source organism: Lactobacillus sp. M0396 (assembly GCF_016101625.1). NCBI lineage: Bacteria > Bacillati > Bacillota > Bacilli > Lactobacillales > Lactobacillaceae > Lactobacillus > Lactobacillus sp. M0396. Next base: position 129,856 of record NZ_JACFQE010000004.1, read on the forward strand.
AAAAGACGTGTAATTAGTTTCGACGTTATTGAAACTGATATGCAAGACATAGCGGGAATTAGAATAGTTTGTCAATTTGTCGATGATATTTATAAGGTGGTAGACTTAATTCATACACGTGCCGACATGGAAGTCATTGAAGAACGTGATTATGTGAAAAATGCTAAACCTTCGGGCTATCGCTCTTATCATATGGTTATTTCATATACTGTTTATTTGCCGACTGGTCCAAAAAAATTATTAGCTGAAATTCAGATTAGAACATTGGCAATGAACTTTTGGGCAACGGTAGAACACACTCTCAATTACAAATATCAGGGTTCTTATCCTAAAGATATTTCTGAAAGACTAAAATCTACTGCAGAAACGGCATATAAGCTTGATGAAGAAATGTCATTAATTAAAGATGAAGTGCAAGAAGCTCAGAAAGTTTTTACCAAAAACAAGGGTAAGGAAAAATAATGAGAATTACAATTGCCCATAACACCAATCAGGAGACACTAAAGGTAGTGGCGCACTTGCGAAAATTGTTAGAAACCAAAGAGGGCGTTGTCTTTGATGCCAAGTATCCAGATGTAGTGATTACGGTCGGTGGAGACGGAACTTTGATAAATGCTTTTCACAGATATGAAAACCAAATCAGTTCAATTCGCTTCATCGGCATCCATACTGGACATCTGGGCTTTTATACTGATTGGCGTGGTCCTGAAGTTGATAAAATGGTAGATGCTTTATTTTTAAGAGAACCTGAGTCTGCCAGCTATCCGCTGTTAGAGGTGGAACTTCTAACTGAAGCTAAAGAAAAGAAACACTTTTTAGCTTTAAATGAGTCAGCAGTAAAGCGCATTTCACATACGCTTGAAGCTAAAGTTTACATTGATGATCAGTTATTTGAAAATTTCCGCGGAGATGGTTTATGTATTTCAACTCCAACCGGCTCAACAGGTTATAATAAATCGCTTGGTGGTGCCGTAATCCATCCGAGACTTAAAGCCTTACAGATGGCAGAAATAGCTTCTATTAACAATAGTATTTTTAGATCTTTGTCATCACCAATTGTACTCGCTCCCCAGCAGTGTGTTACCATAGTTCCTAATGCTGATCATTTTGTAATGACCATTGATGGTCGTCGCATTAACATTAGAAATGCTAAAAAGATTAATTACCGTATTTCTAGTAAGGAAATTCATTTTGACAGGTTTGGACATACCCATTTTTGGTCAAGGGTTCAAAGTGCATTTATTGGAGATAACGATGACACTATTTAAAGTTACTGTAGATGAAAAGGCCCCCAAAAAACTGGGGATTTTTTTATTAAAGAATGGTTTTTCAAAAAGAGCTGTCAATAATGCTAAAAATGCGGGTGGCATGATTCTTGTTAATCATAAAAGGCGCTATACAAACTTCATTTTACATGTTGGCGATGAAGTGATTTTCATTCCGGGTCAGGAAAAGCATAATCCATGGCTCACACCTTCTCAAAAACCTATTGAGGTTGTTAAAGAAACTGAAAACTACCTGGTTGTTAATAAGCCTGCAGGGATTTTATCGATTCCTTCCCGCTATGATGATAACGCACTCGTTAACCAAATTTTAGGTTATTTTGAGCGCAAAAAAAGTGTGAATATCAAGCCACATATTGTAACGCGACTTGACCGTGACACTTCTGGTTTGGTTTTAGTTGGTAAAAATGCTATTGCGCATGCACGTTTTAGTCAGCTCAAAAAAGATAAATTTATTAAAAAGTACCATGCAATAGTTCATGGTAATTTTGGTTTAGACGAACTAAAGGGCATCATAGATCAGCCAATTGGACGAAAAGGAACTTCGATTGTACGTAGTATTGAACCCACTGGCAAGAAAGCAAAAACGGCATATAAAGTGATTGCACAAAAAGAAAATGCCAGTATAGTAGAACTACGCCTTTATACCGGGAGAACTCACCAGATTCGTTTGCACATGCAATATCTTGGTCATCCGTTATATGGAGATCCATTATATGGGCAAAAAGATAATTTCAAACGACAAGCATTAAATTGCTTTTACTTAGAATTTCCTGATCCGTTCAGCAAAGAAAGGCAAGTTAGTATTGAGATCCCTGATCCAATTGATATGCAGGAATTATGGCAGAATATTCCGAAATAGTTTTAGCACATGTAATAAAAAAGAGTTGTCATTATTTTAGACAACTCTTTATTTGTTATGGTTATTTGTTATGGAAAAATTATTCGCTAAAAAGCACGCGGGTTCCTTCTGGAACAAAAATATTCTTTTGCACAGGAGTCAAACAGCCATTTTCCGCATCCCTAGTATATAAAGTAGCATTATCAGAATTTTGATTAGTTGCTACTACATATTTTTCGTCTTTATCCCAGTTAAAATCTCGCGGAAATTCGCCAAAGGTTGAGATTCTTTGACGCAACTGTAAAGTATGATCATCGTTGACTGCAAAAACAGTAATAGTATCGTGACCACGATTGGAAGCATAAATAAATTTACCATCTTTACTAATTTTAATAGCAGCCGCTCCATTGTGGTCGGAATAATCATCAGGAATAGTTGAATAAGTGGCAATACTCTTAAATTGCCAATTAACCTCATCAAACTTGACTAAATTAATTTTGCTTGAAAGCTCACCAACAACATAAAAATAATTGTCATCAGGACTGAAAACAATGTGGCGACTGCCAAAGCCTGGCTCGTTTTGATATTTAGCTAAATGATGCAGCTTATCATTTTTAAAGCTATAAAAATCAACACAGTCATTGCCTAAGTCGCAACTTACAAGATTTCCTTGTGGTGTTTGATCAAAAAAATGCGGATGGGGACCATCAGCTTGTTCAGGACAAGGCCCCAGGCTATCTGCAGTGTGAGTCACTGAATCCAAAAAAGTTAACTTACCATCATCATCAAATGAGAATACAGCTAAAACTGCTGTATGGTAATTGGCAGTATAAAGCAATTTCTTTTTCTGGTTAATGCCAATGTAGGCAGGTGACGAACCGGGAGTTAAGTATGAATCTTTTTCCTGATACTTACCATCAACGAGTTCAAATGAGCTGATGCCACCTTTATCGCCAGCGTTATTAATAGTAAAAATAAGCTTGCCATCTTGAACAAAATAGGTTGGACCTCCAACTTTTATTACTTCTTTAGCTGGTCCCATTTGCATTTCCAGACCGTTTTCATCGAGTGTGAGTGGTAATTCATAGATTCCCGTTGATTTTTTTTTGGTATATCCTCCAATTAATAATTTCATGCTTGAAAAGCCTCCAATTTCATTTATAATTGTCTCAATAATTAGTATAGCATGACACGCAATTGTAAAAATATTGAGTGACTTTAACATTTCAAAAAGTGTTAAAGTATGGTGTCGGCTTTATTTATTAATTTTAAATTGAAAGTTTTGAAATAAGAGGTATGTTGGGAATGGAAGAAAATAAAATTCGAGAGCTTTATGCTAAGAATGATATTTCTGAAGTTTATACTAATCTTCACTCATCTTCTGCAGGCTTAACTTCTGCAGAGGCAACCGCAAGATTGGCTAAATATGGTCGTAATGAAATTAAAAAGTCTGAGGAAGAGTCTGAATGGAAGACTTTTTTTAAGAACTTTATTAGTATGATGGCAATCTTGTTGTGGATTTCCGGAGCTGTTGCGATGTTCAGCGGTACCATTGAATTGGGAATTGCCATTTGGATGGTCAACATTATTAATGGTTTGTTTAGTTTTTGGCAGGAAAGGGCAGCTAAAAGAGCAACAGATGCTTTAAATAATATGTTGCCAACTTATGTTCAGGCAATTCGTGATGGTAAAAAAACGCAGATTGATGCCAAAGAATTGGTTCCCGGAGATGTTTTTATTCTTCAAGCAGGTAATGCTATTCCAGCAGACGCCAGACTAATTACTGCCAGCTCAATGCAAGTTGATCAAAGTGCTCTAAATGGTGAATCTGTACCTGAATCAAAAACTACGGATTACGCACCGGGCGAAGGCAGCTACGCAGAAGCTAATTTGGTTTATTCAGGAACAACAGTTGGCTCAGGTACAGCTCGTGCAATAGCATTTGCTACGGGAATGAATACTGAATTTGGCAAAATAGCGCAGTTAACACAAAAGCAAAATAAAGTCGATAGTCCACTAACCCAAGAATTAAACCGCCTGACGAAACAATTATCAATAATTGCTGTTTCGATAGGTATTTTGTTTCTAATTGCAGCGATTTTCTTTGTTAAATATCCGTTTGCTAAAGCCTTTATTTTTGCTTTAGGGATGATTGTAGCTTTTATCCCAGAAGGATTATTGCCTACTGTAACTCTTAGCTTAGCTCAGGGTGTTAAACGCATGGCCAAAAAACATGCACTGGTTAAGGAATTAAATTCTGTTGAAACACTTGGAGAAACTACAGTTATTTGTTCAGACAAAACAGGTACTTTAACCCAGAATCAAATGACTATTCATTACATTTGGACTCCTCAAAATGAATATAAAGTTACTGGCAATGGTTATGTCAATAATGGGCAGATTGAATTAAACAATAAACAGTTGTGGTATGAAGAAAATCCCGACTTGCATAAGTTGGTTCAAATAGCATCTTTGGACAACGATACAGCTGTTCAACCCAGCAAGGTTAAAGGAGGAAAGCCCAAAATTTTGGGGACGCCAACTGAAGCCTGTTTAATTATTATGGCCGAAAAAGCAGGATTTGATCGTCAAAAAGTTTTGGTTAAGTATCCGCGATTAAGAGAACTGCCTTTTGACTCTAATAGAAAGCGTATGTCAACTATTCATCGCTGGAATGATCACCAATATATCATTTTTACTAAGGGTTCTTTTAGCGATGTGATTAAGCAGTGTGACCAAATTCAAGTCGATGGCAAAGTTCGGGCTCTGACTGACGATGATAAGAAACGAGCCGAAAAACACAATGCCGACTATGCTGCTAAAGGACTTCGCAGTATGGCTATGGCCTATCGAATTGTGGAAAAAGAAAATACTGATGTTACTAAGTTAACCATTGAATCAGCTGAGGAGCACTTAATATTTGTTGGTTTGACTACAATGAGTGATCCACCTCGTCCTGAAATATATAATGCCGTTAGGCGTTGTCACCAGGCAAAAATTAAAATTATTATGGTTACTGGGGATTCCAAGTTGACAGCAAAATCTGTTGCAGTTCAAATTGGTTTGACCTCTGACAAGGCTCGAGTCATATCTGGTGATGAACTAGAAACCATGAGCAATGAAGACTTACGAGAAGCATTGAAAGGAGAAGTGATTTTTGCTAGAGTAGCTCCTGAACAAAAATATAAGGTCGTTAAAACTTTACAGGAAAATGGTGAAATTGTAGCTTCTACTGGTGACGGAGTTAACGATGCACCTGCTTTGAAGCAGGCAGATATTGGTATAGCAATGGGCTTGACTGGTACGGATGTAGCTAAAGATGCAGCCAATATTATCTTGACTGATGATAATTTTGCGTCTATTGTGGCCGCAATTGAAGAAGGCCGTGCCGTCTACAGTAATATCCGTAAGTTTTTAACTTATATTTTGACTTCAAATGTACCGGAGGCCTTTCCATCGATATTGTTCCTATTTTCTGGAGGCATGATTCCTTTGCCAATGACTGTAATGCAGATTTTAACAGTCGACTTGGGAACGGATATGCTACCGGCATTAGGACTGGGCGGAGAAGCTGTTGATCCTGATGTCATGAAACAAGCTCCAAGAAAACGTAATGAGCACTTGCTTAACAGAAGCGTAATTATTAAAGCATTTTTGTGGTATGGTTTGATTTCCAGTGCCATATCAATTGGTGCATATTTCTTTGTGAATTTTCAAAACGGCTGGCCTCATGTGCCATTAGCTGCTGATGGTCCAGTTTATATGCGTGCAACTACAATGGTTTTGGGAGCAATTATTTTTACGCAGATCGCAAACGTACTGAATTGCAGAACAAACAAAGTTTCTCTGTTTAAGAAAGGTATATTCAGCAATCGTAATATCTGGTACGGAATTATATTCGAAATCCTTCTGTTTTTGGCTTTAACTGTTACTCCCGGGTTGCAGCAATTATTCAATACGACAAGGTTATTACCGGTTGACTGGTTATTCTTATTCTGTCTGCCAATACCGTTAGTTATTATTGATGAAATTAAAAAATGGCTTCTTTATCATAAAAAATAAAGAAGTAACAAAGAAAACCGCTTATATATTAGTTAAGCGGTTTTTGTTATGCTAAAATTAAAGCTTAAGGAGAGCAAATTATGAAATGGACAGCAACTATTACGAAAATTGGTAAGCAAGCTATTGAGCCTAAGGGAAACATGGTGATTTTATTTGGTGAAAATGTCACTCCTGAACTAGTCGATGTTTCGGTTATTCAAAAATTCGATCCCCAAACTCCTCCCACTGGTTTTATTATGAAAAAAGGCGATACAATTACTATTGATGGGCAGACCTATGTTGCTGACTTTGTCGGTTCTATGGTTGCCAGCGATATGAGGGCTCTGGGTCATGTTACACTGTTTTTTAATCAGAAAAAGTCAAAAAATCCATTGGCTAACGGTGTGTATTTTACTTTAGAAGATAAACAGGCTATGCCCGAATTTAATATCGGTGATGACATAATATATGAGCATATTTGATTAGGATGATTTGATGGACTACGAGAAAAAGCATAAAAAAAGAACCATATTTCAAAAATGGTTTTTGAATAATCGGTTTAGTATTGCACTACTAAACATTTTGTTGTTCTTCCTTGTGATTTGGTTGTTCAACAAAATATCATTTGTTTTAAATCCCGCTAAGGTCTTTGTAAGTGCGATTCTTCCTCCGTTAATGCTGGCTTTGATTCAGTTTTATATTATGAATCCGCTAGTAGATATTTTAGAGAGAAAGTTCAAAGTACCAAGGATTGTTACTATTCTTGGATTATTTGTTTTAGTAGCAGTTTTGCTCGTTTGGATAGTTAATACTTTATTGCCAATTGTTCAAAGTCAAATTAATTCATTAATTACTCATTGGCCTCATATCTGGAAGGATGCTACAAATGCGGTACAGGATTGGCTGAGTAATCCGCAACTTCACAGTGTTAAGGGCAATATTAATGATGCTATCAATAGGGCGCAAGATATGCTCTTTAAGTCAGGTCATGAGGCCGTCAATGCAGCGCTTAGCAATATTTCTTCAGCAATTAGTGTTGTTACTATTATAGTTATGACCCTACTTACTGCACCCTTTATCCTGTTTTTTATGTTAAAAGATGCTCACAATTTACGCCCTTACTTAATGCAATTTGCACCGAAGCGCTGGCAGAAAAGTTTTGGCGAACTTCTTTACGATATTAATACTGCACTAGCATCATATATTAGGGGACAACTTACTGTTGCCTTTTGGGTCGGAATCATGTTTGCCATTGGTTACAGTATCATTGGACTTCCGTATGGCATTGCCCTTGCTGTTTTAAGCGGTGTTCTTAACCTTATTCCATATTTTGGTACTTTTATTTCCTTTATACCTGTAATCGTGATTGCTATTATGCTTTCTGTGCCAATGGTAATTAAAGTTTTGGTTGTTTTTGCAATAGAACAGACCATTGAATCAAGGGTTATTAGTCCTTTGGTAATGGGAAACAAGATGGAGATGCACCCGGTAACCACTATTTTATTATTGATAGGCTCAAGTTCTGTTTGGGGACTATGGGGCGTCATTTTTGGTATTCCAATTTATGCTATTTTAAAAATTATTATTTTGCGTGTTTATAACTATTACCGTAATGTTTCTCAGGTATTCAAAGAAGATGAAGATGAGGAAAACTTCCAAGTTGCGGCTGAGAACCCGAATAATTTAATCGCAGGATCAGAAGAAAAACCGCCAAAAAAATAAGTTTTATTTGTTAAAAATATAGTGAAGGAGAAAAAGATTGACAAATCGCGTAGTGTTATATGAGCCACTAATGCCAGCTAATACTGGTAATATTGCCCGAACTTGTGCCGGGACTAATACAGTTCTTGATTTGATTGAGCCATTAGGTTTTCAAATCGATAACAAAAAAATGAAACGAGCTGGCTTGGATTATTGGGATAAGGTTGACGTTCGGGTACATGAAGATCTTAATGCATTCCTAGGTCAACTTGGTCCTCAAGACGAAATGTATCTTATTTCTAAATTTTCTTCAAAAAATTATGCGGAAATAGATTATACAGATTCTGCGAAAAATTACTACTTTGTGTTTGGCAAAGAAACTACTGGTTTACCAGAAACATTTATGCGAGAATATTACGAACGCAATTTGAGAATACCTATGTCGGATAATATTCGTTGTTATAATTTGGCTAACTCAGTGGCGATAGTTTTACTTGAAGCATTGCGTCAGCAAGGTTTTCCTAATTTAGAAACTACACATCATTATGAAAATGATAAATTAAAAGATAACTACAATCGCCCTGAGAGGTATGAAAGAAATTTAGGAGGAAAATAAGATGGAATTTGAAAAAGAAACTCCTGTTATAGTCAAAAACTTTCATTATGATATTAATGAAGACCAGGAAGTTAAAGATCAGGTAAATTTTGGCTTAAAAAAGGTCGAAAAACAAAATGATGATGGTTCAACTGATGCTGGTTCTGACGGCAATTATTTTGATGTGACTGTTATTTTTGACGTGGCACCAGCGCCAGGTGATTTTTCGGTTAGCGGAATGATTAGTCAGATCGTTAAAATCAAAGATTATTTTGGTGATGGCAGCGACCTGGAAAAGACAGATTATAAGTTGCTTAGTCGGCCATTAGTTGAATATATTGAAACCCTTACTTATGAAGTTACTCAAATTACTTTGGATGAACCAGTTAATTTGAACTTCCAAGCAAATTTTTAATTGTTGATTAGGTAGTATTATGCCTAAAAAGAAGAGGAGAAAAACCACCAAGTCTCATAAGAAAAATCAGAATACTGGAATTACTTGGGCAATTTTTGGCCTTGTACAAATTATTATTTCAGTTTTGGCATTTGTTAAATTTGGAATTCTTGGTAAACAAGTTGCGAATATTTTTCGTTTCTTTTTTGGAGATTCCTATTTATTAGCTGCTGGAATTTGTATTATTTTTGGCCTGGTTATGCTGATTTATAACAAGCCGATGCACTTTAAATTTAAGCGCAGTTGTGGTCTGTTTTTTGCAATACTCGGATTTTTATTAATTCAGAGCAGCGTTTATTTTGAAAGTGAATTTGTAAATAATGCGTTTATGAATGCATTCTGGCATGAAATATCTGCTGAATTTGGCAGAATGGCTGTTACCCAACATGTTGGTGGAGGAGTAATTGGTGCATTATGCTACCAAATATTTTATCCCTTACTAGGTCATATAGGATTGCGAGTAATTGCAATTCTACTAATTCCATGTGGTATTTTGATGTTCTTTGATGTAAAGTTTGCAACTATAATTAAAAAATTTCAGACGGTTAGTCAGCTTTTTATTGATAAAAACAAGGCAGCTGGCACGAAAATAAAAGATAAATATGGTTCATTCAAAGAAAAACAACAACAGAAGAACTTGAATGAACAATCTCAAAATTTTCAGGAAACATCGGATTCTAAAAATATGGTTTTTCCTGATGTTGATGATTTTGCTGTTAATGACAAGTCGTCTGAAGAGTTTGCAGACACTAAGGACGTAGACAATTCTGTTTCGCATGAATCTGAATTTGGTGATATGCCAGAACATTCTCCAGTTGAGCCACAAATTCAGGTGGCCAGTCAAAATAATAATCAAAAAGAGAGCAAAACTAATAATACCAGTGGCAATTTACCTAAATCACATTCTTTTGTTGAAGAAGATAAGAAAATTAAGCAAGAATTGGAATCTGTTGATCATGGCGAACTTAAACAAGATCAGAAAGTAAGACCAAATTATCAAAAACCTCCTTTAACCTTGCTTGATAGCATTAAGAATATTGATCAAAGTACCGATAAGGCTCTTATTCGCAAAAATACGCAAACTTTACAGTCTACTTTTAAAAGTTTTGGCGTCAAAGTTATCATAAAAAAAGCAATTTTGGGTCCTACAATTACACGTTATGAAGTACAGCCTGCTGTTGGAGTTAAAGTTAGCAGGATTGTTAATTTAGCAGATGATTTGGCTCTTGCCTTGGCGGCAAAAGATATCAGAATAGAAGCACCTATACCCGGCAAACCATATATTGGTATAGAGGTGCCCAATAAAAACACTTCGGTCGTTGCTTTTAAAGATGTAATGCAGAGTCAAGATAATAGGGCTAAAAAAGATCCTATGCAAGTACCTTTGGGAAAGGATGTTAGCGGACAAACGATTTCAGCTGACCTAACTAAAATGCCCCACCTTCTCATTGCTGGTTCGACAGGTTCCGGAAAGTCTGTTGCAATCAATACCATTTTAACAAGTATATTAATGAAGGCACTGCCGGATCAAGTTAAGTTGATTTTAATTGATCCTAAAATGGTTGAGCTTTCAGTTTATAATGGTGTACCACATTTGTTGATACCGGTAGTTACAGATGCTAAGTTAGCTGCGAATGCATTAGGCAAAGCTGTTAAGGAAATGGAACGACGCTATAAACTATTTGCCGCAAGTGGTGTCCGTAATGTGGGTGAGTTTAATGATAAGGTTCAACTCAATAATCAAGATAAATCGAAGCCTGCAATGAAACCATTGCCATATATTTTGGTAGTGGTTGATGAACTTAGTGATCTGATGATGGTTGGTGGCCGCGATGTTGAAGGTGCAATTGTTCGTTTAGGGCAAATGGCACGCGCTGCAGGAATTCACATGATATTGGCTACTCAACGACCGAGTGTTGATGTCATTACCGGTTTAATTAAGGCAAACGTACCATCTCGAATTTCTTTTGCTGTTTCAAGTGGTATTGATTCAAGAACAATTTTAGACCAAACTGGAGCTGAGAAGTTGCTCGGCAGAGGAGACATGTTATACATGCCGGTAGGAGCCTCCAAACCTGAACGAATTCAAGGTGCTTATGTTTCTTCAAGTGAGGTTGAGAAGATAATTTCTTGGGTAAAGAAACAACAAAAGCCTGAATATGATAAAGGGATGATTCCGCAAAAAGGTCAAGAAAATTCAGAAAAACAAGATGACGAGCCAGAGGATGAATTTTATGATCAGGCTGTTGAACTGGTAAGACAGCAACAAACAGCAAGTGTATCACTTTTACAAAGAAGATTTCGTATAGGCTATAATCGTGCAGCCAGAATAGTTGATGCGATGGAGGAGAAGGGTATTGTGGGCCCATCTGAAGGATCAAAGCCTCGTCAAGTTTTGTTACCGCCTAAAAAAGATGAGGACAAGACCTAATTTTTAAGAAAGTTTATTATGTCGTTTTATTAGTTCAAATTTGCAAAAAAATAATGTTAAAATAAAATTGAATATGAATGCATAACTGAATTTATCGTTAACAGACTAGTTTAGCTATATGGTCATCTTCATACTAAAATAAAATAAAAGGAATGTTTTAATTGCAGCGAGCACTTGTATTTGGTGCAACAGGTGGCATTGGTCAAGCGATTTGTGCTGACTTAGCCAATGCCGGTTGGTCTCTTTATGTTCATTGCAGTCAAAATTGGCAAAAGGCCTATACTATGGCTGAAGGAATGAGTCAAAAATATCCTAGTCAGGACTTTATTCCTATAAAGTTAGATTTTTTGGCTAAAAATGACGAATTAAAAGAATTTGTTAGTGAGCTTTTGCCAGTGAACGCAGTGGTATTTGCCCAAGGAGTTACAGATTATAATTTTGTTAGCAGTCAGAATATGACAAAAATTGATGAAGTTTTGCACATAAATTTGATTACTCCTATTAAATTAACAGGCTTGTTAGAACCTCATTTGATAAAAAGTGATTATAGTCGTATTGTTTATTTAGGTTCGGTTTATGGTGGTTCAGGCAGCGCTATGGAAGCTGTCTACAGTTCTTCAAAATCTGGACTTGAGCGCTTCGCACAAGCATATTCTCGTGAAGTGGCTTCTGCCAATCTCACAGTTAATGTTTTAGCACCAGGCGCGGTCAACACATCAATGAATTCAATATTAGCACCAGAAGCAATGGAAGAGGTTAGGGGCGAAATACCTGTTGGACGTTTAGCAGAAGGCAAAGACATCTCCTATTGGGTTAAAACGCTGCTGGACGTTAATTCTGGATATTTAACTGGTCAGACCATTTATGTAAGTGGTGGCTGGCTCATTTAAATATAAAAATAGTATGTAGTATATGTTATACTCAAAGAGTAAATTTAAGATTTAAAGAGGTAACTATGGCAGATATCGGAGATAAATTACGCAGTGCCAGAGAGGCTAAGGGACTTTCAATTGAAGATATTGAAAAAGCAACCAAAATTCAAGGCAGATATCTGACGGCGATTGAGCAAAATGATTTTGATAAGCTTCCGGGTGATTTTTATGTAAGAGCATTTATCAGACAGTATGCTCAAATAGTCGGTTTAGATGGTAAAAAGCTGCTAAGTGAATATCATGAGGATATACCTAAGGCTGAACCTGAAGAATTTGTTGAAGATTCGATTGACAATAAAAGTGAAGAAGTCAGCAAAACAACTAATAATAAGAAAAAGATATGGCAAGATTACCTTCCACGAATTATTGTTGGCCTGGGAATAATCGTTGTTATTTTGGTATGCTATGTTGTTTATGCTCATTTCTCTTCTAACCGCAATGAAAATAATAGTACAGCGGGTGATGTATCAGTTTCTTCAGATAATGATAAACGTCGTCAAAAGATCAAGAAACCTAAAAAGAAGAGCGTAAAAATTAAAGAATTAGCTACAAATCAGTTCCAAATTACCGGTCTAAAAAATAATCGTAATTTGGTTGTGCGAGCCGGTGATCAGGCTACTACAGTTTCTATTGCTATGAACGGCGTTAACCAAAGTGGTCAGACTTTATCTGCTGGTCAAAAGCACACATTGAGGATTCCTGAAACTGCTCAAACTGTTGTTGTTACTTTCAGTAATGCTGTCGGGACTTCAGTTACAATTGGTGGTAAAAAAGTTCCATATACTGCTCAGAATTCGAATCTTTCTTTGACCTTTTATATTGGTAAACGCAACAGCAATCAAAGTAATCAAACTCAAAATAATCAGAACAATTCTGGAACCACGACCAATAATTCAGGACATAGTAATTCAAATCATCAAAACCAGAGCCATAATCAAACTGGCAGTCATAGCACTAATAATGGTACTAGTGGCAACAATAATTCTAGTTCATCCAATAGCCAAGAAAGTAATCAAAATAATAACCAGAGTAACCAGAATAATAATCAGTCAGGCCATGATAGCAATCAGTCAAATAATAATGAACACAGTAGTGAATCTGGTCATTCAGGTGGCACTTCTTCAGGTGGGAATGATAGTAATGAAAGATAATTATTTTGGGAGGAAAAGTTAAGAATGAATTTGCCTAATAAGTTAACGGTTTTTAGAATATTATTGATACCAGTTTTTATGTTAATTGTCATTTTTGGTGGCGATGCTAGTGTTAAGGTTGCAGGAACAACTGTTTATTGGAAACTAGTCATTGCAGCTATTGTTTTTGCAGTGGCATCTGCAACGGATTGGTTTGATGGGCACATAGCAAGATCACGCAACCTTGTTACCAATTTTGGTAAATTTGCGGATCCGCTGGCAGATAAAATGCTTACCATGACTGCTTTTATCATGTTAATTTCGTTAAATCTGGCTCCTGACTGGGTTATCGCTATTATAGTTTGTCGTGAATTAGCAGTAACAGGTTTGCGCTTAATATTGGCAGAAAACAAGGGTCAAGTTATGGCTGCAGCCATGCCTGGCAAGATTAAAACAACTTTTCAAATGCTTTCAATTATTTTCCTGTTAATCGGAGACTTCCATCACATAGGAACAATTTTGCTATACATTGCATTAATCTTTACAATTTATTCTGGTTGGGATTATTTCCGCAGTTCATGGGATGTTTTCGAAGGATCAATGTAAATTAATGAAAAGTTAATATAGAAAAAAAGCACTGCATTTAGTAGTGTTTTTTTGTGCATTATTTTTAATATAAACTGCTGTTGAAAAGACAGACTGTTGATTAAGTTACATTTACTTGTTAGGATTAAATTAAGGGAATATTGGAAAAAGGAGGAAATTTTATGGTAGAAAAAGTACCAACAGTTGAATTTCGGGACGTTTCAAAAATATATCCTAAGATGAAAAATGCAGCTGTTAAACATATTAGTTTTAAAATAGAAAAAGGTGATTTTTGCTGCCTGATTGGCACCTCCGGTTCAGGAAAGACAACTATAATGCGTATGATAAATCGCATGAACAGTGTAACTAAAGGTGAAGTACTTGTTAACGGCAAGAATGTTAAAAGTTTCAATCCTGTCAATTTAAGGCGTCATATCGGTTACGTTATTCAGAATAATGGTTTAATGCCTCATATGACCATCAGAGAAAATATCATTTTAGTACCAAAATTATTAAAGTGGCCTAAAGAAAAGCTGGCTGGAGAAGCACAAAAGCTTATTAAAATGGCTGAATTACCTGAGTCATATTTAGACAGATACCCAACAGAGCTATCTGGTGGTCAGCAGCAAAGAATAGGTGTCGTACGTGCGCTTGCGGCAGATCAAAACTTGATATTAATGGATGAACCATTTGGCGCACTCGATCCAATAACGCGTGAAAGCTTGCAGAACTTGGTTCAAAACTTACAAGTACGCTTAGGCAAAACAATTGTTTTTGTCACTCATGACATGGATGAGGCATTAAAGCTTGCAACTAAAGTAGTTGTTTTGCATGATGGACAGTTGATCCAAGTAGGAACACCTGACCAGATTCTACATCATCCTGCAAATGACTACGTTAAGAGCTTGATTGGTGAGGAGCGCTTGTCAGAAGCAAAATATGAAACTGTAAAAGTTAAAAATGTGATGTTGACCAATCCAACAAAAATTGATTTAGGTGCTTCACTCACTGATGCTTTAACTATGATGAAGGAGCATCGCGTTGATACGCTTTTAGTCGTTGATAATGGAGACCACCTCAAAGGTTACATTTCAATTGATGATTTGCAAAGGAATTACCCTAAAGTAAGTAGTGTCAGTGATATATTGATTACTAAGCTAGGCACTGTCGGTCCTGAGGAATATCTACGTGATAATTTTAGTCGGATTATGAGTCGTAATAAGAGTTACATACCAGTAACAGATTCTGACAAAAAATTAGTAGGTATAGTCACTCGGGCTAGTTTAGTAAATGTTGTTTATGAAAAAATATGGGGCGATAAAAGTCACCTGCAAAGTTCTTCAGAAAAAGAGGCGAAATAATAATGTCAGCCTTTTTTGCACAACACGGTTCCGAGTTATTAGTAAAAACTTGGCAACAAATATATATTTCTGCTATTTCTTTAGGACTGGGAATACTAGTTGCAGTTCCACTGAGCGTTATATTAATGAAATTTAAGCGAATTGCTAAAGTGGTAATAGCAATAGCCAGTATGTTACAAACTATACCGGCTTTGGCTTTGCTGGCAATTATGATACCATTTTTTGGTGTTGGTAAAGTACCAGCAATTATCGCTCTTTTTCTTTATAGTTTAATGCCCATTTTACGTAACACATATGTTGGATTAACTGATGTTAATCAAGATACAATTGATTCTGCACGCGGGTTAGGCATGACTAATATGCAGCTTATTTTAAAAGTTGATATTCCTTTAGCCATGCCTGTAATTATGGCAGGAATCAGACTTTCTGCTATTTATGTAATTGCCTGGGCAACTCTTGCATCGTATATCGGAGCTGGCGGCTTAGGAGATTTTATTTTTAACGGACTTAGCCTCTACCAAACGGATTTGATTTTTGGAGGAACGATTCCAGTAATCATTTTGGCACTTCTTACGGATTACCTATTGGGTAAGCTGGAACGTAAGCTGACTCCAAAGGGAATATAAGGAGGTGTTTATCGTGAAAAAGTATTTGCAAAAAATATTATTAATGATAGCCACCCTGCTCATAATGCTTACTACTAGTGCTTGTGGTCTACCGGGACTTTCTGATAGTGAGGGTAGTGAAAAAAATATTAGAATTACGGCACTAACAACGACTGAGTCGCAAATTATGGCTAATATTGTTGCCCAATTAATTGAGCATGAAACATCATACAAGACTTCTATTGTTAATAATTTAGGGTCTGCACCTATGCAGCACCAGGCATTGTATCGTCATGATGCCGATATTCAAGCAGCTGCGTATGATGGTGGTGAATTAACAGCCAATTTGCTCTTACCTGCGATTAAAGATTCCAAGAAGGCAAACGATACGGTTCGCAGAGAAGTAAAAAAGAGATGGGACCAAACTTATTTGCATACCTATGGTTTTGCTAATAATTATGCCTTTATGGTTAGAGAAAAAGATCAAAAGAAATATCATCTTTATAAAATTTCAGATTTAAAGAAAGTTAAAGACAAATTTTCTTTTGGTGTAGCATCGGAGTGGGTTAATGCCCCAGGAGTAGGTTATCCGGCTTTTCAAACAGCATATGGAATGACTTTTTCTAAAGCCCATCCTATGAACATAGGTTTAGTATATTCTGCTTTGAATAGTGGAAAAATGGATGTCATTTTGGGCTATTCAACAGATGGTCGAATTGACAGCTATAATTTACATCTTCTCAAAGATGATAAGCATTTCTTTCCACCATATAATTGTGGGATGTTAATCAATAATTATTTGTTGCGCGAGCATCCTGAATTAAAGCCGATACTGAAACGGTTAGTTGGCAATGTGAGTGTTCATGATATTCGTAAAATGAATTTCCAAGTTGATGATAAATTGCTTGAGCCGGCTATTGTTGCACATCAATTTTTAGTAAAGCATAATTACTTTAGGGGGGAGAAATAATGTCTCATTTATCATTGTGGCAGCAGTTTATTTATTATTATGCCCATAATGGCAGTTACGTATTGGAACAATTTAATCGTACTTTTCTCATTTCAATATATGGGGTATTATTTGCTGCAATTATAGGAATTCCAGTAGGAATTTTTATCTCCCACAATGGTCATTTAGGTGACTTTGTTGTTGAAATTGCCAACTTTATTCAAACTATTCCATCTTTGGCTCTGTTGTCCATTGTAATGATTGGTCTGGGTTTAGGTGTTATGACTGTTATTGTAACTGTTACACTTTATTCACTTTTACCTATTATAAAAAATACATATACTGGTATGAGTAATGTTAATAAAAATGTTATTGATTCTGGTAAAGGTATGGGTATGACAAAGTTTCAGCTGCTTTACATGGTTCGTCTGCCTTTATCGATGTCAGTTATTATAGCAGGTTTAAAAAACGCTTTAGTAATAGCTATTGGTATTACATCAATTGGCTCATTTGTTGGTGCTGGCGGGTTAGGTGATATTATTATCCGTGGAACTAATGCTACCAACGGCAGTGCAATTATACTGGCTGGTGCTCTTCCTACAGCTTTAATGGCAATTTTAGCAGATGTCATTTTGAACTTCTTGCAAAAAATTTTAGAACCAAAAGGATTAAAAAAGGCAAACTAAAAAAGTTTTGCTGGTTTTTGCGTAACTATTATTGTGAACAAAATTAATAAACATTTGTTCGCCTTTTTTCTTGCAAATATACACTAAAGCAAAGTATAATTATTACGTATTAAAATGATGAAACTATTTATAGGAGGACAAGAGTCTTGGCCAAAGATGAAAAACAAGCTGCATTGGAAAATGCGCTTAAGAAAATTGAAAAGAATTTTGGTAAAGGCGCCGTCATGCGTATGGGCGATAAAGCTGACACCAAAATTTCAACTGTTCCTTCAGGTTCGCTTGCTCTTGATGCGGCCTTAGGAGTTGGCGGCTATCCCCGTGGTAGAATTGTAGAAATTTACGGACCAGAGTCTTCTGGTAAGACGACAGTAGCTTTACATGCGGTCGCTGAAGTGCAAAAAAGAGGCGGCACCGCTGCTTATATTGATGCTGAAAATGCGATGGATCCTGCTTATGCAGAAGCACTAGGTGTTGATGTTGATTCACTAATTTTATCCCAGCCCAACACTGGTGAAGAGGGATTGCAGATTGCGGACACATTGATTACGAGTGGTGCAATTGATATTTTAGTAGTTGATTCAGTTGCAGCACTTGTACCTCAAGCTGAAATTGACGGCGAGATGGGTGACAGTCACGTTGGACTGCAAGCACGTTTAATGAGTCAAGCATTGCGTAAACTTTCAGGTAATATTAATAAGACTAAAACTATAGCAATTTTTATTAATCAAATACGTGAAAAAGTTGGGATCATGTTTGGTAATCCTGAAACTACACCAGGTGGTCGTGCACTCAAGTTTTATGCTACTATACGCCTAGAAATCAGAAGAGCGGAAAAAATCAAGCAAACTGGCGGTGAAATTACTGGTAACCGTGTAAAAATTAAAGTTGTTAAAAATAAAGTTGCACCACCATTCAAAGTTGCCGAAGTTGATATGATGTATGGTAAAGGTATCTCGCAAAGCGGCGAACTTTTGGATATGGCCGCTGACAAGGACATTATTGCTAAAGCTGGTTCTTGGTATTCATATCATGATGAACGAATTGGACAAGGTCGTGAAAATGCGAAAAAGTATCTTGAAGATCATCCTGATGTTTATGATGATGTTCAGAAGCAAGTTCGTCAGGCATTTGGTATTGATGAAGAATCCGTAGCTGAAAGAGAAGATCCAGAAAAAATAAAAGAAAAAAAAGCTAAGAAAGTTGCAAGTAAAGAAAAGGAAGCTTCTGATAAAAAAGAAGCTGACAGCAAAAGTAGCTAACTATGAAGAAATAGACCTCGACCTGTGAAAACTGGTTGAGGTTTTTTTCATGACGTTTGACATAATCCCCGTGGTTCTTTATCATTAATATTGTGTGAATAATCTAAAAAAATAAAAAGGCGATAGAAATCATGATGAATAAATTTTTGATTCCCGTCGCGATTGCTATTATTTCAATTATAGTAGGCACAGTTGTAGGATACGCTATACGTAAAAAAATTTGGGAGAAGAAAGCCCAAAATGCTCAAAACGATGCCGATCATATTTTAACCGAAGCAAAAGCACGAGTCGACGCTGCTAAGGCTGAAGTCAATGCACAGAAGCAGGCAGCTGACGCTATAAAACAAAGTGCGCAAAACACTAAAAAGGAAAAAATTCTTGAAGCTCAAGAACAAATTCAAGATTATCGACAAAAAGTTGAAGATGAATTAAACGACAAACGTGATACAATAGCACGCGATCAAAATCGCTTAACACAACGAGAGGATACTCTCGATCATAAAAACTCTTTGCTAAAAGAAAGAGAGGAAGATTTAGCTAAAAAAGATGAACAGCTGGAACAAAAGCAAACTGAATTAACTGCTAAATTGCAAAAGGCTGATGAATTGGTCGAACAGACTACACAAAAACTTTACGAAGTTGCTCATTTAGACAAGGAGCAGGCGAAAAAGCTCGTCTTAAATCAATTGGCAGACCAATTAGTTAAAGAACGAGCAGAAATGATTAGTAATAGTAATGCAGAAGTAAAAGCCAAGGCGGATCACTATGCACGTAAAATAATTATTGATGCTATTCAGAGCAGTTCTGCTGATACAGTAGCCGAAACTACAGTGTCAGTCGTTGATTTGCCTAATGAGGAAATGAAAGGTCGTATTATCGGTCGTGAAGGGCGTAATATCAGATCTTTTGAGGCACTTACCGGGGTGGATCTAATTATTGATGACACACCTAAAGTTGTCACGCTAAGTGGTTTTGATGCAATTCGACGTGAAATTGCTAAAAGGGCAATGGAGCGTTTAATTAAGGACGGAAGAATTCATCCGGCTAGAATTGAAGAGACAGTTGACAAGGCTCGTAAAGAGGTAAATGATGATATTTACGAAGCTGGAGAAAGCGCTCTAATGGAGCTGGGAATTCATAAAATGAATCCTGAGCTGGTTAAAATATTGGGTAGACTTAAATACCGTACATCCTACGGTCAAAATGTTTTAGGTCACTCAATTGAAGTTGCAAAATTAGCTGGGACAATGGCTGCGGAGCTTGGATTAAATGAAAAATTAGCGGTTCGCGCGGGATTATTACACGATATTGGAAAAGCAGTCGACCATGATATTGAAGGTTCACACGTTGAAATAGGCGTGGAATTGACTAGGAAGTATCATGAGCCGGATGTGGTTGTTAATGCAATTGCAGCACATCATGGAGATGTGCCGAAGTTATCGTTTATTGCTGAATTGGTAGTTGCAGCGGATACAATTTCTTCTGCAAGACCCGGTGCCAGAAGCGAAAGTTTGGAAAATTATATTAGAAGACTTACTGACCTGGAAGAAATAGCTAGCAGGTATGATGGAGTTAAACAGGCATATGCTATTCAAGCTGGACGTGAAGTTCGCGTAATGGTTGAGCCTGATAAAATTTCAGATGATCGTATTACCGTATTGGCACGAGACATTCGTAACCAAATTGAAAAGGAACTTGATTACCCGGGTAATATTAAAATAACAGTTATTCGTGAAAAACGAGCTGTATCAATTGCGAAGTAAAGTAGAAGGTTGAATTTTTAAAAATTCAACCTTTTTTATTTGTTCGTTTTATTATAATTCAACTATGATGTGGCAGGTTTTGACATAAATTATCGCAATTGAACATATTTTGATAAAATGAAAGGGTATACAATACGAATTGAATGGAGGAATATACCGTGAACCAAAAGATAACAACTGAATTAAAAGACTTTTTACAAGAGTTAGGTTATCCATTTGATTCAATTTCTGGGTTGCTTGATTCCAGCATGATGGATAAATACCTTAATGCTAAATGGATAAAAAACTCACACGTATTTCAAGTACTTGATAAAGAAGCCACTGATAAGCAGTTACTGGCTTGCAGTGATGTTCGAAATTTTTACCAGTTTGTTCCTCCATATTTTGCTGCATTATCAAGTAAAAATGGAATACAGGCAATTTCTCGGTTGGCAACCTATCAGCAGCTTATAGGGCCAATCGAAATGGGAAGATTTAAAGAAGGTGAAAATTTAAGAATTCACATCAGATACCTGGATCAATATCGTAAATTCTCACGTTTTAGTCTACTAGTTGATCAAATTTCTTTAGTTAGTCTGATTAGAGCTGGAACAAATAAAAATATTGTTCCTGTATCTATTGGTAGCAAATACAAATATGGATCGCAAATTAATAGTTATTTAGGTGTTGAAGCTCAAAATAGTTTAGACAATTATTTGGTGTTTAAAAAACATGATTTAGAGCAGCCATTTATGACCAAGAACGACGTAATGTGGAACTTTATTGAACCTGGTTTAAAAAAATACATCAAAAAATTAAATATCAACCCTCCAATTTCGGCTGTTGTACAAAACACTCTTTTTAAGTTGATTGCTGGGGGCAATTTTCAACTAAATGATGTAGCAAGTGAATTAGGTATTTCTTCACGGACATTACAAAGGTGGTTGCAAAATGAGGATACTACATTTAAAAAGCAACTTAGTCTTGTGCAAAAAATTTTGGCACAAAACCTGCTGCAAGATAAAACTTTAAATACTGCTGAGGTAAGTTTCTTAGTCGGTTTTAACAGTGTTGCCTCATTTTATAAAGCTTTTAAGAAATGGTCCGGATTAACGGTTAGAGAATACAGACTGCAAAAGATTTTACAGTCTAATAGCATAAATGCAATTTAATTTAGGAGAAAACAAAATGTTTTTAAAAGACAACGAAACCTGGAATGCGACTTATGATGTTGTTGTAATTGGATTTGGTGGAGCAGGAGCCACAGCGGCGCGTTTCGCTGCAGACAAAGGAGCAAAAGTCCTCCTGGTTGACAGTGCTCCAGAAGGACATGAAGGTGGCAATACCAGATACTGTGGTCAGATAGTTGAAGCAGGTTACGATTATGATAAGCTCAAAAAGTATTATCAAAAAATGACCGCTCCACTTGATTTGGACGAGAAGGTGCTTGAAACCTTTGTAAAAGGTATGGTCAATTTATCAGATTATTTTGAAAAATATTTGGGTGGAAAAGCTTTTAGTGTGAAAAATAATCCAGGTAACAAAAATGTTGCTATGTTGGCTTATATGAGTGCTGAATATCCTGAATTTGAAGGTGCAGACACCAATGATGACTTGTTAGTGCATGATCAGATATTTGATGCTGCTCTTTGGAAAAAATTGCGGCAGAATGTACTGGATCGCAGCGACAAAATTGATGTGCTTTATTCAACACCAGCAAAGCACTTAATCCAGGATACGGATAAGACAATTATAGGTGTACAGATTGAAAATAAAGACAAGCTGTTCAATGTTCAAGCAAAAAATGGTGTAGTTTTAGCGCTTGGCGGATTTGAAAATAACGAACAAATGGTACAGGATTATTTAGGTGAAACTAATTTATTACCATACGGTACGCTTTATAACAATGGCGATGGCATCAAAATGGCTATAGAAGTTGGTGCGGATTTATGGCATATGAATAATTATGAACCAGGTGGAACTGTTAATTTAGCCGCTCCTAAAGGCCAAAGAGCTCATAACATTATGGCATGGAAAGCATTATTTGCCGGTTCCTTGATCACAGTTGGTGATGATGGTACGCGTTATGTAGCAGAAGACGATCCAACCCGTCATGGTCATCGCTATAATCATGGCCTTTGGAGAATTCCTTTAGCCCAAGTACATCCTCATATGATTTTTGATCAGAAAAAATACGATGAACTATTCTCAGCTGATAATGATGAATTTCAAAAAGAAGCTTTAACTAAAGTAGTTAAGTCAGAAACTATCTCAGATTTAGCTAAAGAAATAAAAGTTGATCGGGCAGTTTTAGAAAATACTTTGAACACATATAATTTCTTTGTTGATCAGGGAGTCGATTATCAGTGTGGACGTAAGCCAGAATCAATGGTTAAAATTTCACTTGCAGGTCCGTTCTATTCTTTAGCTCAGCAACATACGATGTTAAACACTCAAGGTGGACCACGTCGAAATGAAAATGCTGAAGTCATAGATACAGATCAAAAAGTTTTGCCACACTTATATGCTGCTGGTGAACTGGGTCATATCGGTGCAAATCAATATAATGGCGGCGGAGACATAGCTGACTGCTTAATATTCGGTAAACTAGCTGGAGAAAATGCCGCCAAGACTAAAGATGATCTAGTAGTCTCAGGTGCCAGTGCTAGTGAAAATAATACTGATGCTGCATTTCCTGAATCAGAAGCTAAACAAGAAGATTATTCCACTGCTGAAAATCAATATATTGGCAAATCAACAAGCGGCATGGGCAATGAAATAGTAGTGCGAGTAACAGTTGACAGTGATAAGCGTCCAACCAATATTGAAGTTTTAAAAGAAAGCGAATCACCTGACTACGGTGAAAAAGCTATTAAGAAAATGAAACAAGAAATGCTGACTAACAAAACAGTTAATGTAGATGCTGTATCTGGAGCTTCTGCATCAAGTCGTGCATTTAAAGAGGCTGTTGAATCTGCGTTAAATCAAGCTTAGTTTCTAACGAAAGGATAAGAAATGGCAAATTTAAAAGATGGCGTTTATCAGGGACAAGGTTCTGGTAACCGCGGTGAAGTTAAGGTTTCGGTAACCGTTAAAGACAATAAAATTACGAATGTAACAATTGATCAACAGGATGAAACTTCTGGTATAAGCACTGCTGCTTTAAAAAAGGCACCAAAGCTAATTGTTGAGCATCAGTCATATAACATTGATGCAGTTACTGGAGCAACTATTAGTTTTCAAGCTGTCCAAAAAGCAGTCAGAGATGCAGTTTCAAAGGCTGGCGATCCTAGTGGTCTTGATAAAAAAGTTGATTTGAGAAATACTGAGAAAAAGGATAATGGCAAAGACTATCGCAACATAAATCCAGATGATTTAGAATTTGAAGATCAAACAGATATTTTGGTAATCGGAGCGGGAGCTGCTGGTCTTTCAGCTTCTATTGCTGCAAGGCAAAAAGGTGCCTCAGTAATTTGCTTGGAATATACTTCAAGTTATATGTTGTCCGATATGACTCTGTCTGGTGGTTATTACAACGCTGGTGGGGGCACTAGTTTGCAAAAATCTCAGGGAATAAAAGATACCAAGGAAAACTGGAATAATTATTTAAAAGCAGTTGGTCAAGGCTATGAAGACGCGGGTATGAGAGAAACAATCGTTGAACATGGCGCAGAAGATTATGAATGGCTGGCTGGTGAAGTTGGTGTCAATTTTCAAGAAGTCCAAGAAATTGGCAATGAAGAAGCAATGAAAGACTATGCTATTCCGGCAGCCAGATCACATTTAACTGTCGAAAAAAGTGGCTATGGTCTGTCAAAGCCGCTTTACAATAAGGCAAAAGAAGTTGGCACAAAATTTATTTTTAATATCACAGCTGAGAGCTTAATAACTGACGAGAATAATAATGTAGTTGGTGTACATACTAATAAGGGTAACTACAAAGCCCAAAGTGTTATTATTGCTACAGCAGGCTTTTCTCGTAACAAAGAAATGCTTAAGAGTTTTGCGCCTGATTTTGCTGTTGGAGAATCATATGGCTCAATCAGACAAATGGGTGATGGTATCACTATGGGCGCTGAAATTGGCGCTAAGTTAAAAGATATGTGGATGCCAATAGCCAACTCAATTGGTACTCAATCCGGCGATAATGTATGTATCGGTCCTCTGTGTACTGCCTGGACAAAGCCTTACATTTGGGTAGGCACAGATGCTAAAAGGCACTTTAGGGAAGATATGTATTTTGAATATGCCTCTAAGAAAATCGCAAGTCTTGATCAAGGCTACGTTTGGTTAATTTTTGATGAAGGCATGGCAAATGAAATGCCAGCTGCTTTTTCAGCACCAGCTCCGTCACCACATTTAAAACGTGAGGTAGAAGATGGTTACTTCAAGAAAGCTGATACGATAAAAGAATTAGCTCAGCAGATTAACCTAAACCAAGAGGTATTAGAGAAAACAATTAAAAAGTGGAATAATGACGTTATTAAAGGTGAAGATACAGAATTTGGTCGTCAAAAAGATTTAACAGCTTTCAAAGCACCATTTTATGCTGCTAAACTGGCTCCTTCAACACCAGACATGGCAGGTGGATTAGCTATTAACACCAAAGCTGAAGTTCTGGACAATTTTGATAAAAAGATAAACAATCTTTATGCTGCAGGTAGTACTACAGGTGGTTGGCGCGGAATGACTTATCCCGGATGTGGGATGGGCATTACTAATGCTGTTGTTTTTGGAAGAATAGCTGGAGAAAGTGCTGTAACCAATGTCAAAGAAGAGGCTGATGCAAGTTCAGCTGCCTCTCACATGTAGTTTTTATATTTTGTGAATTAATTAGAACTGGATTCATTTGAACCTAGTTCTTTTTTGATTTTAAATAACAATTTTTTGTTAAAAAAACTAGTGTTCAATTAACCTAATTTGTGCATTTTTGTTCCAGCTTGTATAATTAAGACAACTATAAATGAAAGTAGCCGACTATGTTTAAAATTATTGTTGAATTATTTTTTTTAGTGATTATACAAGCTTCGATCACGCCTTTTATTAGGAGATTGGCTTTTGTATTAGGTGCAGTCGACATTCCAAATAAAAGAAGGGTAAATAAAAAACCAATGCCAACTTTAGGCGGATTGGGTATTTTTGTGACCTTCAATATTGGCGCTTTTGTTTTATTGCGTGAGCAATTCCCGACACATGAGGCTTTTAGCATACTTTTAGGATCCAGTGTGATTGTCTTGACTGGTATAATTGACGATATTATGGAGCTAAAGCCAAGGCAAAAAATGTTGGGTATATTTATTGGCGCTCTGGTAATTTATTTTCTTGCCGGCATCAGGATGAACGTCTTAAATTTGCCCTTTCTTAATAAACAAATACACTTAGGCTGGTGGAGTTTACCAATTACTATTTTTTGGATATTGGCCTTAACTAATGCAGTTGATTTAATTGATGGTCTTGATGGCCTGGCCGATGGGGTTTCGATGATTTCACTTATTACCATGGGGATCGTTGGTTATTTCTTCCTGCATACCGGTCAACTATACATACCTATTGGCTGTTTTATGCTTGCTGCCTGCCTATTAGGATTTTTACCTTATAACTTTCATCCCGCAAAAATATTTTTGGGTGATACAGGAGCGTTATACATTGGCTTTATGATTGCGGTATTTTCACTTAAAGGTTTAAAAAATGTGACTTTTATTTCTCTGTTAGTGCCAGTCACTATATTAGGGGTTCCAATTACAGATACGATTTATGCCATGATTCGGCGCAAATTAAATAACCGTCCCGTTTCGCAAGCCGATAAGCACCATTTGCATCATCAACTAATGAAAATGGGTTTGACCCACAGACAAACGGTTTTAACGATTTATGCTTTATCACTTATTTTTTCATTCATTTCTCTCTTGTTTTTGTTGTCACCAATGTGGGGGATGTGGGTTTTAATTGCAGGTCTGGCAGTTGCCCTAGAGTTTTTTGTGGAATCCATTGGTCTTTTAGGAGAAAAATATAAACCGCTGATGAATTTGACCCAAAAGCTGATTAATTCTCGGAGTAAGAAAGATCCTACGGTGGAAGTTTGGCATCTTGGGCAAGACAAGCCTGAGCAATTAAAAAAGAAAAAGAAAGATTAAACTTGGCAGATACTGACAAGAGATTTTAGTTTAAAAGTCAATTTGACTACTGCTAAAATTAACAAGAAAAAAGAAGACAAATTCCTTAAATGTGGATTGTCTTCTTCTTTTGTATAGTTATTGAATTATGCTTTTATTGATCATGATAATTGTGCTGAGTAACGGGAACCTCATTATATCTTTTAGGCAGAAAAATAAACTGTATTTTGCCGGACAAAATATTAGTGAGGTCATTCTCTAATTCCTCTAATTTGCCTTCATCAATGTAAATTGAAATTGTCACGCTGACGCCATAATCAATATTGTCAATAAAGATTTTTTGTTGATTAAGATAGTGCTGGATTTCATCGAATTTTTTATAATCGACTTGAAATTTAACTCCCTGTTGCTGAACTCGTTTAACTACGCCTACGGCTTCTACTGCCTTAGTCACACTATTAGAATATGCACGTATCAAACCTCCAGCCCCTAATTTTATTCCGCCAAAATAGCGCGTAACTATTGCAGTGACATTTTTGAGTTTCATTAACTGCAAGGCTTTTAGTTCTGGAACTCCGGCCGTACCAGATGGTTCACCATTGTCACTTGCTTTGACGTGCTCATCGTTTAAACCAATGGTGTAAGCAAACGTATTATGAGTGGCATCACGGTATTTGTTAGACACAGCGGCAATTGCCTTTTCAGCTTCTTCAATAGTTGGGGTCCGTATTAAAGTCGTAATAAAACGACTTTTTTTAATCGTTAATTCGTGATTGCCATTGTCTTTAATGGTCAAATAATTTTCTTTTTCATTCAAAAAATCAGCCCTTTTTTGCGTATTTATTATTGGAGGACAAAATGGAAAGTATTTCAAATCTAGCAGGCCGCCAATGGGTTAGTAGTCAAATGGATTTTAGCACAAAGGCTGGCTTAACCAAAATCGAGGCAATTAAAAATGGTCGCTGCTTGCGCTGCAATGCCAGGGCTTATGCTAAACTGCCAAGTGGCAAAACATATTGCAGAACTTGCATTGGTCTGGGAAGAATTGTAGAGGGTGATTATTTAATTCGCAATAAACAAAAAATAAATTTCTCGATAAAAGCAAATGGTGGATTAACGTGGAAGGGTGAACTAACCTCACTACAGGCTAAAATTTCACGTAAATTAATTGAAAATTATATCAACGGTCAGGACTCACTAGTTCATGCGGTAACTGGTGCAGGTAAAACAGAAATGCTTTTTCCTTTAATAGCACACTGTTTAGCAGAGGGAAAAAGATGTTGTCTATCAACTCCAAGAATCGACGTTGTAAACGAGTTATATCCACGTTTTCAAAATGCCTTTAGTGAAATTAAAATCGGTAAATATCATGGCAGTGAGTACCAAGAGCCAGGCCTAGAACAATTAACTATTTGTACGACACACCAATTATTAAAGTTTTTTCATGCTTTTGATTTACTTGTAATTGATGAAGCTGACTCTTTTCCCTATGTTCATAATTCAGAATTGCATTTTGCAGCAGAAAATGCAATTAATGACAAGGGACAGAGAGTATACTTAACCGCAACGCCTACTAAAGATTTATTAGCATCCGTAGAAAAAGGTAAATTGCAGAAACTAAAATTGAAAAGAAGGTTCCATGGAAATCTTTTACCTGTACCAAAAGAAAAATTATTTCTCCGTCCATTTCTGCATCAAAACAAAATTAATGTTAATCTCATTAAAGACATTATAAAAGTTGTAGAAGCAGGCCACCCATTATTGCTTTTTGTACCTCGTGTTGATCAAATAAATCTTTATATTGATGCCTTAAAAAAAGAGCCAAAACTTAGTAAGATTGAGATTTCTGGGGTTCATGCAAACGATACAGATAGAATTAAAAAAGTTGGAAAGTTTCGAGCAGGAAAAACTCGGCTATTAGTGACAACTACAATTTTGGAACGAGGGGTTACTTTTAATCATGTCTGGGTAATTGTTGTTCAAGCGGATGATAAAATTTATTCTGCTTCGAGCTTAGTGCAGATAGCCGGTAGGGTCGGAAGAGACAAAACTGATTCCAGTGGTTTGGTTTTATTTTGTTATCATAAATATACCAACAGCATTCGTAATGCAATGAAACAAATTCGCGAGATGAACAAATGAGAAGGTGCTTACTGTGTGGGCAGCTTTTTGTTGCTAAAGTGTCATTTATCCAATTATTTTCTTGGCACAAGCAGGAAACCAAATGTATTTGCTCTAATTGTCAAAGTAAATATATGCGCATCCCTGACAAACATTGTCCAAATTGTTTTGGTAAGTTGAGCCAAAATAAATTTTGTTTAGATTGTATTAATTGGCAGAAAATCTATGGAAAAAAATTACTAAAAAATCATTCCTTGTATTTATATAATGAAGCTTTTCATGATTTAATGGTTAATTATAAGAGATATGGTGATTATGCTTTGCACAAAGTATTAGAGGAATTATGTCGGGAAAATCTAACTAAATATCAAGCCGACCTCTATGTTCCTGTGCCTACTTCTCCAGAACATATTGAACAAAGACAATTCGATACTATCAGTTCAATTTATGGTAATCTGGTTTCATTAACCTGTGTATTGGGTAAAAAACCAGGGCTAAGTGCACAGGGAGAAAAAAATCGCGCTGAAAGATTAAGAAGTGAGCAAAGTTTTTTTGTTAAGAAAAACTTTACGATTAATTTGAAGAAATACAAGATACTTTTATTAGATGATATATATACTACGGGCAGAACGCTTTATCATGCACGGGATGCGTTGGCAGAAGTTTTTCCTAATGCAAAAATTAGTAGTTTTACCTTATGCAGATAAAACTAAATTGTTCAGCGCTTTCATGTTTTGCTATAATTTTGCTATAATATAGGTAACATAAGACTGCATAAGCAGTTGAAAGGAGAATCTCATATGTTAAAGTATAATGTCCGTGGTGAAAATATTGAGGTAACTGATGCTTTAAGAAGTTACGTAGAAAAGCGCCTAAAAAAATTAGAGAAGTATTTTGATTTGAATCAAGATATGATTGCTCATGTAAATTTAAAGGTGTATCG
This sequence comes from Lactobacillus sp. M0396, assembly GCF_016101625.1. Lineage (NCBI taxonomy): Bacteria > Bacillati > Bacillota > Bacilli > Lactobacillales > Lactobacillaceae > Lactobacillus > Lactobacillus sp. M0396. The sequence continues at coordinate 159,628 of NZ_JACFQE010000004.1, forward strand.
TGATCACAAGGCTAAAGTCGAGGTAACTATACCACTGCCATACTTAGTATTGAGAGCTGAAGAAACAACTGACGATATGTACCGCAGTATTGATTTTGTTTCAGAAAAACTTGAAAGACAAATCAGAAAGTATAAGACTCGTGTGAATCGTAAGAGTCGTGAAAAAGGATTTAACGATTTCTTTGTTGAAAGTGCAGAAGAGGATTCTAAAGATAAAGAGGTCAATGAGTTTTCTATTGTTCGCAATAAACAAATTGGTTTGAAACCGATGAGTCCTGAAGAAGCGATTTTGCAAATGAATATGCTTGAACATGATTTCTTTGTTTTCCAAGATGGTGAAACTAACGGTACAAGTGTTGTCTATCGCAGAAATGATGGCCGTTATGGTTTGATTGAAACAAAATAAAAATAGTATTATCAAGCAAGGGCCCCACATTTAGTGTGAGGTCTTTGTTTTGTTTATTTTTCATTTAGCTTCAATCATGGTAAAATTATCATGTGTTTTTATACTTTAACTACATATAAGGATCGATTAAATGGTAAACATTTTAAAGAAACTATACAATAATGATAAAAGAGAACTGAAAAAGTTTGAAAAAATTGCTAGTAAAGTTGAAGATCATGCAGAAGAGTATGGTCAACTTTCTGATGAAGAATTGCAGGCTAAAACACCTGAATTTCGTGATAGGCTAAAAAATGGTGAAAGTTTGGATTCACTTTTACCAGAAGCTTTTGCAGTTGCTCGTGAAGGTGCCAAAAGAGTTTTAGGACTTTACCCATTTCATGTTCAGGTTTTAGGTGGTATTGCACTGCATTATGGTAATATTGCTGAAATGATGACCGGTGAAGGCAAGACTTTGACTGCAACCATGCCTGTATATTTGAACGCACTAACAGGAAAAGGTGTTCATGTTGTTACTGTCAACGAATACTTATCCAGTCGTGACGCAGAAGAAATGGGTCAGCTATATAAATGGCTAGGCTTAACAGTTGGTCTTAATCTTAATGCGATGTCGCCAGATGAAAAACGGGAAGCTTATAGTTGTGATGTAACTTATTCAACTAACTCTGAACTTGGTTTTGACTATTTACGTGATAACATGGTTGTTTACAAGGAACAAATGGTTCAACGCGAGCTTAACTATGCTATTATCGATGAGGTCGACTCAATTTTAATTGATGAAGCTAGAACGCCATTGATTATTTCGGGTGAAGCCGAACAAGCTAATGGTGACTATATTCGTGCAGACCGTTTTGTCAAAACCCTTAAAGAGGATAAGAGTGATGATGATGCAGACGATGACAAAGACTATGGTGATTATAAGATTGACTGGCCTACTAAGACTATTTCGTTAACCAGAACAGGTATCCAAAAAGCTTGTGATCATTTTGGACTTAAAAATTTATACGATGTTGAGAATCAAAAACTAGTACACCATATTGATCAGGCTCTGAGAGCAAATTACATTATGCTTAAAGATATTGATTATGTTGTTCAAGATGGTGAAGTCTTAATTGTTGACTCGTTTACTGGTCGTGTTATGCAAGGACGGCGCTATTCTGATGGTTTGCACCAAGCTATTGAGGCAAAAGAAGGAGTAAAGATTCAAGAAGAATCCAAGACTCAGGCTACAATTACCTATCAGAACTTCTTTAGAATGTATAAAAAACTTGCCGGGATGACTGGTACTGCTAAAACGGAAGAAGAAGAGTTTCGTGAAATTTACAATATGCAGGTTATTACGATTCCAACAAACCGCCCGTTAATTAGAAAAGATAATCCTGATATTCTTTACCCAACTTTGTCATCTAAGTTTGCGGCTGTTGTCAATGAAATAAAAGACCGTCATTCTAAAGGTCAACCAGTTTTGGTCGGTACTGTCGCGGTTGAAAGTTCTGAAAGACTAAGTAAATTGCTTGACCAAGAAGGAATACCGCATGCGGTTCTGAATGCTAAAAACCATGCTAAAGAAGCTCAGATCATTATGAATGCTGGTCAACGCGGTGCCGTAACTATTGCTACTAACATGGCTGGTCGTGGTACTGACATTAAATTAGGGCCCGGTGTCAAAGAATTAGGTGGACTGTCTGTTATTGGTACCGAGCGTCATGAATCTCGTAGAATTGATAATCAGCTCCGTGGACGTTCTGGTCGTCAGGGTGACCCTGGTGTTACACGTTTTTATCTTTCACTTGAAGATGATTTGATGAAGCGTTTTGGTGGTGACAGGGTAAAAGATTTTCTTGATCGTTTATCAGATAATGACGATGATAAAGTGATTGAGAGTCGTCTGATCACCAGGCAAGTTGAGTCAGCTCAAAAACGGGTTGAAGGTAATAACTACGATACTCGTAAGCAAACTCTGCAATATGATGATGTTATGCGTATTCAACGTGAAATCATTTACGGTGAAAGGATGCAAGTTATCGGCGAAGAAGATTCCCTTAAGGATGTTTTAATTCCGATGATTCGTCGTACTATTAACAGTCAAGTAGATATGTTTACGCAAGGTGATCGCAGCAAGTGGCGCCTTGATTCTTTGCGGGACTTTATTTCTTCCAGTTTAACCAACGAAGAAGAGACAGATGCAATTGACTTCAAAACAATTACAGTATCTGACTTAAAGCAAAAACTATATGATCTTGTTGAAGCTAATTACGAAGAAAAAGAAGAAATTTTAGCTGATCCTTCAGAAATGCTTGAATTTGAAAAAGTAGTTATATTGCGAGTAGTTGATGACCGCTGGACTGATCATATAGATGCAATGGATCAATTACGGCAATCAATTAGTTTGCGTGGTTACGGTCAACTTAATCCGTTGGTTGAATACCAGGATTCTGGTTACAACATGTTTGAAGAAATGGTTTCAAATATTGAATTTGACGTAACTCGTTTATTTATGAAAGCTGAAATTAGACAAAATCTTAGTCGTTAACAGTTAAGATTGAAGAGAAAGCAGCTGCTTTCTCTTTTTTACTGAAATTTTATTAAGAATAAAGGTGTTATGCTTAAAAATGGAAATAAGTGAAATTCAAAATGAATTAGATAGTTTAAAAAAGCGGTTAGACCACTTTAGGGGGTCTCTTTGACTTAGATTCAATTACTGAAAATATTATTGTTAATGAAAACAAGATGCAAGATCCCTCTTTTTGGGATGATCAAGAAAAAGCCCAAAGCTTGATCAGTGAAACAAATTTGTTAAAAGAGAAACGCGATTCTTTTGATAAATTAAAGTCTGATTATGAAAATGAAATAACTGCAGTAGAGTTGCTGAGAGAAGAGCCAGATAATGATTTACAAAAAGAAGTTGAAGCAGATTTACAACAGTTGCAGACTGAATTTCATGATTACGAATTAGATTTGCTCTTATCTGGTAAATACGATAGTCATAATGCGCTTATTGAAATTCACCCTGGTGCTGGTGGTACTGAGGCTATGGACTGGGGGCAAATGCTTCTTAGAATGTATCAGCGTTATGCTGATATTAGGAATTTCAAGTTTGAAATTAATAATTATGAACCTGGAGAAGAAGCTGGTCTTAAAAGTGTCAGTGCAAAAATTACTGGCAAAAATGCCTATGGTCTAATGAAGTCGGAAAATGGGGTTCACCGGTTAGTTAGAATCTCACCATTTGATTCAGCTAAAAGAAGACATACGTCTTTTGCGTCTGTTGAGGTTATTCCGGAAATTGATGACAGTATTAAAGTTGATATTAATCCTAAAGACCTTCGTATTGATGTCTACCGTTCAAGTGGTGCAGGGGGACAACATATTAATAAAACTTCAAGTGCCGTTAGAATCACTCACTTGCCCACAGGAATTGTAACAACATCTCAGGCACAGCGATCCCAGCTGCAAAATAGGGAAACCGCGATGAATGAATTGCGAGCAAAATTGTTTCATTTAGAAGAAGAAAAGAAACGTAAGCACAAACAGGAACTTAAAGGTGACCAAAAAGAAATTGGCTGGGGTTCTCAAATTCGGTCTTATGTTTTTCATCCTTATAATTTGGTTAAAGATTTGCGTACAAGCTATGAAACTTCTGATACAAATGGTGTAATGAATGGTAAGCTGCAACCATTTGTTTATGCATATTTGCAGTGGCTTTTAAGTCAGGAAAATCCAGAGTAGGTGATTAGATGAGTTTTTGGGGAATTATTGGTTTAGTTTTACTTGCAGTAGTCATTTTGAGTATTATTTACGCCATGTTTCATGTCTTTATTTTGTTACTGCCCGCAGCTTTAGTTATTATTGGCATTATATGGCTTATTAACCATTTTACTAAAAATGATGAAAATAAGAGCGGAAATTCTGGTCCTGGTCCTTATAACTGGGGAAACTGGAACCAAAATAATGAAGCCAGACCAAAACGTAAAAAAGTACGTGATGCTAAAACTAAAGATGTCGACAAGTAAAAAGGGGCAATTTAAAATGACAAATGCGGTCAAATTAAAGAATTTAATTCGTGATAATAAAATTGTCCACGTCGTGCACGGAAAACAATATATTAACGATAAAGAAATTATAGTATCCGATATTTACAGACCAGGGTTGGAATTGACAGGATACTTTGATTTTTATCCGCGCCAGCGTATTCAGTTATTGGGTAGAACAGAAATTTCTTATGCTGCCAGGTTAGATCACGATAGCTTGGTCGATGTTTTTACTAAGCTTTGCACACCTGATACGCCGTGCTTTTTTGTGTCACGTTCTCTGCGTGTACCGCCTGAATTAGTTAAAGCTGCTGATGATGCACAAATTCCAATCCTTTCTTCACCTGAATCAACCACTTATGTTTCTAGTATATTAACGGAATATTTGCGCGAACGTCTGGCCGTTCGCGATACTATTCATGGTGTTCTGATTGAAGTCAAGGGTATGGGTGTCCTTTTGACTGGTGATTCCGGTGTTGGGAAATCTGAAACTGCCTTGGGTTTGATTCATCGTGGTCATCGTTTAATTGCCGATGATCGGGTTGATGTCTATCAAAAAGATGTTGAAACGGTGATGGGTGAAGCACCGGCCATTTTGAAGCATTTAATGGAAATTCGCGGCATTGGCATAATTGATGTCATGGATTTGTTTGGTGTTGGTGCCGTCAAAAGCCGTGAAAGTATTCAACTAGTAATCAAGCTTGTTAATTGGGATAATAAGGCAAATTACGATCGTTTAGGCTTTGAAGAGAGTAAACGTGATATTTGCAATGTTGAAGTGCCACAAATTACTATTCCAGTTAAAGTAGGCCGCAACATGGAAGACATTATTGAAATTGCCACAATGAATTTCCGTGCCAAAAGGAGTGGATATAACGCCACGAAAACTTTTGATAATAACTTAACGAAGTTAATTAAGAAAAACTCTAAAGAAGATTCAGCAAAGGATAAGAATAAATGACATTGACCATTAGTCCTGTAGCATTTAAATTAGGAAACTTAAATGTCAAATGGTATGGCGTTATCATGGCGGTAGCGATTATCATAGCCGTATCAATGGCAATTATTGAGGGACGCAAGCGACAAATTGAAAGTGACGACTTCATGGATTTGCTATTATGGGCTGTTCCAATTGGATATGTTGGTGCTCGTATTTATTATGTTATCTTTGAAAGGGATTATTATTCCCAGCATCTCGATCAGATAATTGCTATTTGGAATGGCGGCATTGCTATCTACGGTGGTCTGTTAGCTGGTTTGGCAGTTCTTTTGGTATTTTGTTATAAAAGAATGCTGCCCCCATTTTTGATGTTGGATGTTATTACCCCAGGTGTAATGGCGGCTCAGATATTGGGACGCTGGGGTAATTTTATTAACCAGGAAGCCCATGGTGAACCAACAACATTAGCATTTTTACAAAGCTTGCATTTGCCTAATTTTATCATTAGCCAAATGAAAATCGGTGGAATCTACTACCAACCTACTTTCTTGTACGAATCTTTTTTTAATTTAATTGGTTTGTTAATAATATTGTTTTTGAGACATAAAAAGCATTTATTCAAACAAGGTGAAATATTTATGCTTTATTTGGCGTGGTATGCTGTCGTGCGCTTTTTTGTGGAAGGGATGCGGACCGACAGCCTTTATTTAATGGGTTCGATACGCGTTTCACAAATGCTTAGTTTAATACTATTTGCTGTGGTCGTAGGATTATTTATTTATCGCAGAAAAGTAGTTAAACCGAAATGGTATCTTGACGGCAGCGGCTTGAAGTATCCTTATAGTCGAGACTAATAAATTGTTTTAAGTGAAAGAGAGTTAGAAATGACAAAAATTGCAGTTTTAGGAGCAGGTTCATGGGGCACGGTTCTGGGATCGATGCTTGCTGATAAAGGCTATGAAATCGTATTGTACGGTAATAACGCAAAAGTTAATGATGAGGTTAATCGGCATCATACTAATGAACATTACATGAAGAATTGGCAGGTAAATCAGACGGTTACTGCAACGGGTGATTTAAATCAAGCACTAAAGGATGCAGAAATCGTTTTATTTGTTCTGCCTACTCAGGCTATTCGCAGTGTTGCTCAAAATGTAAGCAAGGTGTTACAAAAGACTAATGCTAAGCCACTTATTGTGACAGCGACTAAGGGTATTGAGCCGGGATCTAAAAAATTGATTTCTGAAATATTGACAGAAGAAATCTATCCGGATGATGAGGACAAAATTGTAGCAATCTCAGGACCGAGTCATGCAGAAAGCGTAGCTCAAAAAGATTTAACTGCAATTTCATGTGCCTCAACAAGCAGGGAAAATGCCCAAAAGGTCCAGCAATTATTCTCAAATGATTATTTCCGCCTTTATACAAACAGTGACTTGATTGGAGTTGAAGTGGCAGGAGCAGTTAAGAATGTTATTGCCATTGCAGCGGGCATTTTAGTAGGAAAACATTATGGTGATGATGCCAAAGCAGCTTTAATGACTCGTGGTTTAGCTGAAATTACGCGTTTAGGAGTTAATTATTTTGGTGCTGATCCAATGACTTTCAGTGGACTTTCCGGAATAGGTGATTTAATTGTTACCTGTACTTCAGTTAATTCGCGTAATTGGCGTTGTGGTAAGCAATTAGGAGAAGGAAAGAGTCTTGACTACATATTGCAGAATATGGGTCAAGTTGTAGAGGGTGCTACAACGGTAAAAGCTGTGCATGAATTATGTCAGGAAAAGCAAATTGATATGCCAATTAGTGAAGCAATTTATCGAGTTTTATACCAAAATTCCAACGTTGATGATGAAATTACCAAGATGATGGGCAGGAGTCCTAAACAAGAAATTAGACTTTAGCGATCAATTCGTTGTAACATTACTTACGAAAAATAAGAAAGTACTGGGGGTAAAACTATGACGGAAAAATATGATGTGATCATTATAGGAGCAGGACCAGGTGGGTTAACTGCCGCTCTTTATGCTTCTCGTGCAAATTTATCAGTTCTAATGCTTGATCGTGGTTTGTATGGCGGGCAAATGAATAATACCGATGCGATTGACAATTATCCTGGTTTCAGTGAAATAAAAGGACCTGAACTAAGTGAAAAAATGTATAATTCAATCATGAAATTTGGTACAAAATTTGAGTATGGCGATGTTCAAACAGTAACTATAGACGGAGACCAGAAAATCGTAAAAACAGACACTGGTGAATATAGCGCTCCTGCATTAATAATCGCTACCGGAGCTGATCATCGTCATTTAGGAGTTCCGGGTGAAGAAGAATATTCCGGTAAAGGTGTTTCTTATTGTGCAGTCTGTGATGCTGCCTTTTTTAAGGACGAAGACATTGCTGTTATAGGTGGTGGTGATTCAGCTATTGAAGAAGGAATTTATTTGGCACAAAGTGCTAAATCAGTCACGGTTATCCATCGTCGTGATCAATTACGGGCTCAGCCGACTTTACAAAAACGTGCTTTCGCTAATTCCAAAATGCACTTTATTTGGAATGGTTTGACCGAATCTATTGATGGAGATGGCGAAAAGGTTACCGGAGTCACATACAAAGATAAAGAAACAGGAGAAGAAAAGCATTTGCAAACTCGAGGTGTCTTTATTTATGTTGGGGTTATTCCTCAAACAGCTCCATTTAAAGATTTGGGAATAACTGACGAGAAGGGCTGGATACCAACTGATGAACACATGAGAACCAAAGTTGATGGCATTTTTGCTTTAGGTGATGTGCGTGCTAAAGATCTACGTCAGATTGCTAATGCAGTTGGTGATGGCAGTATAGCCGGTCAAGAAGCTTATAATTATCTCCAAGACTTAAATGATCGTTAAATATAAAGATTAAAAAAAGAATTCATTTAAAATGAATTCTTTTTTTATTTTTACGGATGATAATAATGATAAATGCTAGAATAGAATCTATGAAACCGAATTTATTGCTAGAAAAAGGGGTACCTTATCTAAATGAAAGCTGAAAAAACATTTCAAGAATGGCAAAATGCACACAACATGCCTGATTACTTGCAAGAACAGTTAACAAAGCTGAGTCAAGATCCTAAATGGATTGCGGATGCATTTGGCCAAGACATTAACTTTGGAACCGCTGGAATGCGGGGCAGACTTGAGCCAGGGACTAATCGTATTAATTTATATACTATAGGTCGAGTGACGGAAGGTTTGGCCCGTCTGATCGATGAAAAAGGTGACAAAGCTCAAAAAAGGGGTGTAGTGATTTCTTTTGATTCTCGCTATCACTCTCGCGAGTTTGCGGAGCATGCAGCTCAAATTTTAGGAGCTCATAATATTCGTGTTTATCTTTTTGATGATCTAAGACCAACTCCTGAGCTTTCATTTGCAGTAAGATATTTACATTCGTATGCAGGAATTAATATCACTGCTTCTCACAATGCCAAGCAATATAATGGTTACAAGGTTTATGGTGCTGATGGTGCCCAAATGGGGCCTGAAGATGCTGAGCGTGTTTTTGAATACTCCCAAAAAGTAACTGATATATTTACTGTCAATACTGCACCAGTAGTTCAACTGCGGGCTCAGGGAATTTTGCGACTAATTGGAGAAGATATTGATGAAGTATATTTAGCAAAACTGAAAACGGTAAATGTTAATACTGAACTTATAAAGCAAAATGCCGATAAGCTAACAATTATTTATACTCCTTTGCATGGTACAGGTAAAATGCTTTATGAACGAGCTTTTAGGCAAAGTGGTTTTAGTAATGTAATACCCGTTCCCAGTCAAGCAATCATCGATCCAGAATTTCCCACTACTAAAAAGCCAAATCCAGAATATCGTGATGTCTTTGATCCAGGGATTAAGCTGGCAAATGAAAAAAATGCCGATTTAATCATTGCAACTGACCCTGATGCAGATCGTATGGGTGCTTGTGTGCGAACAAAAAATGGTGACTTTCAAGTTTTAACAGGCAATCAGATTGCTACCTTGATGATTTACTATTTATTGGTTAATTTGAAAAATAATGGTCAACTCATAAGTGACTATGAATTAATTACTTCAATAGTCTCAAGTAGCATGCCGCTTAAAATTGCACAGGATTTTGGTATCAAAACAAAATCAGTTTTGACGGGTTTTAAATTTATTGGCGAAGAAATTGACCGCATGAATAAAATGCATGATGGAAAATTTTTAATGGGATTTGAAGAAAGTTATGGTTACCTTTTTAAACCATTTGCTCGAGATAAGGATGCTATGCAAGGTGCGTTAATGTTTGCTGAAGTAGCCTCTTATTATGCCTCAAGGAATATGACAGTCTTAGATGGTTTGAGTGAAATCTGGCAAAAATATGGCACATCGTATGAAATTACCAAAGCTATAGAAATGCCAGGAATTGGTGGACAAAAGAAAATGGCCGAATTGATGGCAAAATTGCGTTCTGAAAACTTACAAAAAATAAATGGAATCCCGGTCGTTAAAATTCAAGACTTTTTAAAGCAACAGGAATCTATTGAAGATGGCACTAAACCAATGAGAGATTTACCTAAATCAAATGTATTAAAATACTTTTTGGCCGATGAAACTTGGCTGGCTTTGCGGCCCTCAGGTACAGAACCAGTAATTAAAGCTTATGTTGGAGTAAATAAACCAGATATTGCTACTGCAACTGAAGCTGCTGAAAGTTATCAAAAAGCATTAGCAAAACTGTTAAAATAAAACAAAAAGGATGCGAAAATACGTTCGAGAGTGTAAAATATAATAAGTGAAAATGAAAGTTGGGCTGTTTTGTCCAACTTTTTCTACGAGAGGTTTTTCGATGATTAAACGACAAGAAGAACGTAAATTTGATCTGGTTTCAAAATTTAATCCAGCAGGTGATCAGCAACAAGCTATCGACAAATTAGCTACTGGCTTCAAAAAAGGCTATAAGGAACAGATTTTAGAAGGTGCTACTGGTACAGGTAAAACCTTCACAATGGCCAATATTATTGCAAAATTAAATAAACCCACTTTAGTTATTTCTCATAATAAGACTTTAGTTGGCCAATTATATGGCGAATTTAAGGAATTTTTCCCTCATAATGCTGTTGACTATTTTGTTTCATATTATGATTATTACCAACCGGAAGCTTATGTGCCTCAATCCGATACTTATATTGAAAAGGACTCTGCAATTAATGATGAAATTGACCAGTTGCGTCACCAAGCTACCAGCGATTTGATGGAACGTAATGATGTCATTGTCGTTGCTTCTGTTTCGTGCATCTATGGTTTAGGTGATCCTAAAGAATATGCTGCAAGTGTGATTACTGTTCATGAAGGCGAAGAATATAATAGAAATACTCTGTTGCGTGATTTTGTTAATATCCAATATGATCGTAATGATATTGACTTTCAACGTGGTCGTTTTCGCGTTCGTGGAGATGTTGTAGAAGTTTTTCCTGCAGGTAATTCTAATCATGCTTATCGAATTGAATTTTTTGGCGATGAAATTGACAGAATTGTAGAAGTTGATGCCTTAACTGGTGAAGTAATTGGTGAAAGAGAAAGTATATCTCTGTTTCCGGCTACTCACTTTATGACTAATGAAGAACAAATGAGAAGGGCTCTTAAAGCAATTTCACAAGAAATGAAAATACAAGTGAAAAAATTTGAGGGTCAAGGTAAATTGTTAGAAGCCGAACGTATCAAGCAACGTACGACTTTTGACATGGAAATGATGGGCGAAGTCGGTTATACCAATGGTATCGAAAATTATTCTCGCCATATGGAAGGACGTAAAGAGGGAGAGCCACCGTATACTTTGCTGGATTTCTTCCCTGATGACTTTTTGATTTTAATTGATGAGTCTCATGCTACAATGCCGGAAATAAGGGCAATGTATAACGGAGACCGCAATCGTAAAAAGACATTAATCGATTATGGTTTTCGTTTACCGTCTGCTCTTGATAACAGACCTTTGCAACTCGCTGAATTTGAGAAGCACGTTAACCAAATTCTTTATGTTTCGGCAACTCCAGGTGATTATGAATTGCAGAGAACAAATCACAAAGTTGAACAAATTATCAGGCCGACAGGTTTGCTTGACCCTAAGATTGAAGTAAAACCGGTTGAAGGACAGATTGATGATCTTGTTGCCGAAATTAACAAACGAATTGAAAAGAATGAACGTGTTTTTGTTACTACTCTAACGAAAAAAATGGCCGAAGATCTGACGGATTATTTGAAGGATCTGGGCATCAAAGTGCAGTATCTGCATTCAGATGTTAAAACGTTGGAACGTATGCAGATATTACGTGACTTGAGAACCGGTAAATATGACGTTTTAATTGGTATTAACTTGTTGCGTGAAGGTATTGATGTACCGGAAGTCTCGCTGGTTGCAATCCTTGACGCTGATAAAGAGGGATTCTTGCGTTCTTACAGACCTCTCGTTCAGACAATGGGTCGTGCTTCTAGAAATTCTGATGGTGCGGTAATAATGTATGCTGATACGATTACTGATTCAATGCGACAAGCCATTGAAGCAACGCAGAGAAGACGTAAATTACAGATTAAGTTTAATGAAGAACACGGCATGAAACCGAAAACGATTGTTAAACCTATTAGAGATGTGATTTCTGCCACAAAAGTTGCTGATGAAGACGCTCAAACTGACAGTTTTGCCGATTTGAATTTTGATGAATTAACTGCCAAACAAAAGAGAACTATGATTAAAGACTTGCGTAAACAAATGCAGGAGGCTGCTAAGAAACTTGACTTTGAAGGAGCCGCTACTTTACGGGATGCGATCATGGAATTGGAAAGTTCAACTAGAAGTCCAATAAAGAAAAAAGGGAAAGCATTAAATGGTAAATGATAAGATTGTTATTCGGGGAGCCCGTGAACATAATTTAAAAGACATTAACCTGTCAATTCCTAAGGATAAATTGGTCGTTATTACTGGTTTGTCAGGTTCTGGGAAAAGTTCTTTAGCTTTTGATACATTATATGCTGAAGGACGAAGAAGGTATGTTCAGTCATTGTCAAGCTATGCACGGCAATTTTTGGGTCAAATGGACAAACCTGATGTTGATTCGATTGATGGTTTAAATCCTGCGATTTCAATTGATCAGAAAACTACCTCACATAATCCCAGGTCAACTGTTGGCACAGTGACTGAAATCAATGACTATCTACGATTATTATGGGCTCGAGTTGGGCATCCGGTTTGTCCAAATGATGGCACCTTAATTGAGCGTCAGTCAGTCGAGCAGATGGTAAATCGTATTTTAGCTTTACCTGAGCGAAGTCGTATTCAAATTCTGGCACCTGTAATTAGATCTAAAAGAGGTGCTCATAAAGAAGTTTTTAAACGGGTACAACGCGCCGGATATGTGCGTGTCATTGTCGATGGTACTATGCATGAGATTGGTGAAGAATTTGATTTAGAAAAGAATAAACGCCATTCAATTGATATCGTCGTTGATCGTTTAATTGTTAAAGAAGGTATTCGTTTGCGACTTTTTGATTCAGTAGAAGCTGCTTTGCGTTTATCGGATGGTTATATGAATGTTGATGTTATCGGTAGTGATATGATCAATTTTTCAGAGTACTATGCTTGTCCTAAATGTGGTTTTACTGTAGGTGAAATGGAACCGCGTCTATTTTCTTTTAACGCACCATTTGGAGCCTGTCCTGGTTGTGATGGCTTGGGTGTGAAGTTATCAGTCGATGAAGATTTAGTCGTCCCAGATAAAAGTAAAACTTTGGCAGAAGGTGCAATCGCACCATGGAAGAATTCGAAGTACTATGGGGAAATGCTTGAACAAGCTTGTGCAGCGTTAAAAATTCCCCTAGACAAACCTTTTGGTAAATTAACCAAAAAGCAAAGAGAGACGATTCTGCATGGCTCGACTAAGAAAATTAAATTTCATGTAACTGGTGATTTTGGCGTTAATGACACTACTGCACCTTTTGAAGGTGCCATGGAAAATGTTGAAAGACGCTATTACCATCCAATGTCCAAATTCATGCGTGATGTTATGGGAAAATATATGACTGAGCTGACCTGTTCAACCTGTCATGGCAAGCGGTTAAATCGTAAAGCCCTGGCTGTCAAAGTCAATGGCAAAGACATTGCTGAAGCTTCTGATTTGGCAATTAGTCATGCTCTTGAATTTTTCACAAATATCAAACTTGACGAGCAGGAGTCAGTAATTGCAAAACCGATATTAAAAGAAGTGCGCGATCGACTCAATTTTTTGAATAGCGTAGGCTTAGATTACTTGACACTGTCACGTTCTGCTAACACTTTGTCTGGTGGCGAAGCTCAAAGAATTCGACTCGCAACTCAAATTGGTTCTAATCTTTCAGGTGTTATGTATGTTCTCGATGAGCCTTCAATTGGTTTGCACCAACGTGATAATGACAGGTTGATAGCTGCTTTAAAGCGCATGCGTGATTTGGGCAATTCACTTATCGTTGTCGAGCATGATGATGAAACTATGAGACAAGCTGACTACTTGATTGATATGGGGCCAGGTGCTGGTACATACGGCGGTGAGATTATGGCTGCCGGAACTCCTGAAGAAGTTGAACAAAACAATAAATCCTTAACCGGGCAATATATGGCTGGTAAGAAGTTTGTCCCTGTGCCTTTGAAAAGGCGTAAAGGCAATGGCAAGAAAATCACATTAACAGGTGCGGCAGAAAATAATCTTAAAAACCTCAAGGTTGAGTTTCCCCTTGGCAAATTAATTGTGGTTACCGGAGTTTCCGGATCCGGCAAGTCAACTTTAGTTAATATGATATTAAAGCGTGCCCTGGCACAGAAATTAAATAGAAATCAAACCAAACCTGGCAAATATAAGAGTATTAGCGGATATCAAAATATTGAAAAGATTATTGATATTGACCAAAGCCCAATCGGACGCACTCCACGTAGTAATCCCGCCACATATACCAGCGTCTTTGATGATATTAGAGCGCTGTTTGCTCAGACAAATGAAGCCAAGCTCCGCGGTTATACCAAAGCACGTTTTTCATTTAATGTTAAAGGTGGTCGTTGTGAAGCCTGTCATGGTGACGGTATTATTAAAATAGAGATGAACTTCCTACCAGATGTTTATGTTCCGTGTGAAGTATGTCATGGCAGTCGCTACAATTCTGAAACTTTAGAAGTTACATACCGTAAGAAGAACATTGCACAAGTATTGGATATGACAATCAGTGAGGCTTGTACCTTTTTCAAAAAAATTCCTAAGATTGCTCGTAAATTGCAGACAATCGTGGATGTTGGCTTAGGCTACGTCAAATTGGGTCAGTCTGCTACTACTCTTTCTGGTGGTGAAGCTCAAAGAATGAAGCTGGCAGCTGAACTACAAAAGTTGTCAACGGGAAAGAATTTCTATATTCTTGATGAACCTACAACTGGACTACATACCGATGATATCAAGCGTTTATTGGAAGTATTGCAAAGATTGGTTGATCAAGGAAATACTGTTTTAATAATTGAACACAATTTAGATGTGATTAAAAATGCTGACTGGTTGATTGACCTTGGACCCGAAGGAGGGGAGGCTGGTGGCAAAATTGTTGCTACCGGAACCCCAGAGCAAGTAGCCAAAGTTAAAGAAAGCTACACGGGGCAATATTTAAAACCAGTGCTAAAAAGGGACACAGCATTAACTAAAAAGGCTAGTGAAAAACCAAGTAAATAGTATTAATTATTCACAATAAAGTGTACAATATAGCGCAAGGAGGAATAAAAATGGATAATTTTTCTAGTTACAGAGGAAATCGCGGGTTTAACTGGGCCGCATTTATTTCCGGTATATTAATGATAATTGCTGGACTATTTTTATTGCGCCATCCTGGTAAAGCGCTACATGCATTTGTTTTGCTTTTTGCTATCGTTTCCATTGTCCAAGGTTTTGTTTGGTTAGTATTTTACAGCCGTTTTAGGTATTTTATCCCTTCTAGCTGGTTGTCAATAGTTTCAGGAGTGCTTGATATTATCGTAGGAATTTTATTTCTCTATTCCTATGATGCTGGTGGATTAACTATTGCATATTTATTTGCATTTTGGTTTCTATTTGACTCAATCTCTGGCATTATTTTTTCTTGGAATATGAGAAAGGTTTCTACCTTTTTCTTTTGGATAAACATTATTTTAAACATTTTGGGATTGTTAATAGCAATTAGTTTGATGTTTAATCCGGCATTATCCGCATTAACCTTGATTTGGCTAGTGTCTTTCTGGCTATTGATCTTTGGAATTAACGAAATTATTGCTGCATTTGTTAACAGATAATATATGAAAAAGTTCAAATGAACTTTTTTTTTACCCAAAAAAGTAAGGGCACACCTGGTATGTTATAATTTTAGTAATAGGAGGTCAGCAAAAATGGCTAAGCACAAAAAGCAGCTACTGATTGTTACTGGAATGAGTGGTGCAGGAAAAACCGTAGCTTCTCATGCTTTAGAAGACATGGGCTATTTTGTAGTAGATAATTTGCCTCCAACGCTTTTGCCAAGTTTTTGGGACTTGATCGTGAATTCAGATGGTTTTACCAAAGTGGCCGTGGTAATTGATTTACGTGTTAGACGGTTTTATAAGGATTTGGATAATGAAATCAATTCACTTGAAGATAACGGCAATGTTCAAACAAGGATAGTCTTTTTAGATGCGACAAATAATACTTTAGTAGCACGCTATAAAGAAACAAGGCGTGTACCACCTTTGGCCAATAACGGTCGTTTACTTGATGGTATCCTAGAAGAGAGACGAATTTTAACCGGCATCAAAAGTCGTGCAAATGACATAATTGATACGTCTAATCTAAGTCCAAAAGAATTGAAGCAAGAGATGGCTAATAGATTTAGTGAAAAGCATAAACAGCCCTTTTCAATTGAAGTATTATCTTTTGGCTTTAAATATGGCATGCCGATTGACGCTGATATTGTGATGGATGTCAGATTTTTACCTAATCCATTTTACATTCCAGAATTGCGACCATTTACCGGTCTTGATAAGAGAGTTTTTAATTATGTGATGGAGAAAAAAGAAACTCGCAGCTTTTATCAGAAATTTTTGGATTTATTAAAAGATGCTTTACCAGGATATATCAAAGAAGGTAAAAGCAAGTTAACTATTGCGATTGGTTGTACAGGTGGGCAGCACCGCAGTGTAGCAATCGCACACCAATTAGCAAAAGATTTGGCTGAAGATTACACGGTTGACATCACCCATCGTGAAATTAGTCGTTACGCTAGAAATAGGTGATTATATGACATTTGATGAAAAAGCAATTCGCACTACGAAAAGCAGGAGACCTAAGGTTGTAGTTATTGGTGGCGGTACAGGGCTGCCGGTTGTTTTAAATGCGCTCAAAGAGAAGAATGCTGATATCACAGCGATAGTGACAGTTTCAGATGACGGAGGTTCTTCTGGTTCTATTCGCAATTTTATTAATGTTGTTCCACCTGGTGATATCCGTAATGTTTTAGTTTCGTTAAGTGAAATTTCCCAAGAAGAAAAAGATGTCTTCCAGTATCGCTTTGATTCTTCCGATTCATTTTTCTCTGGCCATGCCATTGGTAATTTGATTATCGCTGCTTTGAATGAAATGCACGGAAATATTTTTGATGCAGTACAGTCTTTATCTACAATGATGAGAGTGGACGGTCATGTTTTTCCAGCCTCTAATGAGCCCTTAACGCTTAATGCAGAATTTGTTGATGGTTCCATTCAAGATGGTGAAAAAGAAATTACTGATAAAGACAAAAGAATTAAACGAGTATGGGTTACAAATACAAATTCCAAGTCTGAACCAGAAGCTGTACCGCCTGTTTTGGAGGCAATAAAAAATGCTGATGCTGTAGTCTTAGGACCTGGAAGTTTGTTTACATCAATCTTGCCTAACCTAATGATTCCTAATTTAGGAGAGGCTGTCAAAAAAACTAATGCAGAGGTAATTTATATATGCAATATTATGACCCAATTAGGTGAGACAGATCATTTTTCAGATTGTGATCATGTAAGAGTAATCAATGCCCATCTTGGTGGACACTACATTAATACGACTTTGGTTAATGGTGCCAAAATAGATATGCCTAAGTTCAATCCTAAAGATTATGACGCCTACCTTGAACCTGTTAAAAATGATTTCAAGGGATTGCGTGAGCAGGGGTGTCGCGTGATTACTGATGATTTTATTGACCAGCATAGTGGCTTGGTTTTTCATGATGGTAAAAAAGTAGCTGAGGAAATCATCAACTTGGCATATGCCGCAATGTCTCGCAGGAAGGAATAACAAACAATGGCAAGCTATGCAAGTAATGTGAAAAAAGAGTTGACCTCATTACCTATTCATCCTGAACATGCTAAAGCAGAATTGGCTGCTTTTTTGCGCATGAATGGTGTCTTAAATTTTCACGAACATCAGTTTAGCCTTGATATAACTACTGAAAATCCTGCAATTGCCAGACGTATATTTTCTTTAATAAAAACTGCATATAAAGTTGAGCCACAATTAATAGTTTCACGCAAAATGAAGCTTAAGAAAAATAACCAGTATTTGGTACGACTGCAAAATCATGTCAAAGAAATACTGAATAATTTAGAAATTTTAACGCCCTCGTTAAATTTAATCACCAGAATCCCAGACAGAATCATTAAGTCACGTGAAGGAGCAATGTCATATCTCAGGGGTGCGTTTTTAGCCAGTGGCAGTGTGAATAATCCCAATACGAGCAGGTATCATTTAGAGATTTATTCTATTTATCAAGATCATAATGATGATTTACTTAAGATTATGAATGATCGTTTTAATTTGAATGCTAAAAGTACGAAAAGACGACGAGGTTATATTGTATACCTAAAAGAAGCTGAAAAAATTGGTGACTTTTTACATATTGTTGGAGCGTTGAATGCGATGCTGTCTTTTGAAGATCTGCGCATTATGCGTGACATGCGGAATTCTGTGAACCGGCTTGTTAATTGTGATACAGCCAATTTAAAAAAGACGGCAAATGCTGCAGCGAAACAGGTTGAAGACATTGAGCTAATTGAGCGCAAAATTGGCTTAGAAAATATTCCTGAAAAATTGCAGGGTTTGGCTAGACTAAGATTAGATGAACCTGAACTTTCACTCAAAGAAATAGCACAGCAAGTTCCGGACGGTCCGATATCAAAATCAGGAGTCAATCATCGTTTCAAAAAAATTCATGATATAGCAGAAAACATACAGAAATAAAAAATAAACCCATCCATGCGGATGGGTTTCTTCTTTGATACAAGCTGATTGCTAACGTTTATTTCTTTTGGTTAACCATAATTTCATCGATTAAACCATAGTCTTTAGCCTGCTGAGCTGTCATGTAGTTATCGCGCTCAGTATCCTTTTGAATCTTTTCTAAAGGCTGGCCAGTAGTTTCATGTAAAATCCGGTTAATCTTTTCACGGCTCTTTAAAATCTCATTGGCTGCAATTTGAATATCAGTTTGCTGACCTTGAGCACCACCTAAAGGCTGGTGAATTAGAACCGTTGAATTAGGTAATGCAAAACGTTTACCTTTTGCACCACTAGTAAGTAAAATGGAAGCCATAGAGGCTGCCATACCAATAGCGATGGTTGAAACATCTGATTTAATAAAGTTCATGGTATCCATGATTGCTAAGCCAGAAGTAATCACACCACCCGGTGAATTAATGTAAAGTGAAATATCCTTGGTGTTGTCTTGAGCATCAAGAAATAGTAATTGTGCAATAATTGAATTTGCCATATCATCGTTAATTTCACCACTTAGCATGATGATTCTGTCTTTCAATAAACGTGAATATATATCATATGCGCGTTCGCCGCGTGCAGTTTGTTCAATAACTGTAGGTACAAGCATCTTTCTACCTCCTAAATATAATTAGCACTCTATCAAGTACAGTGCTAATTAAATCACTTACATTACATACTGTCAATGAAAGTGTATTAATTTTGTATTCTTTTTAATGAGGTTTTTATTATATAATTTAAATGTAAACTTAAATATTGGAGGATATATTTTGAAGCTTTGTAAGAAAATAATAACCTATTTGCTGACTATAGTTGCCGGACTATTGATCTATACCGGTTTGTCAACTACATCAGTTGCGGCAGATTCCAGTAGCACTCAGCCGCCAGTTCAAGATGATAATAATAAATCATCGAACAGCTCAACTGATGCAAATTCTGATAATACTGATACCAATAAATCTGGTCAAACTGATCAAAATGGTACAGATAACCAAGATAATACTAAACCTAAGCCTAAGCCAAAACAGGTTGTTACTGGTTTTGCTATGATGACAAAAGTTGCCGGTAACAAAAACTATAAGGTTTGGAAAGAAGTTAAAGACGGCAAAGTTAGTACTAAAGTAGCTGATGGCATTAATTTTCAGTACAGCCATATTCAGTCGGATCAACTGATCGAAACCAAGAAATATCGCTATTGGCGTATTTATGTAAATGGTCGTGAAGTAGGTTATGTAAATGAAAATTACTTTGACAGAAACAAAATTGCTGTTCCTAAGTCTGTTACTTTAGTTCGCAATGAGTTTTATAACTTTTCAACAAAAGATGCAATTTCATATGTTACAAATAGCATGGGAACTGTAATTGACAATAGTCAGGTAATTGTTTCTAAAGATAGTATAAATTGTGGTACTCCTAAAACATATAAAGTGAAATATACTTATGGAGACGCAACTGTCACAGTCAAAGTAACGGTTAGGAAGAGCACTAAAGAAGGAGTTGTTGATGCAGATACATTTAATTCCTTCCAAGCTCAGCCAGGCACAAATGATTATCAAGCATGGAAAACTCATTATGGTTCATCCTTAAACTATCTTAGTCCAACAGAGTATAGTCCAGAAGATAGTAAACATACTTTAACTAGTGGCAATTTGACACTGAAAACCAAGTTTTATCAACCGGTTTTACTAAGTGTTGCCGATCCAACTGATGATAACATTAACCGTGTCGGACATATTCCCGAAGGAGTAACCGTTTCTGATGGTTGGACATACACAAGTCTTTTGAGCCATACAGATTTAATGTCAGGTCATATTGTTGGTTATGATTTGAACAAATTGACCAATCCCTATAATTCACAACATTTGCTTGATATGACCCAGAAGAAGTTTAACAATTACGTTAAACATATCAAAGTTAGTCCGTATATTCCAATCGGTCACGGACAAGCTATGGGCTCAAGTGACAAATACATTTATGTTTTAAACAATGACAATACTTTGAAAGATACAAATGATTCTGAAGAATTAATTCAAATACGTAAAAGTGACTTGCAGATTAATAAAATTTGGACAATTAAAACTTGGATCGATGATGGAAAGAGTTCGCGTTATTTCCAAAATGGTGTAATAGTTTCTGACTATGATATGTATACAATTTATCATGACACAGAAAATAATTGCTATGAATACTGGGAATTTACTCGTACCGGTGATAACTGGTATCCAAAGTTAGTAGGAAAAACTGATGGCAACTTTGTTAATAACAACGCTCCAGTACAGGGGTTTACCTATGATGCTAAAAACAAAAACTTTTATTTAGCCTTTAATGATTTAATCTTTAAGATTGGACGTAATGGTAAAATAAAGGATACCTATTCATTTGATACTGGTCGTGAAATTGAGGGACTATCAGTAAGTGATAATAAGTTATATGTTAATTTAGCTCAAAGAGCTGAGTTACTCGTAAGCACAAATATTAATTAGAACAAAAATTATTCAAAATAAGAGCTAACATGCTCTTATTTTTTTATTTGAAATTTAAAAAAGAATATTTTTCTTTCAATAAAAAAATAAAATTACATGTTTAGAAAATCTTAAAGATAGTTATATCTTACTAATTCATGATTTTATAATTACACTTATAAATAATGAATAAATAATTATATTATATAAAAACAAAAAGCAAAAAAGCATTTTTAATAGCAAAAACTCTTAACTTGGTCTAAATCGTTTTGTATGTTCATAAATGAAAAGTTTACTGCTACTATAATCTCTCTTTTTATTATTTTTATATGATGTTCCAAAACTGCTACAGCAGTTCTATTATAATTTGTAGCACATTTACAATTAGTTTTACAGGTTAACTAAAGTAATTGTATGCAATATAAAATTTGCTTATTTTGTAGGAAAATGCATCTTAATTAATGCTTTTATTTATGAAAGCATTAATTTTGTGTTTAGGAAAGAGTGGTTGAATGAAGAATAAACATAAGAATACTATTAAAGTAATTATAGTTGTAGTTCTTTTAGTGAAGGGGCTCTTTAGTATTCAAAATGTTAAAGCTGAATTGACTCCAGATGAAAAGCATTTAACTGGTGTTGAAGCACATAATCTTGATAATAAATAGCTTAAAAATGCAACTAAAGCAGATTATGAAAAACTACAAAAAATGGCTGAGTAACCGGGTACTCATTATTTGAACAAGCCTTTAGCAGTTTACTTGTTCCCTCTAAATAATGATTCAAAAGGCAATCCTGAAATTTATAATTTCCAAGATAATGGCAATGGAGAATATGTTAATTCGGTAAAGATTTTGACTGGGCTAAAGTTGGTGATTAATTTGATAACAAAAAAGAACCAATTTTAAATAATGATTAAAGATAATTATTTTTTATAGGAGTAAATAAATGAAAAAATGTCCCAATTGTGGCGCTTTGATGGAATCTGACGTTAATTTTTGTACTAAATGTGGTACCGATTTACGTAACATCAGTAATGTTCAAGAAAATAAAGAAAATTATAAGCAGACTGTAAACTCACCAATTACTCCGGAAAGAATTGAGCCGGAGCATATAAAACAAAGTACAACTCTAAATGATCAGCAATCTACTTCTGAGCGAAATAGTCAAATTGAAAGCCAGTTTGCACAAGCTAAGGCCATGCCACCAAAACCGCAAAATTATGTTCAACCAGCTGTTTCAAATCAAGAACAAGCTAATAATCAATATCAAACTTCAAGTAGCGCAAGAAAAGAGAAGTTTAACAACTATTGGCAATGGTGTGTGGCTTCATGGAAACATCCATTTTCAGAACTTACTGGAGAAAGTTGGTATGGCTGGGTGACTATCCTTGCAGAAGATATTGTGCTAGTTTTAGGAATTTATTTTGGAATGAAAGTTGTTGCTAATAGATACAATGCGGGAGGTTTTGGCTTAGGAGATACAGTTTCTGGAATTGCCTTTAATGCTACAATTGCACTATTATTTTTCTCGGTCCTTTTTGAAGTGATAGTTATTGGTGGCTATTATGCAGCTTATAGATTTATTTATGGTCGCGGCAAAAATTTGCTCGAATTTGTTAATTCTGGTGTTCATAGTAGTAATTTGAACTTAATTCTGACTGTTTTAACGTTTATTATCATGTTATTAGGGTCAAGTAACGGCTCAATGGCAGTTTTATTGTTTTTGCTAATAATTGCAAACTTCTTTATGGGTTTTCAGGTGATTACTTTAGGTGAAAATCTTAAGCCGGTACGTGACAAAATGTATGGTTACATCATTTCTTTCTTTATTATCATTATTGCTCTAATAATTTTGTTTTCGCTGATATATAGTTCAGCTTATGATTCATTAATGAACCAGTTGTTTTCAGCCTTTAGCTGATAAGGTTAAAGGAGTAAGTAATAATGAGTGAAAAAAGATTTTGTCCCAATTGTGGCACAAAGTTAGAGAACAACGTCGAGTTTTGTCCTAACTGCGGTTTCAAATTAGCAGAAAAAGAGCATGCCAGTCCATCAAGACAAGCATATCAGCAAACAGTTAAGAAACAGACCTCATCTCAAGGACGTAAAGCTTATTATGCTCAACCTATGAAGAAGAAAACAAAAGTTTTGCTCACTCTGGGTGTAGCATTTTTAGCAGTTTTTACAATATTTTATGCTTGGGGCTCAAACCATTATTCAAAAGAAAATCAAATTAATAGAATTAAATCAGATTTAATTGATACAAAAGCC
This sequence comes from Lactobacillus sp. M0396, assembly GCF_016101625.1. Classification (NCBI taxonomy): domain Bacteria; kingdom Bacillati; phylum Bacillota; class Bacilli; order Lactobacillales; family Lactobacillaceae; genus Lactobacillus; species Lactobacillus sp. M0396. The sequence continues at coordinate 183,037 of NZ_JACFQE010000004.1, forward strand.
GGATTAGCTAAAGACGTTGTTGCGGACGATTCTGCCATGCAGGTAACAGATGAGGCTTTAAAACCAACTCAGACTTATTTTGCTGAACATCATAAAGCTGCTAACGAATTAATTAATTATTTAAAAGAAGACGCATCATTCAATAGAATTCATCTTGTTCAATCTGGTCATCATATGCTGCTTTTTCCGAGGTATGTATTAAGGGTACCTACAATTTATGCAACCGTAGGCACTAATCATTCAAATTCTTCCATAACTGTCAATGGTAAATACATTGGTCAGGTTAAACCGGGTAATTTTGCTAGTGAAAAACAAGATAATAAATATGGTGTTAAATTAAGACGCTTGTTCGTCGGGACATACCACATAAAAGTTAAGTCTAATATCTCAGGCAGGAATCTATCGACTAAATCAAATTATGATTTGTGGTCCAGTGGAACAGTCGATATGGGAATTAGGACTGAAAATTTCACGGTTTAAAGTACCCCTGGTGCAATCCTTTACTTGAATGATAAAAATGTTGGTACTTTAAACAAAAAAGGTAAATTAACATTTAAGGATTATCCAGTAACCGATAAGTTGAAAATTTATGTTAAGGCTAAAGTGGGTAATAATACTATTAAATCTCAGGAAATGAATTATGGTGATGTGCAATACGATGATGCAAATGATAGTCATAAGACCATTGAGCCTAAGTGGGATGGTCTAATTGCCAAAGAAGATGCCCAAGAAATATTAGAGGACAATTTTAAGAATCCCGATGAAGATGCTTTTGTTAATGGAGCGGAGAACAAGAGTTATCAAGAGTTACGGAAAATGGACAAAGGATATGATGAAGATGACGACATTGACAGTTATGATATGTCATGTTCTGTAATTTCTGTTAATCCTGCACCAAATAAGTCCAGTAATGTAGTTTATAAAATTACCTTTACTTTTGAAAGTGGTGATACTGAAAGAAAACAGGTTTTGCTGTATAAAGGTGCTTCATTCCGTTCATCTGGCAGTGATGATGAAGATAATGAAAGTCAAAAGATCAAATCAATTGGAACCGGTAAAATAGTTAGTGATAAAAGGTATTAATAAGGTAAATAAATTAAGAAGGGATTTAAAAAGGAAAAAGAATAGTTTTTACAAAAAATGATGATGTTAGTGTCTGGTGCAGCTTTGTTATTAGTTGGTTTAAATAAAACATCAAATAACGCATTTAGTAGCGGTGTACTGAAGTCAGTGCTGCTAAGAAGACCAAAAAAGTACACGTTTATGTTAATAAAACTGCTAAAGGCAAAACTTACTATAATATTAAGGCTACTAATGTTGATGGCAAAACCTGTCAAGCAGGCAAGAAAACATTATTGTATACCGAAAGTGGTGAATTTTTAAACAAGTAATTGAACGACTAATTGGAGATCACCAAATAGAAGAAACCAGTCAATTGGTATTTTTCGATGAGGGTAGTACTGATAAAACTTGGCCTTTGATTAAGCAGTATAGTAATGAAGAATATGATAATATTTTAAAATCGGAGAATTAAAGAAAGAGTTTAAAAATTCAAAAATGAAATTCTTGAAAATATTAGGTAAGTTAAAAATGTCAAAAATACTGCAATTTTTGGCTTTTTCATCTTTAGTGCTTTTAATGTTATCGGCTTGTAGCCAGCATACACAAACAAAATCTGCTTCTGCTCCTGAAATAGTAAAATCAAAACCAAATGAATCTAATTCTAAGACTAAATCTGCACCTAGAAAAGGTAAGGCAATTGATTCCAGCATAAATCCTAAAAGAACAGCAACTGTCATAGCGGTATATGCTGCCAAAAAATATGGCGGTGACTGGCAAAAAACATTAGAAGACGAAAAAGAAAATGGAATTAGTGTTGCTGTTAAAAACAGCGAATATTTTCCTCATGTACCTTCGAGCTTTGGTGTAGTTTACCAAATAGGAGATCACGAAGTGCTCTATACTTTAAAACAAGTGGGTCAAGATAATGTTGTTTATTTATATACGAACAATGGCATGAAAGAGTTGGGACAAGCAACAATTAGAACTATGAGTCAATACTTGAAAGAAAATGGCTGGGATAATTTAATTAGCAAAAATGCGCGTAAAACTAGGATCTTTGATCTAAGGATCAGTCCAAAGCTAATGAGCCAAAGAATGCAGGGTGATGCCGGAGCTTTCATCATGCCGTTTGCTATGCGAGGTAACTGGTATAGTTATTTTAATAAACATATGAATACTACGACAATTGGCTCAAATTATACTATTGAAGATGGTGAAAAATATGAACTGCATCGGATCGAAGATAAATTTTTTGAGCATAAAACATATGGAGAAATGTCTAAAAACTATCAAATAAGAACCGAAAATTGGAAAATGACAGGAGAATTGAACAGGAATATTCATGGCATCAGATGGATTAATTTTCGAGCTTGGATGCAGGGAACAGGAGATGGCATATATTACGGTCTGCATTCGGAAATGGGTCAACCAGTTTTAGTTGTTGCAAGCAGTGCTTCGATAACAACTGATCAAATTTATTGGAAAACACCGCGACTTGCCATGCAAAATAAAAATAAAAAATTTAGCGATTTATACTACCTTAGATAACTCACAAAGTTTTAAAATGAAATTAATAATGTAATTAACAGCTATAAATTCAAAAATGCCAAGATTAAAAGAGATTCATTAAAAAGAGTAGAATTCATTTTTCTTTTAAAACATTTTTTTTAGTAACTTACTTTTAAATGCAGAACAAAAAGGATATATTGATCTACTTGGTTCTCAAATTTTCAGCATGTGGATAAGAAATTGGATCAGTTCACCAAAAGCAAATGGTAAAATAAATTTGATTAAAAAAAGTTACCAATAAATTATTTATAATAAATAAAAAAGAGCTTTAGCTCTTTTTTTCTTTTTTTTGGCATTCAGGACATATACCGTATATTTCAACGTGACTAGAGGATGTGACGAACCCAGTTTGCTTTTCGGCTTCTGTTCTCATGCGGTTTTCAATTGTATCGAATTCAGGATAATAGACGTCAGCAATTTTGCCACACTTTTTACAGATAATATGAAAGTGGGGTTTGACAAAGTAATCGTAGTGCAGAGAATCATCACCATTTTTTATTTCAATTACAATTCCTGCATCAACTAATTTGTTTAGAGTATTGTAAACCGTAGCACGATAAGTAGGTTCATCACCACTAATTGCTGAAAAAATTGTAGCCGCAGTAGGATGATTATGATGTGCCATTAAGTATTCTAATATTTTTAAACGGGGCTTAGTTGCTTTTAAGTGATGGTTACGCAATAAGTCTTCAGCATCATCATGAAAATTAGGCAAAGTTCTCATCTCCTTTATTATTTAGTTATAGTTTAGCATTTTTGGTAAAGAAAAAACCGCCTTAAGCAAGGCGATTTTATTTAATTATTATTTTTCTTCTTGATGTCTTCTGATAGTTGGCATAATCAAACCAAGTAACAGTAATACTACAGGGGTAGCGATATTTAGACATAATGTAAATGGATCAGATGAGTACATACCCATTAAACAGCATGCAATAGTAACTGCCAATCCCCAAAGGCCAGCTATATATGCCAGCCATTGATGCTTGGTCATTTGGTAGTTGTCAAAACCCTTGTGGAACTTTTCATGTTGTTTTCGTAAAGCCAAATATGCAATAAAAACCCATAGATAACGCATTGGCATTACAATCGAATTGAGTTTGACTAATTGCGCCATTACTGCTTGTGCATCAGGCATAACGGCTTGAAGTGCTATAATTCCACCCGAAAGTATAACAATCATCCAAATACCATTAATGTAGGCACCATGCTTATTAACTTTTAAGAGCTTTTTAGGAATGAAGTCTTTAGCTTCTTTGCCTCCTAACAGCATTCTAAGAGGAGCATCAATACTTATAACCAATGCGGAAAATTGACCTATCACATTGCACCAGGCATAAATGTAGAGGAATAATCCACCAACTCCGTAATATTCACCTAATTTTTGAAAGGCAATGTAAGGACCGTTTGAAATGTATTCATTCAAATTGCCATTAACGGTCTTTGGATCAAACATTAATGCTAAAGCTATTGTGCCCAAAATAGCTGAAATCATCACCATTCCGGCTAAACCTAACATAGCTTTAGGGAAATTTCTTGATGGATTTTTCAGTTTATTAACATATGGCGAAATTTTCTCTGCTCCACCAACAGCAAATACTAAGATAGAAAGAGAAGTAAAATACTTAATGTTAAAATCTGGCACAAAGTTTTGCCAATTCCAGTTTACAGTATTGAAATTAGCGTGCGGATTAATCATTGGAGCCGCAAACATCATAATGATAAATAAAATTGACATGATGAACATTGAGGTACCAGCTATTGTCGACAAAGTTTTGATTACTGGAATTCCCCGGCTAGCTACCCAGCAAAAGAATAAAAAGACTACTAGTGTAGCTAATTGTGTCCAAGCTGTTGGCAGACTGTCATACCAGTTTGTATTTCCAAATATACCCCAGGCCATGCCTCTCAGGCCACCTGTACCTTTACTGGAAATGTAAACCACGTGAACAGCCCAAAAGGTCCAGCCAGCATAATAAGCCCATTTAGGTCCAATGGTGGCGTTAATCCAAGAGGCAACACCGCCTTCAGAATCCTTAAAAACAGACCCCAGTTCACCAACCATTAAGGCATAAGGAATAAAGAAAAGCAGGAAAATAACAATCCAGCTGAAAATTACCTTTGTACCATCAAAGTATATAAATCCGTTAACAACGTTGCCAAAGCTCCACACTATAGAAAAAGCCATAGTAGCAAGCGTTGTCCACATCATCTTTTTAGAATTGTTTGGTGTTTCACCCATGAAACTACTCCCTTATTTTAAGATAACAATTTTATTATTTTAGCTTAAATGGTTATAAAAATCTAATAAAAAGTAGTTTATTTTTATAACGGCGGTAATTATTGATTTATGCCCAGAAAAGTGCAAAACTGTTATTATATTATAAAAGAAGGGTTGTAAGCTTTAATGGGGAAAAAATTTAAAAACAAGCTGCTGGTTGCAGGAACAATAGCCGCAGTTGGTTTATTTGTTGGGAGTAATAATTCATACATTTCTGCTAAAAGTTATCATAAGGCTGTTACTAAGATAGCTGGCAATGGCAACTACGCAGTTTATCATAGTGCATCAAAGAAGGGACCATCTGGCAAGTTCACCTCTACAAAGTATTTCAAACATGCACAGATTCAGTCTAAGAAGTCTATTGCCACTAAAAAAGGCAAGTTTTGGAAAATAATTGTTGACGGTCGTACAGTTGGTTGGGTTAGCCAAAACTTTTTTGCCAGAAATAAGATTTCAGTAGCTAACAAAGTCAGTTTAGTACAAAATAATCAATATTCATTTAATACTAAAGATGCGATTAATTATGTGACTGATAGTACTGGAACCGCTGTTGATGCAAATAAAGTTAATGTTTCTAAATCTAAGATTGACTCGGGTACGCCAGGAAAGACCACTGTAGATTACAGTTATGGCAAAGCCAAGGCTAGCGTAGATGTCACAGTTCGCTCTGACAAGAATGAAGGTATTGCAAGAGCAAATAAAACTCCTAAAAATGGTCCAAAGGAAGTTTCTACGTGGAAGGGAAGTTCTAAGTCTTCATCCAGAAATTGGAATGCAGCTCATCACTATACTCCTGAAAACAGATCTAATACTTTTAAAGCTAATAGTTTAACATTGAAAACTAAGTTGTTCCAGCCTCGATTTGTGAGTCTTGACTACAATAAGGCAGGAGATAAGATGGGTCAGGTAGGTGTAATTCCTGAGGGAATTACTGTTCATGGCTCGAACTTCACTGTTGCAGTCTTTAACTCAAGCAAAGCACAAAACGGTCACTTAGTTTCTTATGACTTAAAACACATTAACAAGTTTAAGGCACAAAACTTATTAACCCTAAACTGGTCAACTTTTAAGAAATATGCATCACATATTAAAGTTAGTCCTTATATTAAACTAGGACATGGTCAAGCTATTGGTTCATCATCTAAATATGTTTACGTAATTGCCAATAATAATACCTCAAGCAATTCAGATGCTTCTGAAGAAATCTTGCAAATACGTAAGTCAGATATGAAGATTAATCAAATTTGGACCTTTAGAATTTCTAATTATGGTAATCCAAGATATATTCACAATGCTACATTTGCTGGTGACAATACAATGTATTGCCTGTTCCATAATGGTGGCCACGGATATTATGAATATTGGAAAGTTACCCGCAGTGGTGACACTTGGACTCCTGTTGAAGTTGGCGCTACAAAAGGCAACTTTGTAAGCAATCATTCGCCAGTTCAAGGATTCACTTATGATCAAAAGCACAGTCAATTCTATGTTGGCTTTAATGATTACATCTTCAAAGTTGATAAAGATGGTACATTTAAGAAGACCCATCATTTGAATGTTAGACGTGAAATTGAAGGGCTATCCTCATATGGCAATAAGCTTTATGTTGAGTTTGCTCAAAGGGGAGAATTAACAGCCGGTAACACGAATTAAAATTATTTACTGAGCAGCTTGATTATCAAGCTGCTTTTTTTGTCTATCATTTTTGAACTTGATATAAATGAAAAATACTATCAATTATGAGTTTAGTACTAAAATTTATACTTCAACTTTTACTTTAAAATGTTTTAAAAGTAATTAAGACTTTCTATATTCGACCCCCATTGATTTCAAAAAAAGCCGGTTTCCTGTATTATGGTACGCAACAACATAAATAGAAGTTATTTTAAGGAGAATTTTTTGGTTAAAAGAGACTTTATTGATACTTGTAGCTTTTCAAAAGACGAAATGCAATATTTAGTTGAACTCGGTATTAAAATTGAAGCAACTATTAATCATGGATATTATCCATCGTTATTAAAAGGAAAAAGTCTGGGTATGATTTTTGATCAGGTGTCTACAAGAACACGCTGTTCAGCTGAAACTGCAATGACTGAACTTGGCGGTCACGCATTGTATTTAGCACCTGGTCAAATTCAATTGGGAGAAAATGGTCATGAAGGCTTAGCTGATACGAGTCATGCCCTAGGTGATCTGGTTGATATCATTGGGGTTAGAACTGCCAGTCATGAGGATATTATTGAAATTGCTCAAAATTCACCTGCACCCGTAGTTAATTTTATGAGTGATAATGATCATCCAACACAAGCCCTTGGAGATTTAATTACAATCAAGGAATTTTTGCCTCAAGGAAAGAAACTATCTGATGTTAAGCTGGTTTTTGTAGGAGATGCAACTCAGATTACAGTTTCAGCACTATTTTTATGTGCACAAATGGGGATGCACTTCGTTCAGTATGGTCCTAAAGAAAAACATCTGTCTATGGAAATATTGGATAAAGCCGCAAAAATTGCTCAAGAAAATGGTGGCACAATTACACTATCCGAAGACGAAAAAGTTTTAGAGGATGCTGATTTCGTTTATACAGATGTTTGGTATGGTCTATATGATCAAGAGCATAGCAAAGACGAATATATGAAACTTTTTTATCCTAAGTATCAGGTTAATGATGAGCTACTAGCTAAAACAAAAAATCCGTCCGTTAAATTTATGCACTGTTTGCCAGCAAACCGGGGTGAAGAAGTAACGGCTTCTGTGCTTGATGGCAAAAAATCTATTGTCTGGCAGCAAGCTGCAAACAAAAAAACAGCAATGAGAGCAGTATTTACGTATTTGCTTAAAGATAAGCTAAATAGTGAGAACCAAGAAGCTATACAAAATTTATTAGCTTAAAACAGAAAGAGTATCTTTTGCTAAATTGCAAGAGATACTCTTTTTAATTCAATGGGTCCCCTGAGAGTCGAACTCAGATTTTAAGAACCGGAATCTTACGTGCGATCCATTACACTAAGGGCCCAGAATTGGCACAACAACAAGTATAACAGAAAAAAACTAAAAATTGAATTGTTTTTTCTTTGATAAACGAAAAAGACAGTAAGACATTTTAAAACAAAAGTTGGGTAAAATATTAAGACTTTCTAATTGGTTTGATTTCACTTGAATTATTTTTTGTGTGTTGCTATACTATAGTTGTCGATTGAGAAATGAGTAACTTGATTAGCGTCAGGTCACGTTTCTCATATATTTTTAGACAATCTGGGACACCTAATGACAATAAATGGGTCAATTTGGTCCCAGAAGAAGGAGAGATATTGATGTACTCGGAATTTCCCGTGCTTGAAGCTCTCGTTCCTGACATCTTAAAAGTTTTTCGACAAAGATATCTTGTTCTTGAGCAAATATCACTTAATGCACCAGTAGGACGCAGAAGTGTGGCTCAGTCACTAGGACTTTCTGAAAGAAATGTGCGAACAGAAACTGAATATCTTCGTGATCATGGTTTGATTGAGATCAAAAGTTTTGGCATGTTTATGACAGAAAAGGGCAAAAAGATATTGCAGGAGGCTGCTCCACTGATAGATCGTTTGTTTAACGCTCGCAAAACAGAAATTGATTTGGCGCGTAAACTTGGTATCGAACGGACAATTATTGTACCGGGTGATAGCGATTTACAGGACTTGGTTTATGAGAGAATGGGTGAAGAGCTTAATGCAGCTCTGGATCTTCTTTTGCCGTTAGGACATTCAATTATTACTGTTCTTGGTGGTGAAGCTCTTGCAAAATCGACTAGGAATTTGTCTAAAAGTTTAAGTAAAAATCGACAATTGGTATTTGTACCGGGTCGTGGAGCTTTGGGCGAAAATGTTGCTATTCAAAGTAATACTATCGTTCAAGAAATGGCTGCTGAAACAGGTGGTAAATATAAAACGTTATATTTACCAGAACAGATTTCATCAGCTGCATACAAATCTTTAATTCGTGAATCTACATTTACTGATGTCCTTGAAGATATTTCACAAACCGATGTTGTAATTCACGGAATTGGACTAGCTCACGACATGGCAAGACGCAGAGGATACGATTCAGTTCGTTTGTCCGAGTTGCGTGAAAAAAAAGTAGTCACCGAGTGTTTTGGGTGTTTTTTCGATGGCGAAGGAAAGATTGTTGACCGCGTGCATCAGGTTGGCTTGCAGTTTGAGAATCTAAATAAAATACCTCACATATTTGCATTTGCTTGCGGTGGTCGCAAGGCTAAAGCAATCAAGGCTTATATGCCCAATGCTCCTCATCAAACCTGGTTAATTACTGATGAAGGAGCCTCAGAGAAGATTTTAAAGGAGAAATAATTCTCATTTAAAATAAATTGATGTTTACAGTTCTTACATAGTTCTTAAGGAGGACTTTAGAATATGACAGTTAAAATTGGTATTAACGGCTTTGGCCGTATTGGTCGTTTGGCATTCCGTCGCATTATGGATTTGGGCGAAAAGTCAAAGGATATTGAAGTTGTTGCTATTAACGACTTGACTACTCCAGCACTTTTGGCACACTTGCTAAAATATGACTCAACTCATGGCACTTTCAACCACGAAGTTTCAGCTACTGAAGATTCAATCGTTGTAGATGGCAAGAAATACCGTGTATACGCAGAACCTCAAGCTCAAAACATTCCTTGGGTTAAGAATGATGGTGTTGACTTTGTTCTTGAATGTACTGGTTTCTACACAAGCAAGGCTAAGTCACAAGCTCACCTTGACGCAGGTGCCAAGAGAGTCTTGATTTCAGCTCCTGCTGGTAATGACTTAAAGACTATTGTTTACTCAGTAAACGATGACACTTTGGATGCAAACGACAAGATCGTTTCTGCTGGTTCATGTACTACTAACTCATTAGCACCAATGGTTGATGCTTTGCAAAAAGAATTTGGTATTAAAGTAGCTACTATGACTACTATCCACGCTTACACTTCAACCCAAATGCTTTTGGATGGTCCTGTTCGTGGTGGTAACATGCGTGCCGCTCGTGCTGCTGCAGTTAACATTATTCCTCACTCAACTGGTGCTGCTAAGGCCATTGGTCTTGTTGTTCCAGAATTGAACGGTAAAGTTAACGGTCATGCACAACGTGTTCCAGTTACTGATGGTTCATTAACTGAATTAGTTTCAATCCTTGACAAGAAAGTTACTGCTGACGAAGTTAACTCAGCATTGAAGAAGTACGAGAGTCCATCATTTGGTTACAACGATGACGAAATTGTTTCAAGTGATGTAGTTGGTATGACTGCTGGTTCAATCTTTGACCCAACTCAAACCATGGTAACTACTGCCGGTGACAATCAATTAGTTAAGACTGTTGCTTGGTACGACAATGAATACTCATTCACTTGCCAAATGGTTCGTACTTTGTTGAAATTTGCTACTCTTTAATCTGTAATATTTGATTACTGTTAGGTGGTAAAAGAGAAGGCGGAGGGAAATTCTTCCTTCCGCCTTTTTTTCAAAATTAAATAAATAAAGTTATCGGAGGATATAGATGGCTAAATTAATAGTTTCTGACCTTGATGTAAAAGGTAAAAAAGTTTTAGTCCGTGTTGATTTTAACGTACCAATTAAAGATGGTGTCATTGGAGATGACAACAGAATTGTTGCTGCACTTCCAACTATCAAATACATTATTGAAAATGGTGGTAAAGCAATTTTGCTTAGTCACTTGGGCCGTGTAAAGTCTGATGACGATAAGAAAGAATTGTCATTAAAACCAGTTGCAGAACGTTTAAGCGAACTTTTGAAGAAACCAGTAACTTTTGTTCCAGCTAACGAAGGTAAAGAAGTTGAAGATGCTGTTGCCAAAATGCAAGACGGTGACGTTGATGTTTTGGAAAACACTCGTTTCCAAGATATTGATAATGATTTTGGCAAGCGTGAAAGCAAGAATGATCCTAAGTTAGGTGAATACTGGGCTTCATTAGGTGACATGTATGTTAACGATGCTTTTGGTACAGCTCACAGAAGCCATGCTTCAAATGTTGGTATTGCTGAAGCCATGAAGAAGGACGGCAAGCCAGTTGCTGCAGGTTTCTTAATGGAAAAAGAAATTAAGTTCTTGGGTGATGCTGTTGCTAACCCTGTACATCCATTCGTTACAATTTTAGGTGGTGCCAAGGTTTCAGACAAGATCGATGTTATTACTAACCTCATTCCAAAATCTGACCACATTTTAATTGGTGGTGGTATGGCTTACACATTCTTAGCAGCTCAAGGCCATGAAATTGGTAAATCTTTGTTTGAACCAGATAAAGTAGATCTTGCAAAAAAATTGTTGCAAGACGCTGATGGTAAAATTGTTTTGCCTGTTGACAATGTTGCAGCTACTGAGTTTTCTAATGATGCAGCTCGCAAAGTTGTAGAAGATGACATTCCTGAAAACATGATGGGTCTTGATATCGGTCCTAAGACTGTTGCCAAGTTCAAAGATGTTTTAAAGGATGCCAAGACAGTTGTTTGGAACGGACCAATGGGTGCCTTTGAAATGTCAAACTTTGCTGAAGGTACTCTAGAAGTTGGAAAGGCTCTTGCTGACTTAACTGATGCTACTACTATTATCGGTGGTGGTGATTCTACTGCTGCTGCTAAACAACTTGGTATTGCTCCTAAGATCACCCACATTTCTACTGGTGGTGGTGCTTCTTTGCAATATCTTGAAGGTAAGGAATTACCAGGAATTGCCTGCATTTCAGACAAGTAAACTTTAAGAAAGGACATTATTTACATGCGTACACCAATTATTGCTGGTAACTGGAAATTACATATGAATCCTAAGCAAACAACTGAGTTTGTTGCTGCCGTAAAGGATAAATTGCCAGAAGCAAGTAAAGTTGAAGCACTGATTTGTGCTCCTGCTGTTGATCTCGAAAGTTTAGCTCAAGCCGCAAATGGTTCTGAATTACGCGTCGGTGCAGAAAATGCTTATTTTGAGGATGAGGGTGCCTTTACTGGTGAAACTTCACCTAAAGTTTTAAAAGAAATGGGCATGAATTACTGCATTATTGGTCACTCTGAACGTCGTGGCTACTTCCACGAGACAGACGAAGATATTAACAAGAAAGCTAAAGCTTTATTTGCTAATGACATTACGCCAATTATTTGCTGTGGTGAATCACTTGAAACACGTGAAGCTAACAAGCAAGAAGATTGGGTAGTTAGTCAAATAAAAGCCGCTCTTGCCGGTCTTTCTGCTGACCAAGTTTCTAACTTAGTTATTGCTTATGAACCTATCTGGGCAATAGGTACAGGTAAGACTGCCAGTTCTGATCAAGCTGAAGAAATGTGCAAAACTATTCGTGACACTGTTAAAGATTTATACAACGAAGAAACTGCTGAGAACGTTAGAATTCAATATGGTGGTTCAGTAAATCCTGGTAATGTTAAAGAATTAATGGCTAAACCAGACATTGATGGTGGTTTAGTTGGTGGTGCCTCACTTAAGCCTGATTCATTCTTAGAATTAGTAAACTATCAAGATTAGTTTTAAATGTAATTTATCAAAAAGTTTCTGCGATTTGATATGACCCCCAAATTTAGGACAAATTTGGGGGTTATTTTTATGTCTAAATTATCTAAACAAGATAAAGTTGAAATCTATCA
>NZ_JACFQE010000005.1:0-188552 GCF_016101625.1 Lactobacillus sp. M0396
GCTTTTTAGCAATCCGGCTTAGCTCAGTTGGTAGAGCGCTTGACTGTTAATCAAGATGTCGTCAGTTCGAGTCTGACAGCCGGAGCGAGCAGAGAGGAAAGAGAACCTGCGGGTTCTCTTTTTTTGTGCTTAAATTTAATAATTAACTTATATTTGGTTCAATCTTTAGTTTCTTAAATTCTGAAATCAAATTCTTGAGTCCGGGTTTCAGTTTTTGCCCATGTTTAACTGCAATAAAATATTTAATTTGAATCAAATTATGATCAACTGGAAGTAAGTTAATAGGTGTTTGAGCCATTCGCTTAATAATGCTGGCAGCTGAAATAGTTAGTCCTACTCCTTTTATTGCTAAATTAGTTGCAGTAATAATACTGCTGCTTTCCAATATAATATTAGGTTTGATATGAAATTTCTGAAATGCACCATTAACTTGATGACGGATTGCAGAATTGCTTGAACTAACAACGAACGGCTCTTGTAAAATGTCTTTAATATCATATTCATTTGGCTCGAGTATAAATCGACCTTTTTTAAAGTATTTTGATCTTGGTGAAATGATTACAAAATAGTTTTCTCCACCGTTAACATAAAAATCCAATCCTTGATTAAGAGACTCAGGTGTTTGACCCAGATAACAATCAATTTGCTCATGTAAAAGATGAGTTTCACTTACTCTAGGAAAGTTTTCTGATAGCTGAATTTTAATATTTGGATGTGTAAACATAAAGTGAGGTAAAAGCTCTGGCAATAAAAATGTCCCCAGGCTTTCTAAAACTCCGATTCGGATTAATTCTTTATTTGGTGATGCATAGGGAATTAGCTGCTCAGCTAACTTTTGCCTGTTACTAATTTTTGTTTCCAGATAATTGTAATAAATTACCCCAGCTTCCGTTAATGTAAATGGGATAGTCTCACGATTAATTATTTCAGATCCCAATTTATGTTCAATTCGTTTAATTAGTTGAGTCAAATATGGCTGTGATATATATAATTCACTAGCCGCTCTGGTAAAATTACTTTCTTTTAATAGCACATCAATAAAATGTAAGACAGTTTCAGAATTGTTCATATTTTGCCTCCGATAACAATTTTATTATAGCCCGCTTGCTAGAAAACTATTTCATTTTAATCAGAAAAGTTAGTAAAATTTAACTAATGAGTATTGAAAGAAAGGAAGTATATTAATGATGAAATCAGGAACTTATGAAGTAAAAGCTAAGGGTCATGGTTCTAGTTTTATGCCTATGAAGGTGAAACTTTCTGAAGACAAAATCAAGGAAATAGATATTGATTCCAGTGGCGAAACTGCTGGAGTAGCAGATGAGGTCTTTAAACGTCTGCCCAAGCAAATTATTGCTAATCAAACTTTAAATGTTGACGCTGTTAGTGGAGCTACAATTTCCAGTCATGGCGTGATAGATGGTGTGGCTCAGGCGATTACAAAAGCTGGTGGAGACGCACAAGAATGGCTTAACAGACCAAAGCCAAAGACTTCTAATGCTTCTGACAGAGAATACCAAACTGACGTTGTAGTTATTGGTGCCGGTGGTGCTGGTCTCACTGCAGCTGCTAGAACAATTCAAAATGGTAAAAAAGTAATTGTACTAGAAAAATTCCCTCAAATTGGTGGTAATACTACCAGAGCGGGTGGACCTTTAAACGCTGCTGAACCTGAGTGGCAAAATCAATTTAAAGCTTTACCGGGTGAAAAAGAAAGTTTGGAAAAACTAGCTGCAACTCCAATTGATGAAATTGATCCAGAATATCGTGATGACTTTAAAGAACTGCAAAAGCAAATTAAGGCTTATGTAGATTCTGGTAAAAAATATCTGTTTGATTCAGTATTATTGCATGAAATACAGACTTATATAGGTGGTAAAAGAACTGACTTGAATGGTAATGAAATTCATGGTAATTATGCCCTGGTTACTGAGCTTGTCAATAACGTACTTGATTCAGTTAAGTGGTTGACTGACTTAGGCCTAAAGTTTGACCGCTCTGATGTTACCATGCCGGTTGGAGCCTTGTGGCGTCGTGGTCACAAGCCAGTTGAACCTATGGGCTATGCCTTTATTCACGTTTTGGGTGATTGGGTAAAAGACCATGGTGCTACAGTTTTAACAGAAACTCGGGCACAACACTTAATTATTGAAAATGGTAAAGTTACCGGTGTTGTAGCCCAAACTAGTGATGGCAGTAAAGTTACTATTCATGCACAAAAAGTAATTTTAACTTCTGGTGGTTTTGGTGCAAACACTAAAATGGTGCAAAAGTATAACACTTATTGGAAGCATATTGATGATGATATTGCTACTACTAATTCGCCTGCAATTACTGGTGACGGTATTGCCTTAGGTCAAGAGGCTGGTGCTGATTTAGTGGGTATGGGATTTATTCAATTAATGCCTGTTTCAGATCCTAAGACAGGTGAATTATTTACTGGTATTCAAACCCCACCCGAGAACTTTATTATGGTCAATCAAAAAGGTGAACGCTTTGTTAATGAATTTGCTGAACGCGATACTTTAGCTAAGGCCGCTATTGCCAATGGTACTTTGTTCTACTTAATAGCTGATGAAAAAATAAAAGCTACAGCTTATAACACAACCGAAGAATCGCTTGCTGCTCAGGTAAAAGCGGGTACTTTGTTAAAGGCAGACACTTTGGAGGAATTAGCTGAAAAAGCCGGTATGAATCCAGACACTTTGGTTGATACTATTAAAAAATATAATTCATATGTTGATGCAGGTAGTGATCCAGAATTTGGTAAGAGTGCGTTTAACCTTAAATGTGAAGTTGCACCGTTTTATGCTACACCTCGTAAACCCGCTATTCACCATACAATGGGCGGCTTAAAGATCAATCCAAAAGCGCAAGTAATAAACAAAGATGGACAAGTAATTACTGGTCTTTATGCAGCGGGTGAAGTCGCTGGCGGATTACATGCTGGTAATCGTCTTGGTGGTAATTCACTAGCTGATATCTTTACTTTTGGTCGTATTGCTGCTGACACTGCTTGCAGTGAAATTGCAGATAATGATGCAGTGACAGGTGCATCAAAGAAATAAATATTATTTTGATTTTAAAAAAAGAAGGCACAAGCCTTCTTTTTTATATGTATCCACGTTCTAGAGCTACAAAAATGGTAACAATTAATAAATCTGCACAGCCACCTAAACTATAATTGTGGGCCAAACAGTCATCATTTAATTTTTGCAGACATTTTTTCCCAGCTGGAGAAGCATAACCACCTAAATCTAGGTATTTTGTGGCCATTTGATGTAGCCAGTTAGTTACATTATAATTTCCAGCTCGCTTAATCAAATTACTGTCAACCGTAACTGTTGCTATTTTCATTAAAGTATCAAGAAGTCTCGTTTGGAGCGTTCCCTTATTGTTTTTTAAAAAAGGTAAAGCTACTTCACGTACAATGGGATAGCCTTGTTCCGCTTGAGCACGAGCCCCACCAACATGATATTGCTCAAATTCTTTTTCACCTGCTGTTTGTAACTCATTATTTTGAATCAAATCATGCTGTACAAGCCCTTTACACATCTTGCTGATAGTCAGAAATAGTTCAGTATTGTTTGTCATACTGTAGCTTTCAGCGCAGACAAAAATGCCTAGAGCAAAAATTGCCCCTTTATGCGTATTAGCGCCGTGCGTTGCAGCAAACATTTCTTTTTCAGCAGTAATGCCTCTTTGTCTTAATTGCTGAAACATTTGCGTTAAATCAGTCGACTGAAAGTTTTGCCCAATTTCAACAGCAGCAGCAAAATATGCTTCCAAGTTTAAACTGCTGTCAATAAAAGTATAAATATTCATGTCGGGATGAGGACCTTGGCTGATGGGGTCTACTAAACCAGGTTTTGGCGCGGTAACAACTTCATATAAGAGTGAGCGTAGAGCATTTTTTGTAATTGAATTAGTCATATGTATAAATTTAATTGTTATTAGTTAATTCTGCAATAGTTTCGTGAGCAGTTTTAATAGTTTTGATGTTATAACTGTCTGCTGCAATATCAGTATACCCCATTTCAAGATCACCTTTTGCCATACCGTTTATTAATCCCTGATAACCGTCTGCAGCAGTAAAAATTTGCTTTTCGTCTTCGTTATCCTGTGTTAATTTTGCCAGTTTCTGGGGCAATTTTCCAGGTAAAGAATAGATAGTTCGCGAGTTCATTTTAAAACTTATTAGTTCATGTTTTTGTGCATTTATAATCTTGTCTTTGATTATTGGTGAAGTTGGAGCTTCTTTAGCAAGTGCAAAAACTGTCTTAAGAAAAACCCCTTGTGCACCTTTTGTCAATGCGTCTTTCAAAACATGCGAGTCAGTAGTATCATACCCAGCTAAAACCGGTGTTTTTCCTGCTTGATGAACAAAATTTGCCAGCTCGATGTTACTTTTGCAGATTAAAATGTCAATACCATTACTTTGAGCAGCACGAATATTATTAATATTATTAATAACTTGCATAATTTTAATGCCACTATTATGTAGTAGATTTACCCATGCTTTAGATGCAACTCTTCCAAAACCTTCAAACAGTGCAATAGTCAACCTTCTTTTTCGCATTAATTCTACTAATTCGGTTGCTCTATGATCATCTTCCGGGCTAGATGAGGTGCTAGCAATTTCCACTCCAAAAGACCTAAAGGTATTAGATAGAGTTTGATCAATTTGCTCATTCATCAAGTTTCTTTCTGTCATGGCATCAAGCAAAGAATTGTTGCTAATAGTACCTATTTTATTTGAATTAGAAATAGAAGCGCTTGATGTCGCGTCACTTCTAACCTTATAGCCTGCATTAATACCTAAAATGCCCAGTGCACCAGATTCTGAAATAGCAGCAACTAGTTTGCCATCTGTTAAGGTGTGAATAGGCTCGTGAACAATAGGGTAATTTGTTCCCAATAATTGACAAATTTTATTCATTAGTTTTATACCTTTTTAAAATCTTATTTGACAGGAATATTATCGACGATTTTCTGAATATCTGGTTTATGACTTTTAAGAAAGTCAATAAAATCAACTATTTCCGGTGAAAAGTTTTGACTTGAATCATACACTAAATAAACCTGACGAGTATTTTTGGGCAAATCCAGTTTGATGATGTGGATGTCGAAACCACTCAAATAAATAGTTTTTGCTACTACACCAACGATATCGTTGGTCAAAACTTGTCCTGCAATTGCCAGCTCGTCATGAAGTCTATTTGTAATATTCAGATCAGAGGCATTGGCCAGTAAAGCATTAGTGATGTCTTTTCCAATTTGAATTTTTTTAGAATAGGTAATAATTGACTCACCCTGTAGTTCTTCAGGAGAGATTTCATTTATTTTTGCCAGGTCATTTTCCTTTGAAACAATGGCAATGATTTCTTCAGTATAAAGGGGAATGTAAGTAAAATAACTAAATTCCGGTACGAATGAAGAAATTCCAATATCATACCAGCCATTTTTGATACCTTCACAAATCTGATATGAAGGGTTATCGTGGTATATAAAATGAGGTGAAATATTACTTTCTTGTTGATATTGCTTTGTTAAGTTAGGCAAGATGGTTCCAATTGCAGTAGGTATACCAGCAATGTGTATATTGCCATGGTCCTGACTGATACGCTGTTCAATTTTCTTTTTACCGCGATCTAAAGAGTCTAAAGATTTGGTTACAGTATCGTAAAAAATACGTCCATATTCAGTTAATTGCACGTAATGACCATTGTGTTTAAACAGTTGGCAGTGGAGTTCTTTTTCAAGCTGTTTAATTGATACTGAGAGGGTAGGCTGACTGATAAATAAGCTGTCTGCTGCTTTAGTGTATTGTTTTTGATCTGCCAATTCACGAAAATAGTAAAGTTGATTTAAATTCATGATATTACCTCAAAAATTATTTTAATATTCAATACCTATATAAATAAATGCTATACCTATTTTTTATAAAACGCTTACAAAAATTATTTATAATAATATTGATAAAATTAATATTAGTTTATTAGTGTTGATTTTATTGTGATTTTACTCTCCAAATTTGGTGAGTCTTTTTAATTATTGCAGTTAATAATCTTATAATTCCGCTTTTTTTAATATATATAGCCATAAGGGTATTTATAAAATTAATAGTTCTGACTTTGTTATCAATTTTACAATCTAAACTTTTTAAAACATAATACAACTGTTGATAGAAAAACGCTTTCAAAAGCATTATTAAAGTTTAAAAGGAGATTGTATTATGACAGAACAAAAGAAGTTGCATGTATTACCACCATATGAAGAAACTCCGATTATGCACAAAACTAAACCGGGTGAATCAATGCCTGAAGAAGACTTTGAAAACTACTTAAAAGAAATTCGTCACCTGGCACAAAACGAGTTTGACAGGATGACCCCATATATAGAGGAAAATCGCAAGTTTCCGCAAGACTTTTTCCCAATTGCAATTAAACATGATTTATATCGTTTTGCATTGCCTAAAGAATACGGCGGCTGGGGTCTCAGTGAAAAGCAAATCCTGCAAGTTCAAGAAGAATTTTCAAGAACCCAGGGTGGAATTCGAATGCACCTGCACCATGCTTCAGATATGAACTGGCGGATATTGGATAATTTTGGTAGTCAAGAACTTAAAGACAAGTATATGAACAAGTTTCAAGACAAATCAATCTATGCCAACTTTGCTTTAACCGAAAAGAGCGGTGGTACTGGAGCAGACCTTCATACTTTAGCTGTTAAGGATGGCGATGACTGGGTAATCAACGGCGAAAAAACTTTGATTTCTCATGCAGATGTTGCAGATTTTACTTACTTAATTGTAGTTACTGACCCAGATAAAGAAGGGGATGAAAGATTATCAGCTTTCTTTGTACCAACAAATACACCTGGATTTGAATCTAATGAGATGCCTTTAATGATGGGTTGTCGTGGTGCCGGACATGCCGATTTAAAATTCACTAATATGAGAGTACCTGATAAGTACATGCTTGGCAAGAGAGGAGAGGGTATGAAAGTAGCTATTTCTTCACTTTCACTTTCTCGTGCGCATATTGCTGACTCCAACTTAGGAATGGCTCAACGGATGTTAGAAATGTCCATTGCTTATTCTAAAGATCGTGTAACTTTTGGTAAGCCACTATGCAAACGGCAATCAATCATTTTTGAAATTGCTGACATGGGTGCGCGCATTCATGCCCTTAGATTAATGTTGTGGGACTTGGCAAAAGATTATGACGAAGGAAAGGATATTACCAAAAAAGCTTCTCTAGCCAAACTGGAAAGCATCAATACTGTCAAATTAGTTTCTGATTACATGCTTGAAATCTTTGGTGGTATTGGTTACTTCCAGGACAATCCTTATGGACCTGCTGAAAGACTTTACCGTGATTGTCGTGCTATGTGGTTAGAAGAAGGACCTCGTTCCGTTCAAAGACTAACTGCAGGTCGTTTATTAATTAAAGACGGTGGCAATACACCAATAACAAGTCTTTAAGGCAATCAATTAAATTAACTTGAGTAAATAAATCAAGGAGGGCTGAATCTAAAATTTACTTTGCAAGGTTCAATCCTCTTTGTTGTATATAGTTTTGGAGAAAAAGATGGCTAACGAAATATTATCAGGAATAAGAGTTATTGATCTCACACAATTTTTGGCAGCCCCAACCGTAGGACGAGTCCTTGGAGAATGGGGAGCTGATGTAATTAAAGTTGAAGCTCCTAAGGGTGATGCTGGAAGAACCCAAGGTGCAGTTTTTGGCATGAAGTATGAAGATGATGAGAATTTGGGCTTTGATGTTTCTAATATGAATAAAAGATTCATTACTTTAAACATGAAAACTCCTGAAGGGATGCAAGCTTTTAAAGACCTATTAAAAACCGCAGATGTATTTTTAACCTCAGTGAGAACAAAGAGCTTAGCTCATATGGGAATCACTTGGGAAGAGCTGCATAAAGAATTTCCTAAATTAGTGTTTGCACAAGATCGCGGATATGGTGAATTTGGTCCTAAAAAAGATTCTGCCGGCTATGATGCAACTGCTTATCAAGCACGTGGCGGAGTTCAGGGAACAACGGTAGATAAAGGAGGGAATCCATATAATCCAGTAAATGGCTATGGTGATTTCCAAGTATCAATGACCTTGGCCGCAGGTATTTGTGCAGCCTTACTGAGAGCTCAAAGAACCGGGAAGGGTGATAAGGTTGTTGTTAACTTGAATCACGCAGCGATTTTTATGCAAAATATCGCTATGGTTTCTGCACAATATGGCAATGTATATCCTAAGAGTCGTAAAGAGGTTACTAATCCATTTAATGATACCTATAAAACTTCTGATGATCGCTGGTTCGTACTATGCGTTCCTGAATATGACCGTGATTTTGACAAAGTAATGCATGACATTGGTCGTGATGATGTCAAAGGCGATAAAAGATATAACAAAATGGACACTTTGAATGCTAACGGTACCAGCAATGAAGTGATTGCCATTTTAGAAGACGCTTTTAAGAAAAAACCGTTGCAGTATTGGATAGACCTTTTTAATAAGGAAGACTTACCGCTTGAAGCTTGTCAGATACCAACGGAAATATACCAAGATCCTGAGGCTTTGGATAATGATGAAATTAGACTGATGGAATTTCCATCCGGAAATAAGAGATTTATTCCCACTAATCCAGTACGTTTTTCGTCTCAAGGCAAGCCTACGCTAACTCCTTCTCGTGCTCAGGGATCTGATACACGCGAAGTACTCAAAGATGAGTTAGGCTACAGTGATGAAAAAATTAGTGAGATGTTTGCCAGTGGTGCTGCCAGTGGCCTGCGTCATATAGGAGACCCAATTAAATAGGTATTAAAATGACATTACTTTATACACAAGCACAAAAAGAATATATTCATTTAGCACAAGAATTTGGTGATCGGTATCTAACCCCTGAAATTATTAAGAAATACGATTTAAAAGGTGATTGTCCTTCCAGCTTGTTTGAGCCTGCAATTAAAATTGGCCTTCATATGCTTGAGATCCCTAGGGAATATGGTGGTGCTGGCCTTTCTTATGAAGATTCTGCCCTCGTTTTTGAAAAACTGGCTGAATATGATGCAGGTTATGCACTGACTTTAATTACTTCATTTGTTGCACTGCGGTGCGTAATGTTAGCTGGTACTGAAGAACAAGCACAAAGATTTGCCGATGTCATCAGACCTGGTCGTTTTGCTGCCTTTACAATGTCAGAAGCAGATGCTGGTTCTGACGCAGGCTCTGTGAAAGCAACAGCTGTTCGGCAAGGCAATGAATATATTTTAAACGGAAATAAAGCTTTTGCTACTAATGGTGGAATTGCAGATATTTTTATTGGAATTTTTAGAACTTCTAATAATGGTAATCATGGCTTATCTGCTTTCATGATTGATAAAAATACGCCAGGTATTTGGGTAGGAAAGCATGAAGATAAAATGGGACTGCGTTTATCAAATACAGTACCGTTAGGATTTAAAAATGTACACGTGCCAGCCGAAAATCTGATTGGCCAAGAAGGAAGAGGGATTAATATTGCGTTAAACAGCCTTAACCTCTCACGTGCTTATGTTTCTACTTTGACCGTTGGTGTTATGCAACGGGCACTTAATGAAGCTGCCAAATATGCCAATCAGCGTGAACAATTTAATCAACCGATTTCTCAATTTGAATCTGTGCAAAATATGCTTGCTAATATGGCAACGGCAGTTGAAACAGCCCGCTTATTAGTCAACAACACAATGAAAATGATGGATAAAGATTTGTCTGTACGTCAAGAAGGAGCAATGACCAAGCTTTATGTCACTGATGTAGCACAAAAAGTAACTTCTGATGCAGTTCAGATTCTTGGTGGTTATGGTTATACCCGAGCTTATCCGGTTGAAAAGCTAATGCGTGATGTCAAAGGATTTCAAATTCTGGAAGGAACTAATGAAATTCAGAGAATGACAATTGCACGTGAAGTTAGCAAAAATTATCAGGACTAGGAGGGTACCATAATGAAAATCGCATTAATTGCCAAGGCTGAAGCAGATAATCCTAAAACTTATACTTCTCATAAGAATAAAGTAACTTATCATCCAGAAAATTTATTTCTGAGTGATGAAGACAAAAATGCCCTCGAGTTTGCCCTGCAATTAACAGAGTTAAAAAAAGGTGCTATTGATGTCTTTACTTTTGAACAAGGTGAAGCAGCTGAACGGATTTTGCATGAAGCACTGGCTATGGGAGCAACAACAGCTACTAAAATTTCAGCAGGTAATGTCAATGATCCTTTACTGCAAAATCAAATTGCAAGTGAATTTGTCCATTACTTAAAAGAAAATAATGAAAATTATGACTTGATTTTAACAGGAAAAACAACATCTTCAGCTTTTCCGGCTGCTATTGCTACAGGATTAGGAATATCATTTTATGACTATGTTTCTATGATTGATACTTCCCTCAATTATGAAATGAAACTTGAAAAAGGCAAAATTACTGGGCAATGTGTCTTGCCAGCTGTAATTGCCACGTTAGATTCAATCAATGTGCCACGCCTTGCTAGTTTCACGTCGTTAAGTACAGCAATAAATTCAAGTATTAATAACGTAAGTTTTAAAACTAGTGATAAAGGCGTTGCAAGTGAAATTGTAGCTAAACCAGTTAAAAATGAAAAAACTATTTTCAATCTGGATCAAGATCCTAAAGCTACGCAAAAACTGGTTGAAATACTTAAGCAAAATGGGATGTTGAGGTAGAAAAATGGTACCAATTTATTATATTCAGTTAGAAGATAAGAATATTGATGAAGGTCATAACAGTAATAACTTAGCAGGTCTTGACAGCAATTTTAAAGGTAAGAAAGAAGTACTGGTTTTCAGTAATCATGCTACTGAAATTAAGGATAAATATGCTTCTTCAGGAGTCAAGACTACCATATACCAAAATGAGAATTTTAGTGTGACAAACTTGCCAGCTGTGACTAATACCCTTAGAAAAATTTTTGTCGATAAGGCAAATAGTTTAATAGTATTTGATAAGAGTAATTTAGGTAATAGTCTTGGCAGTCAATTAGCTGCCGTAATAAATGTCCCATTTATTTATAATGCCAAAGATATTTGCTGTGATCAAGATCATATAATAGTTAACCAGGATATCGGCAAAACACAAGCCTTAAGAAAAATAACACTTGATGACAAGGCGGTAATATCTCTTTCTTGCAATGGTGTCGTGAGCCACAGTAAGAATGAAGTTGACATAATTGACTGGGAATGTGCAGAAACCAATAGAGCAGCATATGTACCCGAAGCTAACTCTGGCAATGATTTGGCATATGCAAAGGTAATTGTAGCTGGTGGTAAAGGTCTGGGTTCCCCAGATAAATTTAAACCTTTAGCTACTTTAGCCCAAAAATTAAATGCTAGCGTGGGAGCAACTAAAGCAGTTACAGATCAAGGCTGGATTGATAAGAACCGTATGATTGGAATATCGAATTTGTCTGTTGCACCAGATGTTTACTATGCTTTTGGCATTTCGGGAGCCGTCCAGCACACTGCGGGAATGACTAAATCAAAATGTGTCATTGCTGTCAATACTGATGAAGCAGCACCAATTTTTAAATTAGCAAATTACGGCATTGTTGGGGATGCTAACCAAGTAATAAAGCAATTAAATGAGCTTTTGTAAGGTAAAAAAATGACTTCTAGCAAAAAGGTGCAAACCTTAAATGATTTATGGCGGGAGCGCTTAAAGCAAAGTGCTCAAAGTACTTTTGTCACTGAAGATGGTCGTAAATACAGTTATAGAAAAATAGATTGTTTAGCCAATAAGCAGATGGACTTGCTTCGGAATAATGGCATTAAGAAAGGTGATTTAATAGCAATTCAGTTCGAACTGGATCTGGCAAATATTGTAACGATTATTGCATGTATCAAAATGGGAGTGGTTATTAATCCACTAAACCCGCATTTTGATATTGATGAGATTAATAGCATGATTAACAGGTTTAAGCCATATGCTATCATTTCGCAAAAATCTGTGCGTGGTCGTGATACTATTAGTAATATTACTAATTTGGATAATTATCAGACTAAAAAAATCGCGGACCTGGTATTTTTTACTAGAGAAAAGCATTTACCATCTGAATTCATTGGAGGTGACGGATCAGATGCTCCTGCACTGGTTCTTAATACTTCGGGTACTAGTGGGCTTTATAAAGGAGTAGTTTTAACCAATAAAAATATTATTAGTGCAGAAAGTGCATATAATGATGCTTTTAGCATTACTAAAAATGATATGACTTTAATTCTTTCGGGGATGTATCATGCAATTGGATTTCATCATGGCTTAATTTCAACGATTATGGCAGGAAGTCACTTGGCAATAATTAAACATTATAATATTGAGCAAGTGGCAAAAATGCTTGAAGAAGAACCAATTACATATATTGATAGTTTGCCTACAATTATGTATGATCTGCTATTTAAAGTTCAAAATTTGGGCAAGCTGCGGATGCTCATTTGTGGTGGTGACAAAATTAAAGAAAGTATTTTAGTTCAGGCTAAAAAAAGAAATATTCCCCTTTACAACTGTTATGGTCTGACAGAAGCAGTTCCATTTAGTTATACTCCTCAAGATTATTATTTAAGTAAAGGTGCAATGACCACGGCAGTCAAGCCAATGGCCAATATTAAAGTCAGACTTGTGAAGAACAAAAATATAATTACAGATAGCAACAAACAAGGACAAATTGAAGTTTCTGGACCAATCATTTTTAAATGTTATCTGGATGATCCTGAAAAAACAGCTAAAGCATTTGACGGTGATTGGTTTGTTACTGGAGATGTTGGCCATTATAATGAAGATAACTTATTGGAAATAGATGGACGCAATAGCGATAAAATTATTCGTGGTGGTGAAAATATTTCCGCTCATATGGTTGAAGACAAGATCAAAGGTTGCGAAAATATTGAGGAAGTAGCCGTTTTAGGAGTCCCAGACGTCCGTTTAGGGCAGAGAATTGGTGCATTTATTGTTCTAAATCATGGTCAAAAAGTATTAACCAAAGCTGAGTTGATTTCAGAATTAGAAAAGCAGCACGTTGATAAGAAATTATGGCCTGAAAAGTTATGGGTTGTTGATTCATTACCAAAAACGTCAAATGGCAAAATAAAAAAGTATCTTTTAAAAAATTGGCTGGAAGGTAAAAAAGTAAATGAAGAATAAATTTTTTAAACGTCAAATGGCAGATTATTTTGTAACTCCAAGGATGCTTAACCATATGGAAATTACTCATGGTGGTACGCTCTTGGATAATGCAGACTCAGCAATGGGCTTGTTTGCAAACTCATATTGTCATACACGTACGTTAACTGGTCGAATAGATAAATTTATTTTTCACAAAAAAAGTTATGCCGGTGATCATATTTGCTTTTGCGTAACTTTATTAAAAACGACAGCAAAGACAATGACTATTTATGCGGAAGTGAATAGAATTTCTCTTGATAATTCAAGTTCGGAATTAATCGGTGAAGCGGTATTTACCTATGTTGCAGTTAATGCAAACTTGGAACCGATCTCAGGTTCTATTGAGCAGTACCATGTTACTGATGTAGAAGAAAAAGAATATATTGAGTCAGTCAAAAAGAGATTTGGCATTAAATAGAGTTGCTTTGAGTTGAGGTCCTGGTTTAATTCGTTTATTAGTAAAACTATTAATTATAACTATTTAGGTATTAAATTATTTAATAGATAATAGACCAATGTATAACGATTAATTACCCATAAATACTAAAATTAAGACTCTAACTTTTTTATAAAGCAAGAAAGCATTGATATAACAATGCTTGTAATTATAGGTATTTTTTATAATTGAACAATCATAAATAATTATTAATATCTATTTTAATAAGATATATTTATTTATGAAGTTATTAGCAAATCTTAATTTTGAAAGGTAAAGCTATGAAAAAAGAAAAAAGTTATGTTGGCGTTGCTGCCTCCGTTTATATCCATTTTGCAGTTGTAGGAGCAGCTACCTTATTTATTAGTCAATATAGAGAAATCTTGGCACATTCTTGGAATGCCAATGAAACTCAAGTTTCACTGGTAATCGCAATGGTGGGCTTAGGCAGAATTATTACAATTTTATTTGCTGGTGCTATTTCAGATAAGATAGGCCGGAAAAGAACTTTGTTAATTGCATTGCTCAGTGACGCAGTTTTCCTTCTCGGCGCTGTTTTTGCTAACAATATCTGGGTTGCTGGCCTAGCGGCTATGTTTTTCGGGGCAACTAATTCATTTGGTGATACAGCAGGTTACCCTGCACTTGCAGACGCTTTTCCAGATAAAACAGCTACAATGAACTCATTTGTTAAGGCTGCAATGCAAGTGATGCAGATGCTGTTTCCTTTTTGTGTGAAACTAATTAAAAATCCAAAGATTACAGCATTTATTTTAGTTATTATTATTTTATTGGATGTTGTATTTACAATGAAGACTGCCTTTGCTCCCCAAGCTGAGGCAAAAGAGACTACTGAAACAGAAGAAGAAAAAGAAACCAGTGTAAGTGGTCAAAACCAACCTAAGTTAGCCGTTGATGGTCTAATGATCATTGGGTTGGGCTTTACGCTTTGCTTCACATTTTATATTTTTTCACTCTATGCTCCTTATTACGGACAGTATGTTTTAAATGAATCTGCTGCTAATGCCAATCAGCTTGTATCATGGTATTCAATTGCTTCCTTAATATCTGTATTTGTTACATCAGCTCTAGTTACTAAGGTAAAGAGATTGAATTTAATTATGGTTTATTCAGCTATTACTGCTCTTGGTCTGCTGTTTATGGTCTTAAAGCCATCCCTATTAGCTGGGGAAATAGGCGCATTAGCTGTTGGTTTCTTTACTGCAGGAGGAGTATGGCAAGTTGGACTTTCAGTTTTAACTTCTTATTTCCCCCAAAGTCACGGAAAGATTACATCATACTACAGTTTTGCACCAGCAGTAGTTTACTTCGTAGCACCACTTGTAGCTGCATTTGTGTTAAAGGCCAATGCTGCAAGTACACTAATGGTATTTTGGATAACTACAGTGATAACGATTATTTCTGTAGTTCTGTGTGTTGTCTTAATTAGTCGTGGTAAAAATTTCAACATTAAAAATTAATATAAAGCAGAAGGTGGAGTTATGTCAGAAAAAATAATTAAAGCAACGGCAGAAGGAAGAAATGGTCAAATCGACTTTGACATCAAAGTTGAAAATAATCAAATTGCAGATATTAATGTAACAAAAACTGCAGAAACCCCAGGTATTTTTAACCAGGTGGTAGGTAAATTAAAAAAGAATATTATTAATAATCAAAGTTTTGATGTCGATGCTATTTCTGGTGCTTCGATTATGACACAAGCCATGCTTGATTCTGGAAAAAAAGCTTTAAAAGAAAATGGTGTAAATATTTTTGCTAAGTCTAGTGATAAGTCACATCAAGATGTAACTTATGATGTTGATGTAGCTGTAATTGGTTCAGGTATGGCAGGATTGATGGCAGCCTCTCGGGCACTATCAATGGGTAAAAATGTTCTTTTAATTGAAAAGAATGGCTATCTTGGTGGAGCTACAATTCTTAATGGTTCAAATGTGGTTGGTACTGGCTCAAAACTAGCAGCTGCTTTATTTGGCGAGGAAGCTAAAAAAGATTCTCCACAGCTTTTAGTCCAAGATATTGTCCGTGAATGTCGGGGGACTAATTATCCACTACTTTCAAATATACTTGCTCAAAATATTGGTAAAGCAGTTGATTTTATCACTGAATTTGCAGACCTTACTTATCAAAAAGCTGAAACACAGACTATTGAGCATTCTGTTGACCGGCAAATTGAAATGCCCTCAGAGAGTTCTTATGAAGTAGTTTCTAAAGTAGCAAAGGCCTTTACCAAAAAAGGTGGCAAAATTTTACTTGAAACTCGGGTGGAACAACTTAATAAAAACAAACAGGGCCAGCTTTCCTCTTTAGTTGCTGAAAGCAAACATGAAACAGTTACAGTAAACTTTAAGTCCTTAGTTATGGCAGCTGGTGGCTGGGGCGCTCGTGATTATCGGCAGCATAAGACTAATATTCCTTATTACGGTCCGATGACTTCTACTGGTGATTATTTCGATTTTGCTAAAAATATGAATCTGGCTACACGCAATCTTGATTGGTATAAAGTTTACCCCCATGGTTTAGAAGTTGAACCTGGCATTGCCAAATTAACAACCTATTCAACAAAAGAAGCAACAGACATGGGTGCTATTTTTGTTAATACTAGTGGTAAGCGAATTGTAAATGAATCAGCTCCGTATACTCATTTTCGAGATGCTATTGCAGAACAAAAGGATAAAATTGCCTTTGTAGTGATGGATGAAAGAACATGGAACAGATTCTATGAATTGTTACTCAAATATGGTTTTACCAAAGATGAAATTCAAGGTTTCTTTGATCTTGATGGCGAGAAGAGTCCGATTTTAGTAAGCGGAGATTTGCAAACAGTGGCTCAAAAAGCTGGCATTGACTATGAAAACCTCAAGAAAACTTTAACTGACTACGATAAATATGTTGCCTCAGGTAATGATCCTGAGTTTGGTCGCCCTTCTCAGTTCATGCATAAATATGAAGGCGATACATACTTTGTGATTGAACAGAAATTGCGCTTCTGTACTACTCTTGGTGGCTATGAAACTAACCGGCATATGCAGCTATTAGACGAAGATTTCGAAGCACTAGACAACTTCTATGCCGCCGGTGAGATTGTTGGCGGTGCTAATGGTCATGATTCAATGCCAAGTATGATGAATTCTTGGTCCTATGCTTCAGGTTTTGTGGCCGGAACTGAGGCTGCTGATAATGCTAATTATCAAAAGCTGGCAAAAACTGCGTCCAATTCAACTGATACAGTGTCTGGTGCTTCTAAAAACTAACGTTGATTAATTATTTTATTTTTAAATTTAATAAAGGAGAAAAATGATGGCTAATAAAATTACTGGTGTTAATGGTCCGATTACTGGCTGGCTAGATGGTCATACCTACTTAATTGGCTTAATGGCATATCCTATTCGGCATTCAATGTCACCTACAATGCACAACAATGCCTTTGCCAAGTTGGGCTTGAATTATACTTATCTCTGTTTTGAAATTGGCAATGATAAATTAAAAGGTGCAGTTGACGCTATCCGCACTTTAGATATGCGTGGCTCAAACGTTTCGATGCCCAATAAAAAAGAGGTAATCCAGTACCTTGATAAATTATCGCCAGCTTCTGAAATGTGTGATGCGGTTAATACTATTGTGAACGATCATGGTGTTTTGACTGGCTACACTACCGACGGCATTGGCTTTGTCCAATCGCTTAAGGATGAAGGCATTGACATTAAAGGTAAAGTGATGACTTTAACTGGTGCCGGCGGTGCCGCAACACCAATAGCTGTTCAATCTGCTTTAGATGGTGCTAAAGAAATCAGATTGTTTAATATTAAAGATGATAAGTGGGCTCAGGCTGAAAAGAACGTCAAAACTATTCAAGAAAAAACTGATTGCCAAGTTTCTTTAACTGAATTGACTGATCAAGAAGCATTTAAACAATCGATTGCAGAAAGCGATATTTATTGTGATGCCACCAGCGTCGGTATGAAGCCACTTGAGGATAAGACACTAGTTTCAGATCCTTCCTGGTTCCATAAAGATATGGTGGTGTTTGACACAGTTTATGCTCCTAGAACTACCAAATTAATGAAAGTGGCTCAAAAAGCTGGAGTTAAGCATGTTTTTGATGGCATTGGCATGATGATTGATCAGGGTGCAGCCTCATTTAAGTTATGGACAGGTAAAGATATGCCAACTGATTATATCCGTGAAATTATGTTTTCAGATGATAATAATTAGTTGAGGTATTGAATAATGGCTACTGTCAAGATTAGAAATATTGTTTTAGGTGAAGGTCTGCCTAAAATTGCTGTGCCTAATGTCGGTTCAACTGAAAAAGAGATTATGGATTCAGCTAAGAAGATTAAGGCTGCCAAACCGGATTTAATGGAATGGCGTATTGATTATTATGCTGCAGGGATTAAGGATTTTAATACACTAAATACTACAGCCAAGAAATTGCGGCAAGAAGTCGGCGAATTACCAGTTTTAGTTACTTTTCGTACCAAAAATGAAGGTGGAGTTTGTCAGCTCGACGATGACCAGTATTTAAATTTAGTAGAATATGTAATTACTAACAGGCTGGGTGATGCTGTTGATATTGAACTTTTTCATGATGAAAAAAGAATAAAGTCTTTGGTGACTTTAGCTCATAACTACAATGTTGTTGTAATTATGAGTAACCATGACTTTGAAAAAGTGCCAGCTAAAGATGTAATTGAATTTCGCTTACGAAAAATGGCGCAACTTGGTGCTGATGTGCCAAAGTTAGCTTGCATGCCTCATTGTGCCGCTGACGTTTTAACTCTTTTAACAGCAACGACAGAAATGAACAAAGAGATTGCTAATCCCCTGATTACTATGGCCATGGGCGATATCGGTAAAGTCACTAGAGTAGCAGGCCAGGTTTTCGGTTCAAGTCTGTCCTTTGGTGCTGTTGGTCAAACTTCTGCACCTGGTCAGTTGTCAATTGAGGATCTGCGTAATGCGGAAAATTACTTAGCATTACAGTAAATTTTATTAAGATAATAGATATTTTGAGTTAGCTTTAAGTATTAAGGCTAACTCTTTTTTGGTTAAATCAAATTTATACGAAAAATACGTGTTAAACTTTAATGACAACACTATGTATTTCCAGCGTAAGTTTAGTAATGGAGGAATGTATGACTGCAAACGAGAATATTGAATGGTTTAAAAATGCTGAATACGGCATGATGATTCACTGGGGTTTATATTCACTTCTTGCTGGTGAATATGAAGGAAAATCTGCAAGCAATTACGCTGAATGGATTCAGTCTAAATTGCAAATACCTGTTGCAAAGTATCGCCAGCTTGCTACCGCTTTTAACCCAATATATTTTGATGCCGAAAAAATCGTAGCATTTGCTAAAAAATGTGGTATGAAATATTTGGTAGTTACAACTAAACACCATGATGGCTTTGCAATGTACCATTCACAAGTAGATTCATATAATGTGTATGATGCAACACCATTTCAGCGGGATGTAATCGGTGAACTTGCAGCAGCTTGCCAAAAATTCGACTTAAAGCTGGGTCTTTATTATTCCCAAGACTTAGATTGGCATGAACCAAATGGGGGAGGCTACCTTTCAAATGATATTGAATCCTCTGGCACTACTTGGGACAATAGCTGGGACTTTCCTCAAAAAAATAAGAATTATAATCAATGCTTTACAGACAAAATTCTGCCCCAAATTAAGGAAATAATGAATAATTATGGGGAGATAGCTGTTGCTTGGTTTGATGTACCAATGACATTAACTGCAAGCCAAAGTCAGAAAATTTATGAGACAGTAAAAAAATTGCAACCAAATTGCCTAATAAATTCACGTCTTGGTAATGGCAAATATGATTATGTTTCCCTTGGCGATAATGAAATTCCAAGTGAAAAAGAAAAGGAGCAAAAAGATATTAATTTTAACTCACTTAATGGCCTTAAACCTTCACCATATGGTTTATATGAGTCAGCCGGTACCACTAATGATTCTTGGGGCTTTTCTTATCGTGATCAAAATTGGAAGTCCCCTGAAACTATTTATCACAACCGTAAATATTTAAACAGCTTGGGAATCAATTATTTATTAAATATTGGCCTTGATGGTTTAGGAAGGATCCCCTTGCCCGCACAGCAAAATATTGCAGCTGCAGCGAAATTGGCTGAGAAATAATAAAAATTCAATAATTCATCATTGATTTTTTGGCTTTTACTAAATAGAAATTGGAATATTGTGGTTTAAGACTACAAAAGAGGCGCGTCCATTTAGGATGCGCCTTAATTAATGAAAGTAATTTTGGATTTTTTTAATGAGGTCTTCTTTGGTACTTAATATAAGTTCGATATAAATTATTTTTTCTTTTTTATCTACACGGCAAAAAATATATTCATATTTATCAATTAGAACATAACAACCATCAAATAATTCAAAAAACTTAGCAGCTTTAATGCCCAGATATGGAAATGACTTTAAATTATCCAGTTTTTTTCTTCCCTAGCCAAAACTTCTTTTTTTACTTTTTCACCAAACTTAGCCAATAAGTATGTTTTTAGGTTTTCAAAATATTCTTTAGACGGGCTAGATAATTTTAATGAGAACATTAGCTGAATAGTTTTCCTTTAATTTCATCAAAATTATAATGCTTTGACTTTTCAGCTTTTTTCAGCTTAGTTACCAGCTCAAGAGCAGTAGTAAATTCATCATAGTCCTCAATATCTATGAGCGCAAATTTGCCATAGCCGTTTTTGGTAAGAAAAACTAGATTATCTTTTTTAACTTTGTCAAGGACTTTATTGTAATTTCTTAATTCTGAAACAGGTCGAATTTGTAACATGAGCATCACTTCCTTTGACAAATATTGTGCATTATTTTTCTAACAATTTACAGTATAATAATGAGCAATAAAGTAAACTAAGATCAGATTGGCAAAAAAGGTAAAAGAAAAGAACCAAGCAGTTTATTAGCTGCTTGATTCTTTTCTTTTTATTTATATTATCTAATTAATCTTCGTAGGTACCGACTTTTTTCAGGTTGCCTAAGACACTTTCACCATGAGGTGATTGTCCTATTGCAACAGTCAGGTCACGACCAGCTAAATTGCCATGGTGTTCGCCATCAGTCCAGTGTGGATTGTCAGTGACATCATAAACAACTCCTTTAATAGCGACATAAGCTGGGTTGCCATTTTTACCATCATATTTTGCTAAAGATTCTTTTGTAAACTTCTCCATTGGAAAATATCCCCTTTCCAAATACACTTACTTATTGTCACCTATATTATAGCTCAAAGAATCAACAAGTCTAACTTTTACTTTGATTTTTTTTGATAATTAAAACGCCAGCCAGCAATATCCCAGGGGGTAAAAGCCGAATCTAATTCACGCTGGTAAGCCTTTTCATAGGCTGCTACTTTTTGCTGGTAATCGTGTTTCATCATCTGCTTAGAATTTTCATTGGCATTCAGTTTAACATCAGGGAAAATAGGTGGCAAAACGTGAACTACATATTTAGTTTGGTAAAAATCAGGGTGGTCTTTTTCTAATTTGTCAGTTATTTGAATTTCAATAAAAGTTGAAATAACCGGCACATTTTGCTTGGCAGCAAAGTAATAGGCGCCTCGTTTTAATTCGCGGGGCTTGCGGTAATTCCACCACATTTCCTGTTCAGGATAAATTAAAACCCAGCTATTTTTCTCTAACGCATCATGCAGGTGACGTGGAAATTCATTACCGACATAGCTAGGGGTTTCTATTAAAGGAATAGTGCCAACATAGTTCATTAGGTAGCACAATATTCCGGGTAATTTTAAGTTGGTGTCCTCAATGGCAATAGTTAAGGAATGGTGTGTTTTATTTGCTAAATGCTTAATGGGTAAAGAGTCAATTTGGTTAAAATGATTAGCAGTGATAATTGCTCCACCTTGTGGCAAATTAGCTAAATTTTCCAGACCGGTAAATGTAGTGGAGTATGTAAAAATATGCATTAAAGTGTTGAAAATTAAATGTCCAATCCGATTATTAATTTTTCCCTTAAAAGTTTTTTGCTCTCGCCAAAAAGCATTGACTAATTCTTTACTTTCCTTTATAGAAAGAACAGGATCACCGACTTCAACTTTGGCATCCCACTTGCCACTATTAACTGCTTCTTTAATATTTTGAATAACTTGTTCACGACTGTCACCTATAATCATAAACTGACAGGTCCTTGCTTTTTCACATTAGCCCAGTTGTATGGGTCATTAATAGTTTTATCTTCTTTAGCTAGCATATGATCTAATTTATGCCGGTCTTCATCACGTTGCTCATCAGTGTATGTATTTAGTTCAGTCAACAGATCATTATAAAATTTGGTTTCTTTTGCGCTCTTCCAGAAATATTCTTCATATTGAACGTTTTTAAAATGCCATGGTTTAAAGAAAAGGTTGTAATGAATCAAGCTGGGATTAGTTAAAGGTTCAGTATTATCATTTGGCATTGCATCCCATTTGGGATCTAAATGTAAAATTCTTTTATCGCCAATTTCGTTTAAATAATCTTGATCTGGGGCAATACAGTCAAAATGATATTTACTGAGTAAACGCATGAAATGATCAATAAAATTCTCATCGCGAAATGCTTTACAGTTTAAAACCAGCATGCCGGAATTAATGTATTTTTTAGGATCAAGAACTAATACTTCTTTAATATAGGCAACCATTTTTGTTACAAATTGAATGGAAGAATCAGTACAAGCTGCAAAGAGATTATTGCCAAGTTCTGTATCATACAATTTACCAATATCATCATTTACGATTGTGTCACTGTCGATATAAATTGCCTTATCATATTGGGGAAACAGATCAGGAATAAATAAGCGGTAAAAAATGGACATTGTAAAGAAATCAGCTCGTAAATAGTTTTCAGTACGATTTTGAATTGGTGCAACTATTTCATCGTTAATCTTAAAGAATTTAACATGAACATTAGAAGAGCCTATTTCTAATAAATCTTGTTTGTGCTGCGGTGATAAGTCCTGACTTAAAAAATAGATAGTATAATCTTTATCCTCAGCAGCATTCTTTACTAAAGAGTTCAGTGAAACTGCTGCGTATTTTGTAAAATCATCACTAATTGCATAAAAAACTGGAATTGTCATATATTTATTTTCTCCAAACATTATTTTTGTACTAAATTGCTTTTCACACTGAGATAGTAATTCAGAATGTCATCATATTCGTGCAATTTTAGTACTTTATGTACCCGCTTAACATCCCATGGCTTAACTGTCAAGGTATGAAACACGGGCCAGAAACGGAAACTGGTAGTAAAATGCTGAATTACTGTGTCTGACTGCAATTTATACTGTTCATTATAACGACGCGGGGCAATTTTCTTATTTCTGGCATAACGGTTAATTGCAGTTTGATCAGGCATTAATACGGTTCGGGTTTGCAGAAGGTGCCTGATTCTAGCGAATAATTTAGTTTTTCTAATTTCTGGGAGATTGAGCAGCAATACGCCGGAATTAATATAATCAAAAACTTTATGCTCGTGCAGGTTGTGAAAAAAGAACCGTCCCCAGTAATCAAGGACTCCAGCGAATTCGTAATTAGTTATATCTTGTTGGTAAAAACTAACGAGACTTCGCCTGACTATTACATCAGCGTCAAGGTATAGTATTTTATTTGGCAACTGTGGTATTTCGTCAGCGAAGAGCCTGAGCATAGCATAAGGAGTAAAATGAGTACTCATGTTAGCTATTAGAGGCTCTCTGACGAATAGTCCCGTGCAGTCCATTAATTTTAACGTACTTTGAGGATTTTGTTTTACCAAAAGTTCTTTTAAATAGTCCGCTGCATGTTTGCTGAAGGGCTTAAATTTCTTATGATAACTCTGAGTGTACATTGTTAGAATGTAGATATGGAGTTCTTTTGCGCCACTATTTTTTATTAATGAAAGCGTAGCGATAAGAATACCATCTTCGGCGTTATGATCGCCACAAAAAAGAATATTCATTGAGAACTCCTTAATTTATTTTTTGATAAATGCAATATTCGAAATTACTTGTTAAGGCTCGTTTTTGCATTGTCTGATAAACTTGCTTATGCAGCTTTTCTTGCGCCTGCTTTTTAGTAAGATGATTATCTGGAAAGAAGGGCCCATCTATGTAGACCGTTATTTGCGGTTTCTTACCCCACCTGGGCTTAGAATATGTTGTAGTCATAGTAAAGCTGGCAGAGTCAAGTGCAACAGGGAAATGCATGCTGTTCACTGGAAAAGGCCTGATTTTAGTGTAATAAGGCCAAACATGTGATTCAGGATAAATGACAACTACCTTTTTTGCTTTAATAACCGCAGTGATTGCTTTAATCAATTTTGCAGATTGTTCTATGTTTTGACCAACAGGAAGTCCAAAATATGGTAAAACCAGTTTTCCTAAAACAGGGATGCCCCAATTTGATTGTGCTGCAATAGCATAATAGTTTTTTGCAGGAATAATGCTAAGTGGTAAAACCACATCGCCAAAAGTTTGGGTATGATTACCATAGATAAAATACCCTTGATCGTTTATTGCTTGCAACTTTTCCTTGCCAACTATTCGTACTCTTAGGATCAAATTAATATAGACTATACTAACTAGATGTCCTAAAGGGCGTACAATCTTAGACCAGATTTTCCCACCTAATGATTTCGGAAAAATAGCATAACTATTTGGTAAATGATAATCTTGGTTCAGGCTAACCACCAAATCATCTGTTAAATGATGATAGAAGAATTTTCGCTTGCCCATCGAACCCTTCTTTCAATAACGTCATTAAGTAATTTTATCATGAATTGCTCAAGATTAAAAAGGGTGCCATATAGGTTATTTGTCATAATTTTTACCTTAGATATGTATTTCTCTATGGTTGATAGGAGGGTTTGCTTTCTTCATAAGTGGATAATCACACATATAAAAGTTATTATAGTAAGTAATTACTTACTTATAAAGATGAATTTATATAAAAGAGCACACTTATGTACTGAGTCCAAAAACTTGGACAAAAAGTTAATAACATTTCTCTAAGGCTTGAGCAACAGCAATACCGTTTGTTCCCGCCTGTAAAACTGTCTGTACGGCTTCATCAAGTGTTGTATTGTCAGATAATTGGGGGACAAGCTCTAAAAGCATGGGTAAGTTCAGACACTTACTACACGTGTTTTTTCAGTGTGAGCTAAATAGTACTTAAAGGATTCATTGTATGGAGTTCCACCTTTTAGATCTGCCAAAATTAAGACTGATTCTGTTTCACCGTCAAGCAGCTCTTGAAGACGATTACGGTATGAACCAATTCCTCTTTCATCTAATTCAAGTGTCATGATATGATCCGATTTGCCAGCAATAAATTCAAAACCAGAAGCGATGCCTTGTGCTAAATGTCCGTGTGAAGTTAACAATATTTTCACTAAAACCACTCCTTTTTGTAAATACATATTAATTTACAACACAATTATATGTAATCGCTTTATATAAGTAAAACACCATTTTAAATAAAAAAGTAAGCGGTTGACATTAAAGCTTTCTGTGGTTAAAATCAGTTTATGTAATTACAAAAAGGAGAATAACAATGAAATACACAATTGATGACTTTGCACGATTAATTGATCATACTAACTTACATGCGGATGCTACTGAAGACAACATGAGAAAGTTATGCGATGAAGCTAAAAAATATCATTTCAAGATGGTAGCAATTAATGAAGTCCAATCAGAATTTTGCGCCCAGCAGTTAAAGGGGACTGATATTGATACAGGAGCTGCAATTAGTTTTCCTTTGGGTCAAACAACGGTAGCTTGCAAGTTGGCAGAAACTAAAGATGCATTACAAAACGGTGCCAATGAAATTGATTATGTTGTTAACTTAACGCAAGTGAAAGCTCATAATTGGTCTTATATTGAAGATGAAATGACTCAGATGGTTGATCTTTGCCGTGATCACCATGTTCCATGTAAGGTTATTTTTGAAACATGCTACTTGTCTAAGTCAGAAATTAAGCAGCTGGCTTTAATTGCAAAAGAAGTAAAACCTGATTTTGTCAAGACATCAACTGGTTTTGGGACAGCTGGTGCAACAGTAGAAGATGTAAAATTGATGAAAGAAAATGTTGGCTCGGGTGTTAAAGTCAAAGCTGCAGGCGGAATTCGCAATACCGATGATTTTTTAGCAATGATCGCAGCTGGAGCAGAACGAATAGGCACTAGCTCAGGTGTAAAAATCATTGAAACTCTTAAACAGCGGTTTGAAAAAGATGGCATCAACTCAATTGAAATTTAAGTGTGAATAAAAAAATAGTGTTAAAAAAACCAGTGTAAATAAGGGCTATTTAGCTCTTTACACCGGTTTTTTGCATGGTATAGTATTCTTATAATGGTATAATTTAGTAAGATGAAAGTGGTGGGACTAATTGGTAAAAAAAGAACTCCCTAAATATCAAGTAATTGCCAACGATCTTTTGAATAAAATTCAAACGGGCATTTATGCGCAAAATACAATTATTCCTCCAGAAACTGAATTAGCGGATAAATATCAGGTAAGTCGGCCAACAATGCGTCAGGCAATCTCATTGCTGGTTAATCAAGGTTATTTAGAGCGGCGTCGTAAACGAGGTACACTAGTTAAAAAGGTTAAAATCGAGCAGGAATTTACCCATTTGATTGAAAGCTATAGCGAAGAAATGAGTGCTAAAGGCATCTATCCTAAAACCAATCTGCTTTATTTTGATGAAGAAAAAGCCACACCTGAAGTAAGCAAAAATTTAAAGTTGCCTGAAAAAGCACCTGTCTTTAAGCTAGTACGGTTGCGCTATGCTAATGATCAGCCAATTGTTCTGGTTACAACCTATGTGCCCAAACAAAGGATACCCGAGCTGATTAATTATAATTTTGCCCAGGATTCTTTATATAGTACTCTTGAAAAATATCATTTAAAAGTAACGCAGGTAATCAGAAAGCTGGAAGTAATGGAAGCAGATGAAACTACTGCCAACTTGCTTAATATTGCAGTCAATAAGCCGATATTTTACTTTCATACTCAGGGTCTTACGGCTGATGAACAGCCAATTGAATACTCAATTGCTAAATATAGAGGAGACATTAATTCTTTTGTAATTGATGTTCAGCGCTAATTTTTGCATCAAAAAAGTCTTACCTTTGCCTGAATAGGTTAAGGTAAGACTTTTTTATACAATTTTGATTGATCCCACTCCACATTGAACAGTTACCTGGTTTTGATCGTCACCTAGGCAATAAAAGCTCTGACCTTCTCTATTACCGTGAAAATATATTGACCCGATATTAGCAGATAAATCATAACTAGTCTTAATATTATTGTTGTCAGTCATTTTAAATGATCCGCTAGAGAGTACGAATTGACTTTTTCCTTGCAAATTATCAATTTTAACCGAACCAGCAGAAAGTTTTGCTTTTAGGTTTATATTGCAGTGGCTGATTGATAAACTGCCTGCTTCTAGATTAAGTTTTGCATCTTTAGTTATAGTAACGTTAAGCAATTTTGTTGAACCGGCTTCATTTTTCAATTTAAGCTGTTGCATATTAAGGTCAGATAAAAGGACGCTTCCAGCATGTTCACTTGCTTGCAGTGTGTTAAGCGATGCATCCTCTGGAACAGTAACTATTATTTTATTTATTTTGAAAGAATGCTCGAAAGTAAAACTATTAGAATTATGTCCTTTTTCACTAATAAATAAAGTTTGTTCTTTAACTTCAGCAGTTACATAGTCTTTGTCATTACCACAAATCGTTACATGATAATTTGTTCCAGAATGAATATCAATGCTAAAAGCATAAAGATCCATTGTGATGTTGGTAAATGAAGATAGGTCAATTTCATGTGGTTCAGGATCCGGTTTATTTTGAAATTCAAGTGACCCGTTAAAATTAATTTTCATTGTATTTTTCTTTCTTTAATCTAGATCTAATATTATATTTAGTAAATATTAGCACCGCAACTTGATTCAGACAATATAGAAATAAAAAATAATGCCTTTTTTATTCTTATAATTATTTTAATGTGACAAAGGCTTCCCAACTCAAGTCTTTTGGAATTTTTAATTAATAACTATATCCCCATCTCCACTTGTAACTTTAAGCAAAGGCAAACCCTTTAATTTTTTAGAAAAGTGTTTGCGATGATTATTGCCATGAAAGACAAGATCATCATCTGAAGCGGTTGAAAGCTGGTAACTGATCTTGGGAGACCTGCTCATTTGAAAATCGCCTTCGCTTAGATTAAATGAGCTGTTGTCAAGTAAATTAGAATTATTTATCTTAGCATCACCGTCACCTAAGGTAGCCTTGATTTTAAAGTGACTACTGGTAACAATCAGGTCGCCTTCACTCATGTTGAGGAAACTGCTTGTTAATGTTGAATTGGAGATTTTCAAATCGCCATTATCAAGGTCAAAGTTGGCTTCCTGCGTTTTAATACTATCTGTAGTAATATTGCCATCTTCTGATTGTAAATTGATGCTGGCAACTGTCAAATCAGCTAAATGAACATTGCCCTCAGAACATGATCCAGTTATTTCTTTTAGCGAGTCTTCTTCTGGAACAGTGACAATTACCTTATAAGTACCATCCTCATAAGCACCGTTGTCTGAAATGGTCAGTTTTTCGCCATGAACCTTGGCACTGATCTTTTTTACATTAGGACCACTAACTTTAATTTGGAAGTTGTCTCCTTTAGCAATTTGGATGTTGGGTTCTTCAGCGTCAATATTAATTTTAGAGAACTTGCCTACGTTGAAAGTACGGGATTTTGCTGGTATATGATGTGAGTATACGTGAGTTTGATTACGATTAAAAAAGTTTTCAATATTGGTTGTTATGCCTGAATGGATATTATTGATATCTTCTCTGCCACCGTTAGTTTCACCAATACCAAGCAAAATTATACCGATAGTAATGATGGCAACACTGATTAGGTAAAACTTCTTCATTTTGATTCTCCTTGTTTTGGATAAGTTTTTAATTTTAAAATGGGTATTACTAACCAAGAAAACATCTAAGTAAAGTTTACTTGCCCACTAATTAATTAGAATATCGCCATCCATACTAGTAACTTTTAATACGGGTTTATTTTTAACTTTTTTTGCAAAATGATTGGAATGATAAGAACCTTTAAAAATGATTTTATCATCCGAGTGATTTGTCAATACATAGTTGATCTTAGGAGCGTTTGACATTGAAAAGTCACCGTCATTCAATATGACTGAGCTGTTATTTAGTATTTGAGAGTCGCTAATCTTAACATCGCCATCATTTAGTTTTAGTGAACTACGTGAAAAAGTCGACTGGTTTACTTTGAGGTCACCGTCATTTGAAT
Organism: Lactobacillus sp. M0396; assembly: GCF_016101625.1. Taxonomy (NCBI): domain Bacteria; kingdom Bacillati; phylum Bacillota; class Bacilli; order Lactobacillales; family Lactobacillaceae; genus Lactobacillus; species Lactobacillus sp. M0396. The sequence goes on from NZ_JACFQE010000005.1 coordinate 29,041, forward strand.
TTAGGTCAAGGCTTTTCGCAGTAAGCTTATTAATCAAAACGTCGCCATCTTCTATTGTCAAATTGACGTGGGGAACGTTTAAACTATTGATATAGAAATCGCCTTCTTCACAAAAACCAGTTATTTTTTTCAAGGCGCTTTTAGCAGGAACATAAACATCAACGCTATAATAGCCATCGTTATAATCATGTTCAGGCTGATCCGAAATAGTGAGCATATTATGATCAACTTTAGTTTTTATTTTTTTGATGTCTGCACCGTGCCCCCCTCTAACAACCACTTTAAACTTGTTAATATCCTTAAGTGAAATTCGGATATCGGGTCTGTAACAGGCTAACTTAATACTGTCGAACTTTTTTACGTAAAAAGTTTTGCTTTCATTATAATGAGCGTGTTTACCATTATAATCATGTGACGGGTTATCATTTAATCTAAATACGACTAGTAGAATCAGCCCAATAAGCACTACCAGTCCAAAGATTAGCCCACAAATTTTATAAAACTTTTTCATTTTTATTTTTCCCTATCTGTATTTTTTCCGGTATTAGTTTGAAAATAATTTTTCTTTAAAATATTTTTACCAAGGTTACGCATAAACTGGGTACACTTGGCAATTAAAATTTTGCCTAATTTGATAATAAATGGGAGTAATAAAAGAATAATGCCAATGCAAATTAAGGATTTACCCAAGTAAAGACAGCCGACTGGCCAGTTGTTAGTGAATAGCAGGGATAAAGATTTAAGAAAGTTTAGGCCTCCACCGACAAAGAATTTAAACAAAAAGGCTATTATCGTAAAAAATAAGCCAAAGAAAACTGCGAGTATAAAGAAGAGCACGAATAAAATTGCTAAAACGAGTGGGATGCCAATTGGAGCAGCACAAATTCCTAATAAAATGTACCAGCTGGCCTTTAGGTTTGACTTCGGAGTCTCCTTTCTTGGAGAAACAGAATCATCTTTGCTTGAATAATCGGCTAAAATATTGATTGCTAATTGTTTGGGCGTTCCTAGTTCAGCTTCGATGGTAGAACGTCTGATGAAGTCACCGTCCAATAAAAATTCGTGGTAAAATTCGACAACATCTTCGCGATCTTTTTCAGGCAAATCAGCTAAGTTTTGTTCTAGTTCGGAAATATAATCATCAATTACTTTGGTCATTTTGCCCTCCTAATACTTGATTAACTCTTGCACTAAAATCTTGCCATTCATCTTGAATTGTATTTAGCAACGTCAGCCCTTCATCAGTAATGTGATAGTAACGCCGGTTGCGTCCTTGATAAGGCTCATCATAAGTTGTTAAGCAGTTATTCTTTTTTAATCTGCGTAAAACAGGATAGATAGTTGACTCGGAGATAGAAAAAATCTTTTGCACATTTTGTGTCAAAGCGTAGCCATACAGATCATCTTGTTTTAGAAAAGCTAAAACCGCACCATCTAGCAAACGAGTTGGTATCTGGATTGCCATGCTTTGCCTCCCCTAATATTATATGATATATAATATTTTAATTTAGGTTTAAGAAATTAGCAAGTATTAAACCGAAATTTTTGATAAATAATACAAAAAAATAAGACTCATCTGAGCCTTATTTTTATTTGATGATTATATCTCCATCATTTAGAGTTGCTTTTAACGTGTCACTTTGCATGCTTTGACTGTTAAAACTATTACCAATACTGGAATTGCGATAAATAATGTCGCCATCGTTTACTTTAAGCTGCACACTGATGTCATGGGCAAGTTGGCTTAACTTCAAGTCGCTATTTGCAGCCTTAACAATATTTTGGCTGGTTAGTTGGCTTTGCCTGATCTGAATATCTCCATCTCGTGCTTCCAGACTGATGTTAGTATGACATTGGACAAGTTCTATATCTCCCTCACTTGTTTGAGCAATTATTTGCTTAAGGATACTGCGTTTTAAACTGCCATCACCGTTACGATCTTTGCTGGATAATTGAGCAATTAGTGACTGAGTAATAAAATAGTCCGCATTTCTGCCGGAAAAAATCAACTCATCTGAGACCTGAACATTATTGATGTATATGTCGCCATTATGAAGGTTAAGTACAATGTTTTTAAGCTTTAGATTTTGCAACATGATGTCGCCATTGTGACTTTGTCCGCTAATTTTAGATAAAGAATCTAATTTAGGAACAGTAATTTCCACGCGACTGGCATTAGTGAGCCTGTTGAACATGATCACATGGCTTTTTTCCTCAACAGGAGCCTCTTTAACAACTAACGTTTGCTTGACTAAATTTACCTCTACAGGTCTGCTGCTGTAATCTGCTACTGTTATTTGAAACTGACTGCCTTGATGAATAATTACATCTGTAGTCTTAACTGCCAATTTTACTTGATTGAAGTTTTCAAGGGTAATGGTACGTTCCCTGCGGGGATATCTTTTGACACGCAACCCATTAAAATAATTATCACTGGCATTGGGATCATTAGCAGAGGCAGTAACTGCTGTTAAAAATTTAACGTAGTCTTGCTTAATTTCTTTTGCCAAGTCATCTGGAGTACCTAGTTCTTTAACTATTTCTTCTTTTGTTTGAAAATCACCGTCGAGCAGAAAATCACGGTAGAAAGCGAGCGTATATTTTTGCTCTAATTTAGATAAAGATGTCAAATTCAGAGCCAATTTTGAGATGAAGTTTTCAATTAGTGGAGTCATCATTCTTCTCCTGTCACTATAAAATATCCTTTTTCTTTTTATTATACGCTATAATTTATGAAAAAAATATTAAAATAATTTATAGAATTAATAGTTAATTAGCCCACAGAAACTGACCGATAATCTGATCTACTTTGGAATTGTCGTGCAACTTACTGTGTTGTCCACCTGCACCTTTAATTTCAATTTCATGGTAATTTACTTTGCCACGCAACAAATATCGTAAAGACTGGGCTGAAACGCAACTGACGTCATCATCAGAATTGGTACCATTTTCTTTATTGCCAAAAATATTCAACACTGATACATTGTTTGGAAAGTTATGACGATGCGTTAAAAAATACTGGTAGGATTGGGTCATATATTTTGGTTTCCCATTTTTAAGCAGATAATTGTGATTGGGCTTCTCATCTAAACCAATAATACCATTAAATGGCGCACCAAGATTGACCTGCTTTTTTAATCGAGGCAAATTGCGATCCTGTCCGTATTTTAACTGATAAGAGAGAGTCATGATATTTCCCATAGAATGAGCTACGGTATTATATTGCTTAATATGGTATTTTTGTTTTAAACATATTATCAGGTTGTGAAACCACTCTCGCGTTGTGTAATAGTTGCTGTTTTTATTATCTTGCAAAATTACTTGAATAAGCGGTCTTTTAGTTTTGCGGGGCCAATTTCCCTGTAATTCAACCTTACCTGCAGGAGAAATTTTAGCTGTTAATACCTTGTGTGCATCATTATGCTGTTCGGCATATGCAATCATTCCTGCACTCGAGCGAGCACCAGCACCATAGCCATGCAAATAAATGGTAGGCGTAGCTTTAAAATGAGCTTTTTTCGTATTGCCAGAATTGACTTCTTCCGTACCCGTATGCGAACTTTTTTGTTCATAAGTGTGAAACAGGACAATTGTAACTAAGAGCAAGCCTAAAATGCTGCTTACTCCTATTAACCATTTTTTCTTCGTTAATATTGCCTACTTTGATAATTTAATGTATTAATTATATCTTATGTGCATTATTTTAATATTAAAAATATAAAAGCTTAATAATATAATTTAAATAGTAACGTTAATTCTTTAGTCACCGGTATTGAAAGGAAAAATATTCAATGACACCAATTTTTATTTTAATTAGAGGAAATTCTGGTAGTGGCAAAACTGTCCTAGCCAATTGTTTGCAAAATCATTTTGGCTACCAAAGATGTTTGCTTTTACATGAAGATTTATTGCGCCTTGATATTTTGCATGTTAAGGAAAAAGAGACGGCACCAACTGCCAGTCTGATAGAATTAATGATTGAATGGGGCAAACAATACTACCCTATAATTATATTGGAAGGGATATTGCCCAAAAGGATTTATGGCACAACTTTAACTAAAATAATTCATGAATTTGGTGCAGGAGCATTTGTTTATTACTTAGATATTTCTTTTGCGCAAACCCTAAAAAATAATGAAGAAAAAGAAAGTCCTTTTCCGCTTGAGACTCTCGAGAAATGGTGGCTTGAACAAGATACACTTGGCGAAAAAGAGCGTAAGCTGACAAGTGCCACTGTCAAAGAACTGGCAGAACAAGTTCTAACGGATATTGCAGATTATGAAAACAAAAAAGGGGACTAGAAAGTCTCCTTCAAACTGAATTTTTTAAAAGCAATAAAAAAAGCACCGACTACTTGCAGTGCTATTTTTATTATGGTGGGTGGCCAGGGGCTCGAACCCTGGACCCACGGATTAAGAGTCCGTTGCTCTGCCAACTGAGCTAGCCACCCGTCACCATTTCTGTTGACAGTTAATTATGATAACAATTAATTCGGCTTTTGACAAGGCTTTTGTATAAAAAAGTATAAAGAACTCTGCTTAACATTTGCTTAGGGCAGAATTTGTAGTTATAAAGCTATAGTTTGTTGCTTTTATTTGTTAATTTCATGAGGTTCTGCAAAAGTAAAATGAGTGGATAAAATACTGTTGAATCAATGTTTTTGCTGAAAAAGTGCTGGATTAATTGTTTAAAACAATAACAAATACAATAGAATTGACAAATGAAACTGATCTGATATTATATAAAGGTTTAGTGTCTTTTGACAAACAAAAAAGGTAGCAACCAAGTGATTACTACCTTTATTATTAATGGGTGGCCAGGGGTTCGAACCCTGGACCCACGGATTAAGAGTCCGTTGCTCTGCCAGCTGAGCTAGCCACCCATAAGCGTTATTACAAATAACCGACGGAGACTATTATGCTATTATTTTCACTGAAATGCAAGTTTTTTTATTAAATTTTGGTGACTTTTTTGGCTAATAAACTAAAAACCAGTATAATGATCACAAAAGGGGGCTTTTCGATGTCAAAGAGAATTCTCGTTGTTGATGATGAAAAACCAATTTCTGATATTATTAAATTTAATTTGACAAAAGAAGGGTTTGACGTCGACACTGCGTATGATGGCGAAGAGGCTATCAAGAAAGTTGACGAATATAATCCTGACTTAATGATTTTAGACTTGATGCTACCCAAAAAAGATGGTTTGGATGTAGCGCGTGAAGTAAGACAAACTCATGATATGCCTATCATTATGGTGACAGCAAAAGATACTGAAATTGATAAAGTTTTAGGTCTGGAAATGGGCGCAGATGATTATGTTACCAAACCTTTTTCTAACCGTGAATTAGTAGCAAGAGTAAAGGCTAATTTGCGTCGGCGCAATATCGTCAAAAAAGATGAAAGTGCTAATGATGATAGTTCTACAAAAAATATTGCCATCGGTAATCTGGTTATTATGCCAGATGCCTATATTGTTGAAAAAGAAGGCAAAAAGATTGAGCTGACTCACCGTGAATTTGAGTTGCTCTACTATTTAGCCCAGCACATGGATCAGGTAATGACCAGAGAGCATCTTTTGCAGACCGTTTGGGGTTATGACTATTTTGGCGACGTTCGGACAGTTGATGTTACTGTACACCGCTTGCGTGAAAAAATTGAAGATAATCCTATTCAGCCGCAGATTTTAGTAACTCGTCGCGGTGTTGGCTATTATGTAAAACAGCCTAATGAAGACTAATTAAGAAAGCCCGCAATGTTTAGCAAGCGAGGCTTTCTTTTTATTTAATCACTACAAAAATTATGAAAAAAATCAAGAATAAGTTTAAACATTTAACTATTTCTATTAATACAACATTAGCCATCGTGTTTATGGCGACAATTATTGCCACAATTGAGGTCATTGGTGCTTATTTTACGCGCCAATTAGAGCAAAACAGCATTGAAAACTTCCAATCTTCCATTCAGGTTCTGCCCATTGTGTCTAATCAGTTGTCAACTCAATTACTGAAAGACAACAAGCATACTGACAGCAATTTGAATAGGATTGTTAACGACTATAGCAATGGTATTGGCACGATCAGTGAAATTATTGTTGTAGATAATAAAGACATTATTCGTGCAGTTTCAAACTTAAATGATAAAAACCGAATTGGTCAGCGTGTCAATAATACTTTAGTGAAGCAGGTAACTTCCACTGGCAGACAGGCAACTAAAGTAATTAATGACCATGGAGACTACATGGTGCAGGTTACCCCCTTAAGTGCCGGTAATGGTTCTGCTAATATAGTTGGTGCAATATACGTACGAGCGTCAATGCAGGGAGTTTTCAATGACTTGCGTAATATCTCACTGATGTTTTTGGTCACTTCTTTAATTGCGGCAGTGATAGGTGCAATTTTATCCTTAGTTGTTTCGCATGCGATTACCAAACCAATTGAGGAAATGCAGAGTCAAGCACTTAATATCGCAGACGGCGATTATTCGAGCCAAGTAAAGATCTATTCAAATGACGAGTTGGGTCAGTTGGGTCAGGCCTTTAACACTTTGTCCGTCAGAATTGAACGTTCACAAGAAGAATCTGAAAGTGAACAGCGCAGATTGGATAGTGTTTTGTCACATATGAGTGATGGCGTCCTTGCTACAGACAGGCACGGCAATGTTAACGTTGTTAATCAAATGGCGCTCAACTTTTTAAATCAAACAGAAGAAGAAATTATTAATAAGCCAATTGCTAAAGTTTTGGGTTTGGAAGAATCTTCGCAGGATTTAATTGCAAATCAAAAGGGTATAGCTATTACCATCAATAAGGGAACAAGAGATGAAGTCATTTTACATGCCAGTTTTTCTCTTATTAAAAGGGTGACAGGTTTTGTTTCCGGTAGTGTTTGCGTTTTGCATGATATTACCGAACAACAAAAAAATGAAAATTCACAAAAGCAGTTTGTTTCTAATGTCTCTCACGAGTTGCGTACACCGCTTACTAGTCTTCATGCATATATTGAAACTTTAAATGAGGGTGCCTGGAAAGATCCAAATGTTGCTCCTAAATTTTTGCAAGTTACACAAGAAGAAACCGAGCGCATGATCAGAATGATTAGCGAGCTGCTCAGCTTGTCACGCATGGACAGAGGAGTTTCTAAAGTTGATGTGGAATGGGTCAATTTTAATGACTTTGTAGCTCATATTCTTGATCGCTTTGACATGATTGTCAAAACGGATAAAAAAGAAAACAAAAAGTACACTATTAAACGTGAATTAGGTACGCAGGCATTGTGGGTAGAAATTGATACAGATAAGTTTGCCCAAGTAATTGATAATATCATGAATAATGCAATTAAGTATTCACCTAATGGTGGGACAATCACGGTTAAACTTCATTCTGAACAAAATCGGATTGTTCTTAGTATCGCAGATCAGGGTTTGGGCATTCCACGTGAAGATCTGACTAAAATATTTGATCGCTTTTACCGTGTTGATAAAGCTCGTTCAAGGGCCCAAGGAGGGACCGGTCTGGGTCTTGCGATTGCTAAAGAAATTGTGGAAGAACATCATGGTCATATTTGGGCTAATAGCAGTGAAGGAAATGGCTCAACTTTTTATATTGCACTGCCTTATGAACCAATGAGTGAAGGGGATGATTGGGATGAAGTCTAAATTTAAGCTCGGCGACGCACTGCTTTTACTAGGAACGTTGGCAGTTTTCGTTCTCTCAATTGTTCTCTGGATTTTTATTATGACTAATGATCAGTACTTTAATCATATTAATCAAACGGGCAGAGTAACTGAACAGGCAAAAAACAGACGTAATCGTATTGTTTCCAACCTCTACATTCCTACTAACTCTTATGGATTTAGAAATGGTCAGTTATATCGTTTATATGATGCTAAAAAGAACTTGCCACTGGAGTTTGTCAAAGAAGTAAAAGGGGTAAAATATCGCAGTATTAATAAAATTAGTACCGGTAAAACGCAGTATGAAAAAATGCTGCATGATGAAAATTGTATTCAGTTAAGCTTTCCTAAAGAAGTTAGCATCAATCTGTTTACTAGAAAAAACGTAAAAAAGGATGATGTGCAATTTCGACGCGTTTTTGTGTCAGACAGCAATAATTACCTTTATCTCGGGAATGATAAGACTTTCACTGTTTACCGGGTTCGTTTAATTAAAGGCAACTTTTCAAAACTACGCAATTATGCCAGCAGAGCTCAAGGAAGAGTTCCAGTGGAGTTCGTACGTCTCAAAAATTGTTATGAGGTATTCTTTACTAAGCAAGACCATTGGAAAATATACAGCTACCTTACTAATACCCAAACTGATTCATATTTTGTATCTCGGCTGCTTGGTACTACTAACGTGATAACCCGCTCCAACAAAAAAGGCTGGACTACGTACTCGCTTAATTACTATACCAATTTACGAGCTCCCAAGGCTAAAACTGAACGACATGATTTTCACTATACTGGGTATGAGAAGCGTAAAGATATATCACTTAATGATCAGCTTCTAGAGAGCGTAGATTTTGTTCATAAACTAGGTTTAAGCGAGCAGGATTTGCGTTACTTTGATACTGTAAATGATTCTATAAGCTATATTAACTATATTGAGGGCATACCAGTCTTTTGGGATGAAAGCAGTCCACAGGTTGCAACCACTTTCACTGAAGATGCAGTAAAAGTTGATTTTAACAATACAGATTTACAAATACCAATACCTTTTGATGGTCAGACGAAAACTTTGCCAACAAGCGCAGCAGTAATGCAAAGATTAATAAATGCCGGTATGAGAAAAGATGAAATTCAACGTATAATAGTGGCTTTTAAGGTTGAAAAGGATAATTCACACGACCACTTGGTTAACCTGGTACCAGGATATTATGTTAAAGCATATGATGAGTGGAAGAGTTTAGCCGAATGGGAGAAAATAGATTTTCTGGCTCTGAATAAATATAGGCAGACATTAACGGAAGAGGGGAAATAAGATGGACCGTAAAAGAATAGAATGGTTATTTTTCGTCATTTTCTTGTTAATCGATATTTATTTAGGAATTGAAATTTGGCGTTCGCCTATTAGCTTGAGCAATACTTCCGGTTCTACTGCAACAAGCATTCGTGCCGAGATGCGAGCTGACGGAATTGACGTGCCCCTGCATATTTCACATAAGCAACAATCTGGTTATTATTTAGCTGTTAAAAAGCGTGATTATCTTTCTGGTAAAAGCAGTAGTCTTACACAAGTTACAACCCATTATTCCAAAAGTGACAATTCTTTAACTGGGACACCTAAGTCCATGATTCTACTTAGTGGCAACCGCAAAAATAATATGCAGCAGCTGGAAGATTTTAAAAACGATCCTAAAAATGTACCCTATGGTAAAACTTTTAAGTTTGAACCCAGCATGTCTGGTGACAATACATATTGCTATGTGCAAAATACCGATTATGGTCGCATTTACGACAGTGATGCTCAGTTGACAATTAATGTGCGCAATGATCAAATTATTAACTATACTATTTCCTATATGGGTCCTATTAAAGCAGTTCGTGAACCGCAATTAATTATCAGTGCTTGGCACGCTGTTAAAGCAATGTATACTGACAGGGAAATTGCCAACAATTCGCGGGTAATGCGAGTTAGTTTAGGCTATTCTAAATTAACCGATGTTCGCGGCAGTACAATTTTGCTGCCTACATGGCTAATTCAAGTTGAAAATAAGACAACTAAGAACATCACTGTTAAAAGAGTTAATGCATTTACAGCACAAATCTTGCAAGGCAGCTCATATAATGTTAATGTACAGAAAAATTAGGAAGGGATAATGCGGTGCAGGTTTCTGTTTTAGCCAGCGGTTCAACTGGTAACACCAGCTTAATTGAAACTGGTCAGCATAAAATTTTAATGGATGCAGGTTTATCAGGTAAAAAAATCAAGACCTTGTTAAGTCAAGTTGGCGTTGATATTAAAGACATTGACATGGTCTTTTTAAGTCATGATCATTCAGATCACAGCAAAGGACTGGGGGTTTTAATGCGCCGTTACCCTCGAATTGCGGCTTTTGCCAACAGTGGCACTTGGGAATATTTAACTGAAACACAAAAAATTGGGCAAATACCGGTTGAACAAATTAATATTATTGAGCCGGGGCAAACCAAGACTTTTGGCGATTTGGATGTGACAGCATTTGCGACTAGTCACGATGCAGCACAGCCTCAATATTACGTTTTTACCAGTAGTGGCAAGAGAATTGCTTTTTTGACAGATACCGGCTATGTCTCTCGTAAGGTAAAAAGCGTGATTGAAGATGCGGATGCCTATCTCATGGAGTTTAATTATGATGATATGATGTTGCGCAATGGTCCATATTCCTGGAGCTTAAAGCAGCGTATTTTGTCAGATGTCGGACATTTATCAAATGATGATGCCGGGCAGGCTTTGCTCGATGTGGTGACAAGTAAAACCGAACACATTTTTTTAGCACATAGAAGTCAGCATAATAATACTGCAAAGTTGGCTTATAATGCTGCTAAAAAAATAATGGTTGATGGGGATGCTAATTTGCCCAGTGATGTTAAAATTGTTCTGACCGATCCGATCCAGCCAACTAATTTAGTACAAATTTAAGGAAACTTTTTATCTTTTTTCAAGTTTTGTTAGTATAGTAAAAAGATATGTAAAGGAGATTAAATAATGAATAATCAAAACTCTGGTCATCAGCAACATGGCATTATGAAAACTGCTATTGTTGGTGTTGTAGCCGGACTAATCGGTGGTGGAGCTTCATATGTAGCCTTAGATCAAATTAATAACGCTAATATGAATAATAATGCTCAAACGACTATTAGCTCCAGCAGTGCGAAAACTTCCAGAAACAGTGCTAAAACCAGTGGCACAATGACGCCAGCCTATAATGACGTTAAAGGTGCCGTTGTTTCAGTTATTAATATGAAACGGCAATCAAGCAGCAGCAACTCTATTTTCGATATTTTTGGTGATAACGATAATGACAATAAAGGTAAGGGAAAACTGCAAACATATAGCGAGGGCTCTGGAGTAATTTACCAGAGATCTGGCAATAAAGGTTATATTGTAACTAACAATCACGTTGTTTCGGGCAGCGATAAAGTGCAAGTCATGCTGTCTAATGGCAAAACTGTTAACGCACGTATTGTGGGTACGGATGCAACAACAGACTTAGCTGTTCTCTCAATTGATAGCAGCTATGTAACTCAAACAGCTGAATTTGGTGACTCTAAGAGTTTACAGGCAGGTCAAACAGTTATTGCAGTTGGTTCGCCACTTGGCAGCGAATACGCTTCAACGGTTACTCAAGGGATAATATCAGCACCAGCGCGTAGTATTACGACTTCTTCTGCTAATCAGCAGACGGTTATTCAAACTGATGCTGCTATTAATCCGGGTAATTCAGGCGGTGCGTTAGTCAATTCCGCAGGGCAAGTAATTGGCATCAACTCAATGAAACTTTCTCAATCAAGTGACGGCACATCAGTTGAAGGCATGGGCTTTGCTATTCCATCCAATGAAGTGGTAACCATAGTTAATCAGCTGGTTAAAAAGGGCAAGATTGTCCGTCCACAATTAGGTGTTAAAGTGATTGCTTTGCAAGGCATACCTTCTAGCAACAGAAAACAACTTAACATTAAGTCTAATCTGAAAAATGGTATTTATGTTGCTTCGGTTTCCAAGCACAGTGCTGCGTCTGCGGCCGGAATTAAGACTGGTGATGTGATTATCAAAGTTGACAACAAATCTGTATCAGATGTTGCTTCGTTACACAGCATTTTGTATAATCACAAAGTCGGAGATACCATTAATTTAACCATTAACCGTAACGGAAAAGAGATTAATTTACGTGTAAAATTACAATCCGATTAAACAAAGAATATTCTAGAATTAAGTGATAAAAAGGCTATACTATGCGATTTTAGACATAAGTATAGCTTTTTTGTTAACATTATTATTGGGAAACATAAAAAAGTTCGCGAATTATTATTGTCAAGTAAAAAATATCATAGCATTTTTTGTTGACAACTGTGGATAACTTTGTGGATTGTGCATAAAATGCGAAAAACCGGATGGGATAAATTGTGTATAACCTGTGAATTGTGTGTAAATAATAGTGAAAATTAATTAGCTCAAACAGTTGTTCAAGGCTTAACAGCAGTATTTTAGAGCAAAAAGTTTGTGAAAATCAACTATGAAAAATATTTATGTGGGTAAATCAGCGATGATAAATATAAAAAATTTGTCAAAACACAATTTGTTCTCTTACTAAAGGTAAAAACCACAAAATGTAGTTTTGAACTTTACACAGCTGTGGAAAAAGCAAGTGGAAACTTTGGGAATTGGGGGATAAAATAGCAATTATGAATATTAAAATTATTTGTGTGGGTAAGTTAAAAGAAAAATACTTTAAAGATGCAATCGCTGAATATAAAAAAAGGCTGAGCCGTTTTGCCAAGGTACAAGTAATCGAAGTACCTGATGAAAAGGCACCGGAAAAGTTTAGTCAAGCAGAACAGAATAATGTCAAAGAAGTCGAAGGGCAAAGGATCCTAAATAAGATTAAAGATAAGGAATACGTATTTGTAACTGCAATTAAAGGTAAACAGCGCAGTAGTGAAGAGTTTGCTCGTGAATTAAAGGATTTGGCAACTTATGGGCATTCTGATTTAACTTTTGTAATTGGTGGCAGCTTAGGTACTAGTCCAGCAGTAAACCAGCGTGCCAATGATCTGCTGAGTTTTGGCAAGTTGACTTTGCCACATCAATTAATGCGGGTCGTTTTAATTGAACAAATCTATCGCGGCTTTATGATTAATAGTGGCAGTCCGTATCATAAGTAGACCAAATTGTCTTAATGTTGTATTTTAATCAGTACACAAAGTAATTTTTAAAATTATATTTAGGATGGAATTTTAGTATGAAAAAGATTGGAATCCGCGAAGTTGCCGAAGAAGCACAAGTTTCAACGGCTACGGTTTCACGAGTTTTGAATAGTAGGGGCTATATTAGTAAAGAAACTCGTGATAAAGTCCAGGCCGCTATGAGAAAATTAGAGTATTATCCCAACGACTTAGCTCGTGCGCTTTATCAAAAAAGAACATATACAGTCGGTGTCATTTTTCCTTCAAATGTTCATCCTTTTCAAGCTGAATTAATACAGGATATTGAATATTTGTTATCCCAAAAAGGCTACAAAATGCTTCTTTGCAACAGTCTAAATAATCCCCAAAAAGAAATTGAGTATTTGACAATGCTCCGTAAAAATCAAGTAGACGGCATTATTGTTGGCACGCATAATAAGCATGTGTCCGGCTATCAAAATTCTAAATTGCCCATAGTTGCTATTGATCGTGACTTGGGTGAAAATACTACAACTGTTGCCTGTGATAATTATGCTGGAGGTAAAATAGCAGTACAATTGTTGGTTGACCGTGGGTGTAAGCAAATACTTGATATTAGGGGTGATAGTTCAGTCAAGTTACCGGCTAATGATCGTTCAATTGCATATTTGGAATTAATGGAAAAGAATAATTTACCTAAAAATGTTCTAGAAGTCCCATTTGTGTGGAGTGCTGCTAAGAAGAAAGAAACTATTGAAAATTATTTGCAAAATCATCCCCAAATTGATGGCATTTTTGCAGGAGATGACTTGTTAGCTTCATTAGCTATTTTTTATCTAGAAATGCATGATAAAAGAGTACCGGAAGATGTCAAAGTTATCGGGTTTGATGGGGCAAAGCAAACTTTATTATATAATCCCAGATTAACAACAATCAGACAACCAATTGGTCAAATAGCACAAGTAGCAACAGAAAAATTAATAAATAAAATTAATGGCAAAAAAGAAACAGATCGCCTTAATCTTCCTGTAAGTCTTTATATAGGACATACAGTGTAATAATTACCAGTTTTTTTAACTGGTTTTTTTTAATTTTATATATGTAACCGGTTGACATATGTAACGGGTTGCAGTATATTCAATAGTGAATGTAAGTGCTAACAAGGAGGAAACGATGGATTTAAAGCCAACTAATAATCAACAAATTTACTATCAACCTAAAGATGTTTGGGTAGGAGATATTATGCCTTACGCTCAGGATAGTAAGTTTTATATTTACCATCAACGAGATAAACGGATTCATGGTCCAATTACTGATCCGTTTGGGTGGTCACTTGCAACCACCACAGACTTTGTACACTATGATGATTATGGAGAGGTACTAAAGCGAGGCAGCGACCAAGATTGGGATCAATTTGCCTATGCTGGGTCAGTTTTTGAAGCTAATGGTAAAATTCATGCTTTTTACACAGGTTTTAACAAAGAATTTTTAAAAGAAGGAAAGGCATCGCAAATCTTACTGCATGCCACCAGCAAGGACTTTATTCACTGGACGAAATCAAAAAATGCTTTAAAGCTTGAACCACAACCTGGCTATGATAACCGTAATTGGCGTGATCCATCAGTCATTTGGGATGATACCAAAAAGGAATACCTGTTGATTTTAGGAGCGCGCAAAGGTCAAGATAAGCATAAGTTGACTGGAAGACTTGTAAAATACACTTCAAGAGATCTAGAAAATTGGCAATTTGAGGGTGACTTCTGGGCTCCGAATTTATATACCATGTTTGAAATGCCTCAGCTTTTTAAAATGGGTGATTGGTGGTATCTGCTTTATTCAGAATATAGCGTCAAAAACAAGGTTTTTTACAGGATGAGTAAAAGCCTGAATGGTCCGTGGCTCAAACCTAAAGATGAAGCCTTTGACGGTCGAGCTTATTATGCTGCCAGAACAGCTTTTGATGGCAAGCGCCGAGTACTCTTTGGCTGGGTTCCCACTAAAGTTGGTCTGAATGATATGAACAATTATGAATGGGGCGGTACTTTTGTACCGCAAGAAATTTACCAACGTGCGGATAATACGCTTGGTGTGCGTCCTGTTGCAGAAATTTGTGCAGCTTTTGCAAATAAAACAGCAATTGCGTCACAGCAATTGCAAACCAAAGACACTCTTGAAGAAAAAGAACTTATTGAAGATACGGGAGAACACTTTTATTTCCATACTAAAATCAGTTTTAGCAAATCTGTTAGTGATTTTTCTATTCGACTTTACCGAAATCCTGTAACAGATGAATCTTATGAGTTTAGATTTAATTTGGATGAGAACTACTTAACTTTGGATAAAAATCCTTGTTACAGATGGTACCAAATGATGAATAAAGGACTTAACAGACCAATCGATTTAAAGGCTGGTAAAGAATATGATCTAAAAGTAATTGTGGATGATAATATCCTAACGATTTATCTAAATGGTACTGCGTTAAATGCTCGCGTTTACCACAAGTTTGGTCATACTTTAAGTGTGACCGTAACTAACGGAACGCTTCGACTTGAACAAATTGAATTTTCCAATGATTATCGTAAATGATAAAAGAGGAACAAAATAAATGGCAGATTATAATAAAATTGCACAAGAAGTTTTAAAAAATGTTGGTGGTGCAGATAATGTAGTTAGTGCAACCCACTGCGTTACCAGGTTAAGGCTAGTTTTAAAAGATGTTAATAAGGCCGACCAAGATGCCCTTAATAACATTGAGGGCACTAAAGGAGTAATATACAACAGCGGGCAACTGCAAATAGTATTTGGTCCGGGAGCAGTAGAACAAGCTTATGATGCTTTTGTTAAAATCTCTGGAACTAAAGAAGTATCAGTTGATCAAATTAAAGATGAAGGTATCAAAAACAAAAATAAATTTCAGCAAGCATTTAAAGTTTTTGGCGATATCTTTATTCCTATAATTCCAGCTTTTATTGGTGCTGCTATGATCTTAGGCTTAAGGTCATTGCTTGCTACTCCGGGCATGTTTGGTATGACCAAGTCACTGGCCCAGCAGAGTGTATATGTGGGCGATTTTTGTAAATTTTTAAATGTTATTGCCACTACATTTAAAATTTTGCCCGTATTAGTAATGTATTCAGCCACTAAGCGCTTTGGTGGTAATCCAATTTTGGGGATACTAGTCGGCTTTGTCATGATTTCACCTGATTTGGCTGATAGAAATGCTTTTGTCCTGGGACAAGTTCATCCAGCGTATTGGAATTTATTTGGTCTAAAAATAGCTGCTGTGGGTTTTCAAGGCGGTGTCTTTGCGGCAATTTTAACTGCGTGGTTTCAGGCCAAGGTTGAAAAAATAGCTACTAAATATATACCTCAAGTTGTTTCGTATATACTCGTGCCTGCTGTTACTTTGCTGGCGGCCAATTTATCACTATTTCTAATTTTTGGACCTCTTGGTCTCTGGATTGGGAATATTTTGGGCGGCATCATTAATTTCCTTTATATGAAAATGAGCGCTTTTGGTGCCTTTGTCTTTGCCGCAGGATTGCAACCTCTAGTGGTAACTGGAACGCATCAAGCTATCCAGGGAATCGAAGCTAATTTAATTGTACAGACAGGATTTGATTATATTCAACCTATTTGGTCAGTTTCCATTATTGCCCAAGGCGGTGGCTGTATTGGGATGTACTTGATTTTAAAGCAAAAATCCAAAGATCGTGATATTGCTATTTCAAGTTTTATTCCTACGTTAGTCGGAATTACTGAGCCCGCTATCTTTGCTGTTAATCTTAAATACAGTATTGTACCTTTCGTATGTTCGTTTCTGGGAGCCGGATTTGGCGGAGTTTACATGAAGCTGTTAAATGTTAAAGGTTTAGCGCAGGGTCTTACTGTACTTCCTGGTTTAACGGTTGCCAGACCGATTGGACCGTATGTTATTGGTAACCTCATTGCATTTGTTTTGCCAATTATTTTTATTCTTGTTTGGAATAAATTCAGGCCGATATTACCGGAAAACAAAAGAAGAGTGGACCACAAAGAAAGCAAAATACTAGTTGCTACTGATGATAATTCAGTCTTAGCACCAGTTGATGGTGAATATTTACCTCTTGAAAAAGTTAATGATGAAACTTTTTCCAAGAAATTAGTTGGGGACGGTTTCGCTATTCAACCAACTACCGGTGATATTTTTGCACCCGTTAATGGTAAAGTGATATCTGTTTTCCCGACAAAGCATGCAATTACCTTAAAGAGTGAAAATGGCGTACAAATATTACTGCATATGGGAATTGATACTGTTGATTTAGGTGGCAAAGGTTTCACAATTTTAGTAAAAGATGGTCAGGAAATTGCAGCAGGCGATCCATTAGCTAAGATGGATTTAAAAGCTATTCAAGCAGCTGGTAAACAAACTACCGTCATGGTATTATTCCCTGAATATAAAAATGGCTTTACCACAAAGAACAAAGATACAGAAGTAAATCACGGCAATTTAATTTTGCAATTAGACAAGTGAGCGAACTGAAATTATAAAAATAAGGAAGAAACAAAAATGCGGGTTCCAGCAAAAATTACTAATGAACGTTATCGTCTTAATTATCACGTTTCAACGCCTTCCGGATGGATGAATGATCCTAATGGCTTTTCGTATTATCAAGGCTACTACCATATTTTTTATCAGTATTATCCTTATTCATCTAAAAGGGGACCAATGCATTGGGGACACTATCGCAGTCAAGATTTGATTCACTGGGAAGAACTGCCAATAGCGCTGACACCAGACAGCACTGAAGATGACAATGGCTGTTATTCCGGCAGTGCGATTGAAAAAGCTGGTCGTTTATATCTGATCTATACTGGTAATCATTATTATGATGTGAATGATCACAGCCTTTTTAGCCAAACGCAAAATGTTGCATATAGTGATGATGGTATTCATTTTACAAAATACGGTGGTAATCCAGTGATTGCCGTACCACCGGCTGATAACTCACAGCACTTTCGTGATCCGAAAGTCTGGCAACATGGGGATTCATATTATATTATTGTTGGCAGTCAAGATAAGGCAGGATTGGGTCGTGCAATTACTTATAAGTCAACTGATTTATTGCACTGGAAATATTTAGGACCAATTGCAGTTTCTCAGGGAAGAGATAATGAAGGATATACGTGGGAATGTCCGGATCTTTTTTCACTTAATGGGCAAGATGTTCTGTTGTGCTCACCACAGGGAATTGCAGCAAAGGGTAAAAAGTATCTTAATCTTTATCAAACGGGATATTTCATTGGTAAGATGGATTATCACAAAAACCAGTTTGAACACGGAGCGTTTCGAGAACTTGATCATGGCCACGACTTTTATGCAGCGCAAACCATGTTAACACCTGATAATCGGCGCATTGTCTTTGGCTGGCTTGATATGTGGCACGCTGACTTTCCTGAACAGGCTGATGGTTGGTGTGGTGCTTTAACCTTGCCCAGAGAATTGACTTTAAAGAATAATCAGCTATATATGAAGCCAGTTAAAGAATTAAAACAGCTGCGGCAAGAAAAAGTAATTGATGAAAAGTTGATGACTTCGTTAAAGCAGATGAATGTTTCCGATCCGCAGCATCTGGAATTGCTTTTGACAGCTGAAACAGAAAATTGGTCTGGCAGTGAGATTAATTTTGTACTCAAAAATGAGCAGGAAAATTTGGTAACACTAAGTTGGAACAAAAGGAATAACGAAGTAGTTTTAACTCGAGCTGATAAGCCGGCAGATGATTCTCGACGTTATGGCAGATTAAGACCAAAGCCAAATTTGAAAATACAGGTATTTATTGATACCAGTTCAATTGAGTTTTTCTTAAATGACGGTGAGCTGGTATTTTCAGAACGGTATTATACTTCTGAAAAACCTCAGATTTTCGTCAATGCAGACCAGTCAGTCAAAATAAATGTCACAGGCTATACTATGGCAAAATAAATTAGGCTAAAGAAAAAGTGGACATGCAGGTCCACTTTTTTATTTTAATGTGAATAATGCCAGGTTAACTAAAAACAGGATAACAATCGATTTAAGCCAATCACTTTTTTGAACAGGAACAGGTGCAATAACTGACCGCTGGGCGCTCTCACGGTAGCCGTGAGATGCCATGCCCTGTGCTAAATTTTCTGCCGAATTAAGCGCAACAAGAATAGCTTTAAAATATAAAACAGGTGACCAAAAGCTCAAGTAAACGCCCCTCATCATGCCGGCAGTGCGTATTTGTTTAACTGCTTCCTTCATTCTGGGAACGATATTAAGAGCTGCTAAAACCCCATAGGCAAACTTACTGGGTAAATGAAAATTCTGTTCAAAAGAACGTGCTAATTCCATAGCAGTAGTTCCTATTGATACACAATAGATAGTCAACGTATAGACGTAAATACGACTGGATAAACTCAGTGCATTTTGTAAATTAGGCTGAGGTGCAAACCAGTATAAAGTAGCAAAAACCGTAAATGCAGCAATTAAGGGCATTAATAAAGTTAAAAGCAGATTCTTCAATTTGATGTGTTTGTAGATTAGATAAATTATGGTAAAAAAGATGATTAAAAGATTGGTTAACAAGCTTGATTTAAGAGATATTTCTATAGAAATAATCAGTGCTAGAAAAAATTTAAAACTGGGATTCATGATCACACCTCATTTATTCACATAGGTTAAATGCTGGTCTTTAAAGATGAGGTGATAGTCACACCAATCTGCCAGATTCCTTAGTTCATGACTAATAATTAAAAGCGTTTGACTACGTGCTTTCTGACTTTCTTTTAATAAAGCCATCACCTTGTTAGCAGAGTCCGCATCCAGGCCATTAAGGGGCTCATCAATTAGCAATACATCCTGATCGGAGATCAACATTAGTAAAATTTGCAGTTTCTTTTGTTGTCCGCCAGATAGTGAATAAACCACATGATCGAGCAGTGAATCAAGCTTAAGGGTAGCTAAAGCCTCATTTATTCTGTCATCAGTAAAATAATTATTGGTTCGTTGCTTTTTGCTTAAATTGATTTCATCTGCAACAGAAACGTTGATAAACTGATCGGTCGCATTTTGAAAAATTTGCCCCACTTTAAGGAGATACTTGCGAGCTGATAATTTACTGATTTCCTGATTGTGATAAGTTAGACTGCCTGAATATGGGATCATTTTGGTCAGTGCGTTAAAAAGTGATGTTTTGCCAACCCCGTTTGCTCCAGTAATAAGAGTAGTTTTACCAGAAAAGATATTTAGCTGTTCCTGCTCTAAAAGCAAACGATTTTGTGTAATCTCTGTATTTTTGAGTTTAAAACAAACTTCGTTATTTTCTTCAGGTAAGGCAAAAGTATAAGAAACGAATTCCGTATTTTTTTGCAGCAGTTTTTCTTTTTCACTAGCAGAAAGTTGTACCAAATCTTTACCTTGAAATTGAAACAGGTTATCACAATGTCCTTCATAGTCAGTTAATACATGATCACTTAAAATAATTGTTTTCCCTTGATCGCGCAGATGAGCTAATTTAGCAATTAAGAATTTGCGAGCGGCTGGATCACAGCTGGCAAAGGGTTCATCAAGTAAAAAAAGATCGACATTCATCGCAACAAGTACAGCTAAAGCAACTCTTTGCTGCTCGCCGCCAGACATTGTATTAATTTTTTGATCAAGCAAATAATCAATTTGCGTAAACTGAACAGCTTCATTCAAGCGCTTTGTATACTGCGATTTATTAAGACAAAGATTTTCAAGTGCAAAAATAATTTCTTCTCGCGGTGTTGTCATCGTAAACTGTTCACTGGCATTTTGAAACATCATAGCAGATCTTAATCCGCCTAAATTAACGCTGCCGCTTAATTGGCCCGCAAACTCAGGATATAGATTTGCTAGAATTTTTAATAATGTAGATTTGCCACAGCCGGTTGGACCAACTAACAGTGAAAGTTCACCAGTGGGAATAGTGAGATTAATATCTGTTAATATTTTATTTTGCTTATCATATGAAAAAGTCAGGTTGTTTAATTTAATCAATTTAGTTACCAAAAAAAATCGTCAGGATAAAGCCTGACGACGTAAAATCTTTCGTTTTCCCTTCGCTGGCATTATCCAAAGCAGGTTCGACGGGTCTGTTCTCAGCCTCTAGGGCACCCCGATGTTAAACTTATTATACATAAAAGAAAAATAGATGTCTACATACACAAGTATTCTCTTTAATCTAAATAACAAAATTCTGTTAGTAAGATGAAATTTTGCTATATAATGAATCTATATATTCCAAAATTTGAATAAGAAGGTGAAATAATGGCAGCTGTTAAACTTGAACAATATTTAGCCAGCATTTTGGATTCAACTAAGTCTGACACTAATGAGGTAAGAATCAAGCTCAAAAACGATAATTTTGATTTATTTAGAGCGTTTTTGGAAAATCGTAATACTGGAGTTCATCGCTACCAAACTACAGCTTCAACTATTTTATATGAAGCTCAGGGATCAGTAAAAGCCAGAATCAATGATGAGGATTTCTTGCTTAAAGCCGGCAATATCGTATTTTTACAGAGAAAAAGCGATTATGAAATATTGCGGCAGGGAGAAAACGATATATTAGTTAAGTTAGAATTTGACCATAATTTCAAGATGCTGGATTTTCTCGGAAGCTATTCTGCCATGAGTCATCGTGAAAAAAAAGTGTTTAAGGAAATTACTGACGCTTACAATCAAAGGCGCTTATTATTTTTAAACAGTACGCCTTTGTCTAAATCTGCAAATGCGCTAAAAAAAGTAATTGATGAATATCTTAATCAGGATTTGTATACTCACAATGTTATTTTGGCAGAACTAAACTTGCTTTTAATTGCCGCAATTAGAAATCAAGACTTAGCGACAGGTCCTGTAACTAATCACCAATTTGTTCAAACTGATTTAGAAAATTATATTGATGCGCATTTTACTGACATAACGCTTAATGAGGCAGCCAAACATTTTGGCTTTAATCCTAATTATTTTTCAAGTTTGGTTAAACAAAAAACTGGTAAAAGCTTCGTAGAGCATGTTGATGAAAGGCGTATGCAAGAGGCGCGCAATTTGCTTGCACGACCAGATATTTCCGTAAAAGAAATAATTGCACGGGTAGGTTATAGTGGCAAGTCCTTCTTTTATAAAAAATTCAGTGAATATTATCATGAAACGCCAGTCCAAATGCGAGCTGAATTATTTAGACAGGCAAACATCAACTTAAAATAAAAAGCAACCTTGATTAAAAAGGTTGCTTTATTTTATTACATTTTTTCTAAGCGTTTGATCCTGTCAGCTGTTGGCGGGTGACTGTCAAATAAATGAGCAAAACTGCGTTTTTTGCGTACAGGATCTTCAATATACATGCCAGCACTGCTGGGATCGGCTTTCTTCATTGGCTCAGAACCGTCAATCTTTTCTAAAGCAGAAATTAATCCTTGTGGGTTGCGGGTTAATTCTACTGATGACGCATCAGCCAGATATTCACGATTTCGCGATAATGCCATTTGGGCTAAACTAGCGCAAATAGGTCCCAGAATTAACACAAATACAATAGCCACGATCTTAAAAATGACAACAATAGTGCCACCATTGTCGTTATCGCTGTCGCGATCATCATCAATCCACCAAATATAACGGCTGGCAATACCAGATAAATAAGAAATGACTCCGACTAATACTGCGGCAATAGTAGAAACTAAAATATCATAGTTTCTAATGTGCGAAATCTCATGACCTAAAACGCCTTCCAGTTCCTCCCGATTCATCATGTCCAGCAGACCTTGAGTAACTGCAACAGCAGAGTGGTTGGGATCGCGTCCGGTCGCAAAAGCATTAGGACTGGGATCATTAATAATAAAAACTCGAGGCATTGGTACCCGACCGACCAGTGCCATATCTTGTACAACATGCCACAGTTCCGGATTATCTTGTTCATGGACTTCTTGAGCATGATTAAGACTCATAACCATGTTGGCCGGGTTAGGCAAGACAATTAGCATGTAGATTAGACTAAAAACTACAGCAATGATCAATCCTAGAATAGGCCGGTTGCCAAAAAGATAGCCTAGTCCTGCCCCTACAAGTGCCAAAATAATGACAAATAATCCCATAATCCCAACGGTTTTACGTTTATTGCTGGCAATTTGTTGAAATAACATAAAAACTGACCTGGTATTTAAAATTTAACTTTAGGTACTTCTTTTTCCGATTCATTAGTTTGTAAGTAGTCAACTTTCTTAAAACCGTGAATGTGAGCAACAATATTAGATGGGAAAGTTAACAACTTTTGGTCGTAAAGTGCAGCAGATGAATTGTAAAGTTGTCTCGAATAGGCAATTTTGTTTTCTGTGTTAGTCAATTCTTCTTGCAGTTTCAAGAAGTTTTGGTTGGCTTTAAGGTCAGGATAGTTTTCTGATAAGGCAAAAATTGATTTAAGTGCATCAGAAATCTGATTGGAAACTTTTAAAGTTTGAGCGTGATCATCGCTGGGAATATTAGTTAACTGATTACGCAACTGAACAACATTTTCCAATGTTTCTTTTTCATGTTTGGCGTAGCCCTTAGTTGTTTCGACTAGGTTGGGAATCAAGTCGTTACGCCGCTTTAGTTGTACATCAATCTGACTCCAAGATTCATCGGTGTATACTTTGGCTTTTTGTAAACTGTTGTAAACTGTAATATAAAGTGCAATTAATAAAACAACAATAATTACAATTACCCAAGTTAAACTATTCATAGTATTCCTCCTTATATGTATCTCTTAATTATAACTGATTAAGAACCTTTTGAATATAAAAAAGAAGCTTATACTATCTTTCATTAGCAAAGCTTTACTAAATTGTATCTTAAATTAATAAAAGTCCCCAGCCCAAAACGGTTAAAACAATCAGACCAATAAACTGCATTACAGACCATTTCTTAAAAAATTCGGTTCTGGAAACTGTCGCATTTTGGGTAAATGTTTTTAAGACCAGCATATTGGCCATTGAACCGATAGGAGAACCAAAGCCTCCAATGTTAGAACCTAAAAATAGTGCTTCAGCGTAAGGAGTAAACTTACCAACTAAAATAGTCGCAGGCACATTGCTGATAATCTGACTGGAGATAATCGAAGTGAAGTAGGTAGAACTTTCCGAATTGATCATCGTATGAATAATACTGACAATCAGCGGGATCTGTTGAATATCACTAATGAAGATGAAGAAACAGGTAAAGGTTAATAGCAGTGCGAAATCTACTTTAAGTAAAATTCTGGGATTGATTAATAATGCTAAGATAATTGCAACAATCATCGGAATTACCACATTAATGACCTTGAATACCCCTAAGAAAAATAAAGCAAATACTGCTGTAGTAATGATTGTAGGTCTTAAACTGATATTAATCTGTTTAATATCTTGTCTGGGAATTTTTTTACGAGGGATAAAGTAAAAAATAATAAACGTAATGACTAATGCCATTAATAAATAGGGCAAAGACCAGGAAAAAAACTGCAGGGCATTAACAGAATATTTACTGACCAAAAAAATATTGTGGGGATTGCCCCACGGAGTAAAAGCAGCTCCAATATTTGCACCCATACCAATTAAAGTGACAGGTAAAATTTGCGGTAGGTTACATCTTTTGGCAATATTTAAGTACAGGGGAATCAATGTAAGCGCTGTTATATCATTGCCGAGAAACATTCCAGCAATAATCGCTAGAAGCGTAAACAAGATGTTTAATTTCTGCATATTGTCGGCAATACTGGTCAGTTTATACGCCAGCACGTCCAGAACGTGCAAGTAAGCGTATATTTGAATAATGATTAGCATCGCGGCGACTGAAAAAATAGTATGTAAGTTAATATCCTCAAGCCGCGGTCTAGCAAAAAAAAGACTGATAATCGTTATTACAAAAGTAATCTGCAGGATTTTATCACTAAACACCTTTTTCAAGACGGTCATAAAATGTCCCCTTTCACAAGTTATAATCATCTATAATCGCTATATACATTTTGACCTTTTTTTCTGTTATACGCAATAATAAATTTTTCATGGTGAAAAGCACTTTTACTATAAACATAATTTTTGACACTATAACTTAATATATCCTATACTTGAGAAAATTGCTAAGGATTAGGAGGAAATATTAAAATGAGTAATTCCGAATCAGTTAAAATGAATGTTAAATCAGGTGCTGCTGATAAAATCAAAAAAAGTGTTAAAGATGGACAGGTTGTTTTATTGTCACTAAACGATGGTTCTAACAAGTACTCTAATATTGCTGGCAGCTGTGCGGCTGGTACTCGTTTTCAATTTGTAGTCTTGGATCAGAAAGACCCAGATTTTTCAATTAATGTTGAAAATAATATTGGCTTAGACTTATATACCAGTCCAGCAGAAATGCAATATTTAGGCAACGATTTAGTAGTAGATGAAAAAAATGCAGCTATCAGTTTGGCAGACGATAGTGGCGTAATTGATGCTGCCATGACAGTTAGTGAAAATAATTAGTTCATTTAACTAATAATATGTGCTCAAAAATAACTTTATTTTATAGCGTTCCATTATGGAACGCTTTTTATTTTAAATGGTAAAACGTATGACTCAATATCAGCAAATCTTGCTTCAAAAAGTCCTAAGTGTTAAACTATATAAGATTTTCGAAAATCTTGAAAGGAAGTATAGTACTATGCGTAAAGGTGAAAATTACAACACTGGTTGTGAACCAAACCAAAGACCTAAGAACAAGAAGAACGGCAAGAAACGTGTTGCGCACGTGGCAGCAGTTGTTGCTTTCTTGAACAAGGCCAAAGCAGACGAAAATAAATAGTTTGTTTTTAAATAAGACTAAAGGGTGGATGAAACTTTCGTCCGCCTTTTTTTATTGCTCTAAATTGAGTAGAATTAGATTAATGATACATACATTTTGCTCTAAGGAGAATATTTAAAAGTGAAGTTTCAATGCAGTGCGTGTGGATTGCGTATAAATGCCAAACATTTTAAACAAACGGGTCTGATTAATCCTAAACTGACCAGTATTTGCGATCTATGCATTCAAAGAGGAGAAAAGCCGGAAGACTTTGCCAATATTGCGGTTAATGTTTTTGCGCAATGCTTATTGTTTACTTTTGTAGGAAAAGATGAAGTCGCAGATAATTCAACATTTTTGGTTGCTAAAAATGACATGCGTAAGCGCTATGAGGCTTTTATTCAGGATTATGATGGCAATGAATTAGCCCAGCAACAGCTATCAGCACATGATTTTAATCAGGCAGTAATAGACAGCGAGACAGGTCAAACTGACTTTGTGCCCAGCAGCGAATTTACTTTTGCCGAAAATCTGAGTAAATTAGGATTAACCGTCGACTTTAAACTAAATGAGGTGGATTATATTGACCGTGAGCGCATTCGCGCTAAATACCATTATCGCTGCCAATATTGCGGCAGGCGCGGACGTAGCGTCGATCACAAAGACCCGGTTTCACTTTCACATAATAATGATTTTGACAACCTGATTTTATCCTGCACGGAATGCAATCGCATCAAGTCCAACATGCCGTATAAATTGTTTGTCAGTTTAAATAATGAAATTCCTGAAGTTAACCAAAAACTGGTCAAATATGAAGACGCTCTTGCTACTTTGAAGGGTGAATTTGAGGAAAGACGACGGGAATTAGCAGCTAAAATGCACCTGAAGGGTGTTGTTAATGATCCTGAACTTGACCAGCTCCGTAAGCAAAACAAAAAATTGCAGGATGCAATTGATAGCTTGGAGAGCGATTATAACGACTTGCGTTCTTTACGCGAGCAGCATTTTATGACTGGCTGGAAACTAGCGCAAGTAAACGCAAAAGAAGATATTATTTAACTTTTAAAAGGCTTACAATGAAATTAAGAGGAAAAGGAGGTCAAAAAATGAAGTCAACTAAATTCAAGCAAAATATTTTAGCAAAATTGGGGATCAGTATGGCTGCCATAGTCTTGGGCATGATGAGTGGCGCTAATCTGGTGCAAAATGTTTTGGCAGCTTCTGCAACACCTGCTGCTAAAGATCAAACTGCAAAAATAACACCGAATGCACCCGGTACTAGCAATAATCAGCTGGGCTTTTGGACTGGCACTGATGGCAGCTGCACGTGGCAATATGATGTCCTTACCAATACGCTGACTGTTAGCGGCGCTAAAGGAGCACAATTGTCAAGCACACCTTTTACTAAAGAATTCAAATGGGCTGGAAGTATTGAACATATCGTTTTTGAAAATCCGATTCAAATGGCACCGGACTCAAAAGAAAAATTTGCCAATTTGAGATATTTGTCTGATATTAAGGGCTTAGAGAACGCTGATACCAGTGATGTAACCGATATGTCTGGTTTATTTGCCGGTGATATGAAACTTACTAGTTTAGATATTAGTAATTTTAATACTGATAAAGTTACAGATATGAGTAACATGTTCACCAGTTTAGGTATGGATAATGCTATTGCTACAGCAATAGATTTGAGTAAATTGAATACCGCAAATGTAACCACTATGAACAACATGTTTGCGGCAGCCAATTTTAAAAAGCTGGATTTAAAAAACTTTAATACTAGCAAAGTAACCGATATGGCAAATATGTTTTCCAGTACTAAGGCAGAAACGATTAATGTAGATAGCTTTGATACCAGTAAAGTACAAAATATGAGCGGAATGTTCGATAATTGCATGATTAAACAGCTCGACTGCTCAGGCTTTAATACCAAAAACGTAACGGACATGAGCAGCATGTTTTCTCATAGTGAGAACATAACAACTCTAAACTTGAGCAATTTTAATACTAGTAATGTCCAAAATATGAAAACTATGTTTTTTGGGGATGCAAATTTGACCAGTTTGGATTTGAGTAATTTTGATACTAGTAAAGTAACTAATATGTCAGGCATGTTTTCAAACGATACAGCATTAAAACAACTTAATTTGACGGGCTGGAATACTGCCAATGTTACTGACATGAGCACTATGTTTGCCGGATTAAAGAATATCGTCAGTTTAAATATTAAGCACTTTAATACTAGCAAGGTAACTGATATGTTTAGCATGTTTAACGGTGCTGAAAATTTAACTGATTTTGATATTAGTCATTTTGATACCAGCAAGGTGACTAGCACCAGCTATATGTTTTCTGGTATGAAAAAAATAACCAGCATAGATTTAAGTCATTTTAATACTAAGTCTAATACGACCTTGTTAGGCATGTTTAGTGATGATGACAATTTAAAGACGGTTAATTTGAAAGGCTGGAATACCAAACGGGTCAGGAGTATGAGTCGCATGTTTAAAAACGACCCGCAGCTGGTCAATATTAATTTAAGTCATCTTAAAACTAATAGTCTCACTGAAGCATATGAGATGTTTAAAAATGATCGGAGTCTCAAAACTGTTGATTTACATAATTGGAACACCCGTAAATTAACTGAAGTAAGTGAGATGTTTGCTCAATGTCCTAATCTTACTAAAGTTAATTTACACGGCTGGCACATGCCTAAACTAATTGATTCGACAGATATGTTTATGCAGGACAAGAAATTAGCGGGGGTTGATCTGACTAATTTTAATATTCATAACAGCAGGATTTTAAATCAGGCTGGCAATCCCAAAGGGTTTGCTGTGAAGCTGGGCCACTACCGTTTACGTAAGAGTTCAGGTGTAGGACAAGGATTTAAGCACATTCAAGCTGTAGGCAAAGGAACAATTAGAAAACCGAAAGGCAAAAAATATACTACAAAGCAATTATTTAAGCTGTATAATCACTCTGCCAAAAAGAGCCCTAGAGAAACCTATGTCATGTATAACGGTAAAAAACCACAGTTACCAAAATCATTTTATTTTTGATTTTTAGTAAAATAAAAGGATTAGCTCATTGGTGTGATCTAATTTTTGGGTTCACATCACATTTCAGAACTAATCCTTTTTAGTTTGTCTTTTTAGTAAACTTTAGGCAAATTCAGGGAAGTTTAAAGTTTTTATTTGTGTTTTAGTGGTTTTTAACAGCCAGATTGCCTGATCTACTTGTGCCAGTGTCGCTTTGCTCGACCGTAAGACAACAGCAGCATTAGCTAAAGCATAGTCATAGCTCTGCATAAGTGCATCATAATGGACACTCTCGTTAATAGTTTGCTGTCCAGAGTCAAAGTCTTTCTGGAGCTTCACTTTATCGCTGTCGGTTGCTACTTTTTGTTTCTGCTCAGCTGCTAATGAAGTGTTTACAGGAGAAAGTTTTATGCCCCAGCTAAATTTCACATCACTTGCTTTGACGAAACTGTTAGCTGCTATTATTTTTTCACTGGTGGTTAGAGTGATTGGACCATATTTTTTGTCAGTCGCTGGAGCCTTAAGTTGTGTGCCATCATTGTTGATAAGGGCTTTTCTGTCTAAATTGTTACTCAGAAGGTGATAATACAACTCCGCTTTGTTTGTAGCCGCATTCCAAATATAGAATAAGCCGTCAACATTAAAATCAGACTGCTTTGCAGTATTAAAACTAATCCCAACGGGTTTTCCTGTGGCGTCATAGAGCTTAACGTTTGCAGTAGTCTTTGCAGTAACAAAACTATAGGTTAAATCAGAGTAGTCGGTAGTTGGTAAGTAATTTCTCAGGTTGATACAGTTTTCATCTATGTATTCATCATGATGATTATGCAGGCGGAAAATATAGCCTTCAAAATCTTCTGCCCAAGGCGTAACGGCTAAGTCAACTTTTATTTTCTGACCCTTTTTTAAAATATGTTTGGTTTTCATTTCGTTTAAAGTCTGAGTAGCTGTCTTTTTGAGAACGATGGCCGTTGTAACCCCATTGTAAGTTAGAGGATAACCATCTAAACTTGCAACATTATAGGCTTTGACATAGCGATTTTTACCAATGGCATAATAATTTTTCCCTTTAATTATTGTAAGAGGAAGGTAGAAAAAGTGCTCATCGTTATCTGATTTAAAGTATTTACTATAATAGTATTTTGGTCTTGACTTAACTTGTTTAACTTTGCCCTGATACTTAACAATAGCGCGCTTAGGTAAAGTGTAACCACTCTTGTTACCGGCTTTAGTATATACAGCTGATTTCTGTAATAAAACCAATTTGCCCTTTTTGCTGTTCTTACCATTGACTTCTTTAATATCCGCCGTACTAATGTAGCAACCATCACCAATATTATAGAATTTTTGTCCATTAATTATTTTGGTGCCGTAATATTGCATAACATCTGCATTAAATCCTGGAATGTACTTATAGCCATTGGCATCATCTTCAGCATAAGGCAGATATTTGTTCTTGTTTTTAATTTTATGACCATATTTATTATAAAGATGGGCATCATAGATTAACGTGATTTTACCCTTTGCGGTCTTTTTACTGCTTTTGGCAGCTGCAACTGTATGTATTTGATTGCAATTTGCTAAAAAAGGTGTGACGACCAATGCCAAAGCCGTAATCGCCAAACAGATTTTTTTGGTAAGTTTCATGATTTACCTCCTTACTAATTCTTTCTACTAAATTTATTATAACCTAATATAGGTGCAGCAATACATGTCTTACAGTAAAAGAATAACAGTCTGGCAAAGTTTAACTTAAGTTTTAAATCATTAATAAGTTTTAAGCAAAAAACCCGTATAATTAGGGTAAGAGAAAAGAGGTATCAAGATGAAGCTTCCAAATTTAATCAAGTTTGAAAAAACTGGGATAGGTATTGCAACAATGGCATTAGGTTTAGTCGTAACGGTGCAAACAAACGTAAATGTTGCTGCTGCAACAGAAACTCATGCTGTTGTCCCAATTAGTGCGACAGGTTTGCCATCTGATGCCGGTCTGTGGACTGGCACTGATGGCAGCTGCACATGGGAATACGACGTTATTAGTAGAACTCTGCGGATTAGTGGCGCGCAAAAGAGCAGTCAATTATCCAGCACACCATTTTTAAAGCAGTTCAAATGGTCTGGCAATATTGAGCATATTGTGTTTGAAACACCAGTTCAAATGGCTCCGAATTCGGCAGAAAAGTTTTCCGGTCTTGAGTATTTGGAGGATATTACGGGCCTCGATAAAGTTGATACTAGTCAAGTGACAAATATGGCTTTGCTTTTTGCTAATGACAAAGCTCTAACTAAAGCTGATGTGAGTCACTTTGATACCAGCCAAGTGACTAGCATGGAACGAATGTTTGATAACACAGCCTTAACAGAAGTAGATTTGACCAGTTTTAATACAAGCAAAGTCACAAATATGAACGGTATGTTTAGAAACAGCCCGATGAAACATCTTAATTTGAAAAGTTTTGCTACCAGCCAAGTGACCGATATGGCAGATATGTTTGCGGATAGCGATGTGGCAGAGCTTGATCTGGCTAATTTTGATACCGGTAATGTCACTAGCATGTCTGGTATGTTTGCTGGAATAAAAGTTCCTGAACTAAATCTTGAGCACTTTAACACTAGTAAAGTTAATAATATGTCAGGTATGTTTTCCGGTACCCAAAATCTGTCAAGTCTTGATTTGAGTAATTTTGATACTAGTCAAGTGACAGATATGGCTGAAATGTTTAGGGGTAGTAATGTTACTCACTTAAATTTGGCTAATTGGAACACCAAAAACGTCACCAGTATGAAAAATATGTTCCAAGGGTGTTCTGACTTAACTAAACTTGACTTAAGCGGCTTTAATACCGGTAATGTTACAGATATGTCTGGTATGTTTGCAAAATTCGCCCATTTGGATCAGCTAAATTTCAGTCACTTTGATACGAGTAAAGTTAAAGATATGAAAGAAATGTTCGCAGACAATCCAGCTGTTACTAGTTTGGATTTAAGCAGTTTTGATACCAGCAACGTTACTAATATGATCTCGCTGTTTTCTGGAGACAGCTCTTTGGCTAAACTCAATTTAACGGGCTGGAATACCAAGAACGTACGCTGGATGAATTCAATGTTCAGTGGCGACAGCAGTCTAAAAGACATTGACTTGAGTCACTTTAATACTGCCAAAGTTACTGATATGCTTAGGATGTTTAAAGGTGCAAAAAGTCTTGAGCAGCTTGACCTGCATACTTGGGATACACGTCAGGTTACAAGGGTCAGCCAAATGTTTATGGACTGTGATAATCTTGTTTTTGTTGATTTGCGTGGCTGGCGGTTACCAAAAATGTATGATTCAACGGAAATGTTTACTAACGATCAGAAGCTAGCTGGAGTTGATTTAAGCCATTTTAATATTCATAATAGTCAGATTTTGAAAAATGCTGGTAATCCTAAAGGATTTGTTGTCAAGCTCGGTCATTACCGCTTACGTAAGAGTTCAGGAGTAGGTCAAGGCTTTAAACATATTCAAGCTGTTGGCAAAGGCACAATTGCCGAGCCTCGGGGCAAAAAATATACGGAAAAACAATTGCTAAAACTGTATAACCATTCGGCTGAAAAAAGTCCTAAAGAAACTTATGTTATGTATAATGGCAAAAAGCCCCAGCTGCCTGAAGGGTTCAATCTCAAATAGATAAGACAAAAAAGGCTAGTTCGTTTTAAGTACGAATTAGCCTTTTGTATTAGTCTAAAAAATTTAATCGCCCTGAGGAACAGACATAGTTGTCAGCTGCTCTTTAGCAGTTTTAACATACCAGACAGCTTCATCAACTTGGGCGATAGTTGCCTTATCAGATCTTATTATGGCAGAGGCATTACTTAAGGAGCTGTCATAATTATTCATTAGATCCGTATCATATTTAGCATTTTGATCTAAATCTTTGCCCTCATTAAAAAGTGCTAGTAATTCTTGCTTGTCAGCAGTCGTTGCAATTCTTTGATCATTTTTGGCCTGCTCAATCGTATTAAGTGCTTTCAGCTTTAACCCGCTGACGTATTTAACATCGCTAACTTTGATAAAGTTATTGCCATAGTTTAATTTTTGGTTATTACTGTGGGTTACTGAGTCTTGATCTGATATCGGATCTGGTTGACTGTCATCAATCACATTAGTATCGCTGTAATTTAGACAGTGATAAAACAGTTCCGCCTTGTTTTTCTCAGGAATCCACAAGTACATTAAGCCATCAACCGTCAGATTACTATGTGTCGGCTTCATGATATGCTTGCCAGTTGCCTTACCGGAAGTATCATAAAGTTCAACACTGTTGCCTGCTAATGGGGTGACATAAGTGTAGACTAAGTCACTGTAATCAATAATAGGCAGGTTCCTTTTCAGTTTAACTTCGTATTCTGAAACATATTCATCTGGGTGATCGTGCAATCTGTATATATAACCCTCAAAGCCATCAATTTCGTATGGAATAACAGTTAAATCAAGTTTAATCTTTTGTCCTTTTTTCAGTTTCCGCTTTGCGGCAGAATAATTTACCGTTGTACTGGAGGTGTTCCTAAGGACAGTCGCTGACGAAACACCATTGTAGCGAGCAATGTGACCATTAATGTAGCCGACATTAGCTGCCTTAATGTAGCGATTATGTCCTAAAGAGTAATAATATTTCCCTTTAATTTTATGAGTAGGTATATATCTGGGCTTGAAGTATCTGTCTAAATCATTAAGATAATAAAAGTATTTGGGTGTTTTAGTAGCAGTCTTAGCTTTTCCTTGATACTTGACAATTGCATCAGTTCTTAATTTCTTACCAGTTGCTTTGCCAGTCTTGGTGTAAATCAATGAATTGTGACTTAATACTAGTTTGCCTTTTTTAATATTATGGCCTTTTACTTCTAAAATATCGGCATTTTTAACGTAATAGTTATGACCAAGGTTGTAAAATTTTTGCCCGTTAATTTTTTTAGTGCCGTAGTAGGAATAACTGGTTCTGCCATCGCTGTATTCATCAATTTCCATGTCAGTAATCACGTAGCCCTTGGAATCAGCGCTAAAACCTTCAGGAACGGTAAAGCCGTGAGAGATATTCAATTTTATTTTATGACCTGCTTGAGTATAAACATAATCGTTTTTAAGTAGCGTAACTTCTCCTTTGGCTTTCTGAGCAGCTTCTACTGTTTGGGAATTGGTGATATTTGGCAATAATGGACTAGCAGTTAATAATAAGGCTGTTAGTCCAATACAAATTTTCTTAAAACGTTTCATATTATGACCTCACAAATTATGATCTTACAAAGATGAGCTTATGTTTAATGTTATCGTAACCCAAAATGAAACTCAAATTTATTTTATCTGGTGAATTTAATGGATTTGCCTGGCTTTCATTATTTTTAACAACTAGGAAAATTATATTTTGCAATATTTTGGGTTTGAAACGGCTTATAATTAAGTTAATGAAAAGGAGGTCATGATAATGAATCATAACCATTCAAGACAAATTTTAGGTTTAGTTAAAAAAGTTGGTATTAGCAGCAGTCTTGCTTTTTGTGGTCTGAACTTAATGGCAGCTGCTGTTAAGCCGGTTTCTGCTGCAACTAATAAACCTGATGCTAGCGATCAAGTGAATAATGATATTCAAGAAATACCAGGTATTTGGTCAGGCAAAGATGGTGACTGCAGCTGGAATTATGATATTGTTACCAGAACCCTGACAATTAAAGGAACTCAGAAAAATAGCACTCTTTCGAGTCGCCCGTTTAATGAAGAATGGAGTTGGGGGAATAATATTACCCATATTGTTTTTGCCTCCCCCGTAAAACTTCCTGCAGATTCAAAATATAAGTTTAGCGAGTTAAATAATTTGAAAGATATTAAGGGACTGGACTTAGTTGACACCAGTGAAGTCACTGACATGAGTGGCTTGTTTGATATGGATCAGGCTCTGACTGAGCTTGATTTAAGTCACTTTCAAACTGATAAAGTAACTGATATGAATAGAATGTTTGAGTCCACAGGACTATCAACGCTAGATTTGAGCAGTTTTAATACTAGCAATGTCACTAACATGAATTATATGTTTAGTAATTGCACTGCTGAAAGCATTAATTTGACCAGTTTTAATACTAGTAATGTCACTAAAATGGATTATATGTTTAATGGTTGCACTGCCAAAAGCATTAACTTGAGTAGTTTTAACACCAGTCGCGTTACTGAAATGATTAATATGTTTAGTCTAACCAAACTTCAAAATCTTAATTTTGCTGACCTTGATACAAGCAATGTGACAGATATGTCAGGAATGTTTGAGCGGGCTGATATTTCTAATTTAGATTTTGCCAAACTCAATACTAGTAAAGTTACAGACATGGAACACATGTTCTCAGGAACAACCGGGGTAAAGACTCTGGATCTTAGCTCATTAGATACCAGTAATGTTATTAAGATGTCAAATATGTTTGCTTCAAGCAAAATAACAAAATTAGTTTTAGACAATTGGGACACCAATAAGGTAACAGATATGTCGTATATGTTTGCTGAATGTCCTAATTTAACGGATGTTGACTTGAGCAAATTGCATACGGCGAATGTCACAAACATGTCATACATGTTCGAAGGCTTTTCACAGTTAGAGCAATTAAATCTAGCCAAGCTTGATACTCATAATGTTAAAAACATGAGAGGAATGTTTGCGAAAAATCCTAATCTAAAGAGTATAAATTTGAATTATTTAGATACGTCAAATGCAACCAATATGCGGGAAATGTTTGCGAAAAATCCTAATATAAAAAGCATAAATTTAAATCATTTAGATACATCAAATGTAACCAATATGCGGGAAATGTTTGCGGAAGATCCTAATATAGAAAGTCTAGATTTAAGTCATTTAAATACTGCTAAAGTTACCACCATGTGGGGGATGTTTACTGGAGATTATTCTTTAACCAATTTGAACCTGGATGGCTGGAACACTGAGAATGTTAAAGACATGACTTATATGTTTGCTGATAATAAGAGTTTGGTTAGCATAGATCTTTCGCATTTCAGAATGACTAATGTTACTAGTACAACTGGGATGTTTAATGATTGTACTAATCTGATGTATGTGAATTTAAG
Source organism: Lactobacillus sp. M0396 (assembly GCF_016101625.1). Lineage (NCBI taxonomy): Bacteria > Bacillati > Bacillota > Bacilli > Lactobacillales > Lactobacillaceae > Lactobacillus > Lactobacillus sp. M0396. The sequence continues at coordinate 64,849 of NZ_JACFQE010000005.1, forward strand.
TGGCTGGCATTTACCAAAATTAAAATCTTCAACTATAATGTTTGAAAACGATAAAAAATTAGTTGGAGTTGATCTAAGTCATTTTAATATCCATAATAGTCAAATTTTGCTCAACGCCGGTAATCCCAAAGGCTGTGTTGTCAAACTCGGGCATTACCGCTTACGTAAGAGTTCGGGAGTAGGCAAAGGCTTTAAGCATATCCAAGCAGTGGGTAAAGGGACAATTAGAAAGCCGAAAGGCAAGAAATATACAGAAAAACAATTGCTAAAACTGTATAACCATTCGGCTAAAAAGAGTCCCAAAGAAACTTATGTTATGTATAATGGCAAAAAGCCCAAACTTCCTAAAGGGTTCAAGCTTAAATAAATAAGACAAAAAAGGCTAGTTCGTTTTAACTACGAATTAGCCTTTTTGTTTTATTAGTGAGGGCACTGAAGATTATTTTAATTTGCCTTCATCCATTAATTTATTATCGCGTTTTTGAAGTCTCTTATTATGTGCTTCGTATCCTTTATCAGATAAGTCTTTATTAAACTTAAAACCACGTTTCTTTAAATCTTTAATATCAGTTTTAACAGCATTTTTATAATCTGATGGATATTTCTTATAATATTTATAATCTTCTACATAATCATCATATAATGTACTATCAATCCAACCACCATGATCTTCTGATGGTTGTTTCTTAGGAGGATTTACAGGTTTTGGTTTAAGATCTCCAGAAGGTTTAGTTGTAGGAACATCCTTCTTAATTTGTCTCTTCAACCATTTAATTTCTGCATTAAGATATTTCTTAAATCTCTTGGCATACTTAGTCTTATAATTTTTAAAATGCTTCAAGATCTTCTTGTAAAGGGCTAATTTTTTAGTCTTATTCGTTAACTTTTGCCCCTTCTTGACGTTCTTATTGAAATAATTATTTGCTTTTTGGTGGCGTTTTGACCAGGTCTTCTTAGTCTTGTGGATATTGGTCTTAGGCTCGGGATCATTATCTTCAATAGGTTGCGAAATTGGTTCAGCTACAGGAGTTTCAGTTTTATCTGTTGCACTTGTATCTGGATTATTTGTATTCGTTTCGTTAGTTGCAGCGACATCTGCTAAAACAGCTGAAGTTTGACTAATAATTGGCGCTAAAACGTAATACCTGCGACAGCTGCAACAATAATATTTTTATGTAATTTCACCTTAGTTTACTCCTTTAAATTTGATTTCAATAACCTTTATCGCTAGGCTGGTCATCACGTTTTGTCAGTTGATAGCTATTTTTTAATAATCAGTAACTAGTAAATCAGCATTAAACTGATAGTCTTGTTTTTGCCAGGCTCTACATATTGTCTATTATATTTGCTTGGACTATTTTTATAAAACTAATATTGCTCTGACCAGTAGCCATTTAATCACCGGGAGGGGTAGACATAGTTGTCAGCTGTTTTTTAGCGGTTTTAACGTACCAGACAGCTTCATCTACTTGCGTGACAGTTGCCTTATCAGACCTTAAAATAGCAGAAGCGTTTCTTAAGGCGCAATCATAATTAGACATGAGATTATCATAAGCGCTATTTTGTGCTATATCTTTTCCCTCGTTAAAAAGTGTGAGCAGTTCCTGCTTATCAGCTCCTGTCGCAATCTTCTGCCCATTTTCAGCCTGCTCAATCGTATTCAGTGCTTTGAGCTTTAACCCGCTGACGTATTTCACATCGTTCACCTTAATAAAGTTATTACCATAGATTAGTGCTTGCTTTTTTGCAGGGTAAGTTGGTTCTGAATTTGGCACCGAGTTTGGTTGGTTGGCATCAATCACACTAGCGTCACTGTAATTTAAACAATGATAAAACAGTTCCGCCTTGTTTTCCTCAGGTACCCAGAGATACATTATGCCATCAACTGTTAGATTACTGTATTGCGGCTTTATAATACGTTTACCAATTGTCTTGCCAGATGTGTCATAAAGTTCAACGCTGTTGTCTGTCACTGGCGTAACGTAAGTATAAACTAAGTCGCGATAGTCAATGATAGGCAAATCCTTTTTCAATTTAACATTGTCCTCATCAACGTATTCATCCGGATAGTCATGCAGTCTGTAAAGATAACCCTCAAAGCCGTCATTTTGGTAAGGAATAACAGTTAAATCAAGTTTAATCTTCTGTCCTTTTTTCAGTTTACGTTTAACGGCAGAATAATTTACCGTTATGCTGGATGTGTTCTTAAGAACAGTCGCTGACGAAACGCCGTTGTAGCGAGCAATGTGACCGTTAATGTAGCCGACGTTAGCTGCTTTAATATAACTATTATGTCCTAAAGAGTAAAAATATTTTCCTTTTATTTTGTGGGTAGGTACGTATTTGGGCTGGAAGTACCTTGCGACATCATTAAGGTAGTAAAAATATTTGGGTGTTTTAGTAGCAGACTTAGCTTTTCCTTGGTACTTAACAACTGTATTAGTTCTTAGTTTCTTTCCCGTTGTTTTGCCAGTCTTGGTGTAAATCAGTGCATCGTGTTTGATGGTCAATTTACCTTGTGTGATATTGCGCCCATTGACTTTTAAAACATTAGCACTATTAATGTAATAGTTATGTCCCAAGCGGTAAAATTTTTGTCCGTTAATTTTTTTAGTGCCGTAGTAGGGATAACTGGTTCTACTGTCATCATCATAAACTATCATTTCTGTAATCAAATAGCCTTTGGGATCAGCACTAAAGCCGTTAGGAATGTTATAGCTATGTGTATCCCGATTTTGCTTCAATTTTATTTTATGGCCTGAGGGGTTGTAAACATAATCACTCTCAAGTAGCGTGACTTTTCCTTGGGCTTTCTGAGCTGCTTCTACCGTTTGGGGGTTAGCGGTATATGGCAAAAATAGACTGGTGGATAAAGCCAGGGCTGTTAAGCCAATGCCAACTTTCTTGAAAAATTTCATTTTATGACCTCACAAAAAACGCTTATGTTAATATCATTGTACCCTAAACTGATGTCTAAAATTGTTTTATTATATAAATTACCTAAACTTTTGCGTGGCTTTCAATATTTTCGCATGATTTAGTTAGTTTTCAAATTAAGCAATAAAAATAGAGTTAAACCACTCTTGTTTGGTGGACTAACTCTATTTTTTAATTTAACTCCATTCGGCGAAGTTTAAAGTACTTAATTGAATTTTGGTTGTGTCAAGTAACCAAATTGCCTGTTTTACTTGTGCAATCGTTGCTTTTGGAAATTGTAAAATAGAAGAAGCAATCATCAAAGCGTTATTATAATTACTTACTGCACTTTGTTGCTCACACTTAACATTCTTGTTATTCTTATTTTCCTCAAATTTTCTTTGCAATTCTTGCTTATCCTTATCTGTTGCTACTTTCTGATCGTTCTCAGCGTCTTTAGCAGTATTGAGAGGGGTAAGCTTAATTCCACTGGCGAAAGTAACATCACTAGCGAAAGTAACATCACTAGCTTTGACCAAGCTGTTAGTATAGTGGATTTTATCTTCTGTCGATTCAATTAGTTTATTGTTTTTGTCAAACTCTGGTTTTTTAAGGTCAGTACCATCGTTATTAACAAAATAGTTTCTGTCTATTCTGTAGGTTAAATAGTGATAAAACAGTTCTGCTTTCTTTTCACTAGGTACCCATAAGTAATAAAGACCATCAACGGTCAAGGGGTTTTGCTTACGGTTCCTGTAACTGATACCTGTTGGAGTACCGTCAAAATTATAGAATTTAGTATTTGTCGTAGTATTAGGCCTTACATAGGTGAATGTAAGTTCATCGTAACTTGATGTTGGCAAATAGTTTCTCAATTTAATGTAACTTTGACCAACATATTCGTTAGGATAATCGTGCAGGCGATAGATATAGCCTTCAAAGTCTTCTGCCCAAGGCTGGACCGCTAAATCAACTTTAATTTTTTGACCCTTTTTTAGAACGTGCTTAGTAGAATCATTGGTTAATGTTTGAGTTGTCGTCTTTTTGAGAACAGTGGCATAGGTAACGCCATTATACATAAGAGGATACCCATCTATACTGTCAACGTTATTTGCTCTAATATAACGATTTTTCCCTATTGCATAACAGTCTTTACCATTAACTGTTTCTGTCGGCAAATAATAAAAGGTTGCCTTTTGCTCAGAAACGTTAAATTTTGCAAAATAATATTTTGGCTTGGATTGAGATTGCTTAACCTGACCCTGATAGTTAACGACTGATTTAACTGGTAGAGTCTTGCCTTTTAGCTTACCGGTTTTAGTATAGATTGCAGATCTGTGATTCAAAACCAGCTTACCGGTCTTAGAGCTTTTGCCGTTAACGTTATTGACATCACCGTCATTAATATATTCTCCTTGACCAATTTTATAGTATTTTTGCCCATTAATCATTATTGTGCCGTAATAATCTAAGGAGTCGATATCAAAAGAAGAAACATAACAGAATCCATTCACATCTGCTTCAATTTTAGATAGATCTCCGTTTTTTCTTGCTTTAAGTCTTTGACCATATTGATTATATACGGGTGCGTCATTGACTAAAGTAATTCTGTTTTTAGCTAGTTTTTGTGTTTTTGGCGCAGCTTGCACTGTTTGAATATGATTTAGACTTGGCAGCAGCGGACTAATTGTCAACACTGTTGCGGCTAAGCCAAGACCAATTTTCTTAAAAAATTCCATATCTTCACCTCATTATGTGTAACTTAATACCTAATATAATTATAACGCAAACTAGTTAGTAAAATCAGAGCAAACAGACGTTCATTTGTTTTTGCTAGCGTACAAATACTTGTATAATTAGGTTAGTAAGTGTCTAGAAGTAAACAAAGAAGATGTAATGATGAAGCAAGAATCATTATTTGCAAATAATGGGCAAAATGAACCATTGGCTAACCGTGTACGTCCCCAAAATCTAGATCAGTTTGTAGGACAAGAACAGTTGCTGGGACCGGGAAAAATTTTGCGAGAAATCATTGATAATGACCAGGTTTCCTCAATGATTTTTTGGGGGCCACCGGGAGTCGGCAAAACGACTTTGGCTGAAATAATTGCCCGGCAGAGTCAAGCGAGCTTTTTTAATTTTAGTGCGGTTGACAGCAGCATTACTAAAATTCGTAAAATTATGAAGCAGGCTGAAGCAGAACACGAAGTGGGGCAAAAAACGCTGGTATTTGTAGATGAAATTCATCGCTTTAATAAAGCACAACAAGATGCTTTTTTACCCTATGTTGAACGTGGCAGTATCACGCTAATTGGCGCCACGACCGAAAATCCTTCCTTTGAAGTTAATTCGGCATTGCTTTCACGCTGCAAGGTTTTTGTCTTAAAACCGCTTGAAGTCAAAGATATTATCAAGTTATTGCAAAATGCTTTGCGCAACCCTAACGGTTTTGGCAAATTAACCGTCAAAATCAGTGAGCAGGAGATTGAAGCCATTGCCAAATTTGCCAACGGTGATGCCAGAACTGCTTTAAATACGCTGGAGATGGCGGTTTTAAATGGCAACAAAAGTGGTAATACGATCGCCGTGACTATGGACAGTCTGGGGCAATTAATCACCCAAAAATCAGTCTTGTATGATAAAGACGGGGAAGAACACTACAATATTATCTCCGCTTTGCATAAATCAATGCGTAACAGCGATGTAGACGCGGCAATTTATTGGCTGTCGCGCATGCTTGAAGGGGGAGAAGATCCGCTTTATATAGCACGCAGACTAGTGCGCTTTGCCAGTGAAGATATTGGCTTGGCAGATACTAATGCACTGAATGTAGCGGTCAATGTCTTTCAGGCTTGCCAGTTTTTGGGGATGCCGGAATGTGATGTGCATTTGACGGAAGCTGTGATTTATCTGTCGCTTGCTCCGAAATCAAACGCGGTTTATAAGGCTAGACTAGCTGCTGAAGAAGATGTTAAGAAGACTATTGATGAACCAGTACCTTTGCAGATTCGCAATGCCCCAACTAAGTTAATGAAAGATTTAGGCTATGGTAAAGGTTACCAGCTGGCGCATTATGCTAAAGACAAGTTAACGACAATGAAAACTATGCCACCAAGTTTAGAGGGACACGAATATTATTTGCCAACCTCGCAAGGTCATGAAGACCGCTTTAAAAAGAGGCTGGAGCAGATTAAAGAATGGCACAAAGAACACGATAAATAGCGCTCAAATTTTAAAGTCTAACCTCATTAGTTTTAATTACCGGGACACTAAAAGAATAATATAACAGATCGATTAGCTGGATGATGAATTAAGCGGACACTGCTATTTGAGCATCAACTAAAAAGCGGGCAAACCACAAATTAAGTGGTTTGCCTGTTTTGATGCTCTTTCTTTTCTGTGGCGATATTTTCTTAAATTCATTATTTGACAAAAAGCATGTCACATAATGTAAAAAAACAGAATAACACAAATTATTAGAGCTAATAGCCAACCTAAAACCCAACTTATAATAAAGGTAATATGTTTGTGTTGAAAAAATGTTGTCAATACTTCCGCTAAAGCTGATAGTAGGAGACCTAAGGCGCCAACGCTTAAATCAACAGATTTGAAAAACGGTAAGATTAAAACCAATAAGAATGTGCCTAATACAATAAACCATAAATATTTATAGCCATGATCTATTAGCAGTTGTTCTTTCATCGTAGTCTGGTTTTTGATCATTATTAATAGCTCCAATCATGATATTGCCAAGATTTATTATGCACAAAGCAATATTAAATTTTTCACAGATACCAGTTTTTCTATGTCTCTCTGAATTTTTTTCAGATACAAAAAAAGCAGTTTTAATTTAACTTAAAACTTTAGTTATATCTATGATAATAATAACTTATAGGTTAGTACATAACTATTAAGATGTAAAGTGAGTAATTAAAAATAAATTAAATTAAATTTATTGCTAAATATCATGAAATAAGCGCAGCATTTATTATGATTTAACTGCAATTACTGATTAGACTGTTGATTAACATTATATTTCATTTATAATTATAAATTATATAATAATTAAAAAATCAAAAAAGAAAGGTTATAGGAAATGAGATGAAAATGAAATTAGCAAGAGCCGCCTTACTATTGTTGTGTACATTTGGAATGGCGCTTTTTTTCTCCAATAAGCTGAATTTTAACTTAATATGGTCAATTAGTGCGTTCATCATGACAATAATTGCTACAGCTTGGTTTGAAGTAAAAGAAGATACATTTATTGACCAAGTCGAAAATGATTTAATTTACTGTTTGGCATTACAAGGCGTACCTATTAGTTTTGAAACTTTATATTTGTTAAATATGACAGATGAGCAAGAAGACCACCCGTTATTGATACTCTTTATTATTGTCTTTAATTTAATCTGTGTGTTCTTATTTGACTACTTAATTAATCGAGTTAAATTTTACAAAGTTGAAGATAAAAATGATTAGAATTTAACATAATTTGAGTACTAAGCTATTAAAATGCTTGGTACTTTTTTCTAGCATAAAGTTCGTCAGATTATTTGATATTTATCGGTTTTCTCAGCTGGCTATTCCAATAGTTTTTTTAGTTTAGAGTAGTAAAAGTTACGAGCCTTTATTTGATAAAAATTGCGTCAGTCTTGTAAATATAATTTGCAATTTACAAAGCAGGGACATTAATAATATACTTAAATAAAGTAGCAGTGTATCCATAATAACAGTCGATTATATGAATATAGGCAAAAAATGAGTAGTACATCAGTGATAGAAAACGTAGAAATTAACGGCACTAAACTTTATTTTTCAGTTAGTTCAAAGCAAAGTCAGAAACCAATCATTTTATATTTGCATGGTGGACCGGGCGATGCTTGCATCCCCTTGACCAAAAAATTTAATAGCGAACTAGAAGATCATTTTATCTTTGTCAATCTGGAACAAAGGGGCAGTGGACTATCGTATTACAAATTCTCGCCTGAAGAAAACTTGTCTATTGACACCATCTTGGCAGATATTCATCAGTTTGTGCTTTATTTATTAAAACGGTTAAAACAGGATAAATTGATTATCATGGGTCATTCTTGGGGTACGGTTTTAGGACTCTATTTTATTCAAATGTATCCAGACCTGGTTACGCAATATATCGGAATTGGTCAAGTGGTTAATATGAAAAAGAATATTGTTTTACAAAAAGCTTTTTTACGAACAAAAATGAAAAATACTGCCAAACTTGATCAACTTGATTTTGTACATGAACCAATTGATGCCAGCCTGAAATTAACTAAAATGATTGTGGCTTATGGCGGCTCGATCCATGGTGCTAAAAACTACCGTAAATTAATTTGGCCGTTTATATCCGCTAAAGATTATTCTTTTAAAGACTTAATTCACCGCTTGCAAGGCTCAAAGCAATCAATTCAATATTTTTGGGAAGAACTGATGGCCGTTAATTTTGAAAATATTCTGCATTTTGCCATTCCCATCACTTTTTGTGAAGGCAGACATGACCATCATGTGTCCTCACAATTGACTGCAGAATATGCTGCTAAAATTACTAGTCCGTGCAAATTGATTTGGTTTGACCATTCTGGTCATTTCCCGCAGTGGGAGGAGCCAACTAAATTTAATCAGGAAATTATTCTGCTTTTAGAGTCACAAGCAAACTAAAAACTGGCAACTCACATTATTAACAAGGTGAGGTTACCAGTTTTTTGTTTAATTAGACTTTATTAGTTATTCTGAAAATTACTTAAAAACTTCGCGGTTTTTTCATTTTGCGGGTGATTGAATAACTGATCAGGTTTACCTTGTTCAGTTATTACACCGTCGCTGATGAAAAACATTTGATCAGAAATTTCTTTAGCAAATGCCATTTCGTGCGTTACGATAATCATCGTTAAACCTGTAGTGGCCAGGTTCTTCATAACGCTTAAAACTTCTCCTACCATTTCAGGATCCAAAGCACTAGTAGGCTCATCGAATAACAAAATTTCAGGATCCATGCAAATAGCACGGGCAATCGCGACCCTTTGTTGTTGTCCACCAGAAAGTTGGCTTGGTCTGGCATTAACGTATTGCTCCATGCCTACCTTTTTCAAATTTGCCAGCGCAATTTGACGTGCTTCGTCTTTTGAGCGTTTTAATACCAACTCTTGACCTACCATACAATTGGCTAATACATTCTTGTTTTCAAACAAATCAAATTGTTGGAAAACCATGCCGACTTTTGCCCGGTAAATATTGCAATTGTAGTTTGGCGCCAAAACATTTTTGCCGTGAAAATCAACTTCACCAGCAGTGGGTTCCTCAAGCAGGTTGATGCAGCGCAAAGTTGTTGATTTACCACCACCTGAAGGTCCGATAATTGTGGCAATCTCACCTTTGTTTATATCAAAAGAAATATCTTTCAAAACTTGGTGTTCACCGAATGTTTTCTTGATGTGCTTTAAACTTAAAATAGTTTCGTTTGATTCAGTCATTAGTTCTTAGCCTCCATGTCTTTTGGTGTGCCAACTTGAACTTGGTTTGCCATTAAGTTGTAATTCTTACTTCCTTGGAGGTGTTTTTCAATTAAGTTGAATATTCTGGTAATGGTAAAGGTCAAGATGAGGTAGATAGCAGAAATTGTTAAATAAGTTGGGAAGAACTTAAATGTCTGACTCGCAATCGTTGAACCGACGAAGAACAACTCTGATACAGAGATGATGCTCAAAACTGAGGTATCCTTGATGTTAACGATAAATTCGTTAGTAATTGAAGGCAAGCAGTTCTTGATTGCTTGTGGCAAAATAATATGCCACATTCTTTGATTATGAGTCATTCCCAGCGCGCTGGCTGCCTCAAACTGACCTTCGGGTGTAGAAATAATTCCTCCCCTAATAATTTCGGCTAAATATGCTCCAGTGTTAATGGAAACAATGATTAGTGCGGCGACCGTTCTGTCAATGTTCAGGTGCCAGAATTGGGCAATACCATAGTAAATAACAGCAGCTTGAACCATCATTGGAGTACCACGGAAAATTTCAATATAAACTGAAAGCAGCCAGTTGACAAACTTGAGCAGCCATCTTTTACCACCGGTTGTTGGTGTAGGAATAGTTCTCACAATACCAACGGCCAATCCAATAAAGAAGCCTGCTATGGTACCTACAGAAGCTAGAAGAAGCGTCATGCCGATACCATTTAAGATCATGCCGCCATATTGGCGCCACATAGATACTAACCAAGGCTCTGACTTAGCCTTTTTGCCTTTTTTATTATTATCAGTTTTAGGCTGCTGCTTGACAGCTTCAGTCATTAATCTGACTCTTTTTGCTTGGGGAATAGTAGCTAATATTTGGTTAACGCTCTTAAGCAGTGCCTTGTTGGGCTTGGCAATTCCGATTGAAGTGACAGATTCTTCTTTAGTAGCGTGGAAGCCAGCCATTTTGCTGACAGGAATTGACTTAATATCAGGGTCAACCATCTTAAAGGAAGTTGATTCAGTGTCTTCGGCAACATAGCCGTCAATGGTGCCGGAGATTAAACTTTGTCGCATAGCCGCAAAATCGCGCATAGCAGGTTGTCTCTTAGCACCTTTTAACTGCTTGATTAAATCATAGTGGAAAGTACCTTGCTGCGCTGTTAATTTGGCACCCTTAAAGTCGGTCAGCTTTTTAGCATTAGCATATCTGCTGTTAATCTTGGTAATTACCACAAAAGTACTGTTTCTATATGGCTTAGAGAAATTAATGGCCTTTTCACGTTCAGCTGTTGGACTCATCCCAGCGATAATCAAATCAGCTTTGCCACTGGTCAAAGCGGGGAGTAAACCATCCCATTCAGTCTTAACAACTTCTACTTTTCTATGTAATTTTTGACCAATAATTTTGGCAATTTTAACGTCATAACCATTGGCGTATTCTTTTGAGCCCTCAATTGGCACAGCACCATTGGCATTATTAGTCTGTGTCCAATTGTACGGCTGATAATTAGCTTCCATGGCGACTTTTAGCGTACCATCGTCCTTTTTGGCGTTAACTTCATTCAGACTAAAATTAGCCCCAATGCCCAAACAGGTGAATAAGGCAACTAAGGTAGCCAGCCACTTAAATCTTGACTTCATTTTGAAAACCTCCACAAAATATGTTTCAAATAAAGCCAATACAATAAAAGCGTAAACAAAAACCTCGCTGTTAGTCAAAAACAACGAGGTTATAATCTATTTTTTAAACAAATCATATAGCGCTCCCTGGAAATGAACCAGGACAGTCTGCAAAATATTCTCTTGCAGCCCAACAAAAAGATTGAAACGAACAACATTTTTGTTTCGGCAGTAATTCTTACGCTAATCTTCAAAGTGTTCGCTCACTCAGATTAGTTTCGTAACAACCGCGACCTCTATTGCATTGGAAATTATTTAACTTAGAAAAATAATAGGCTATTAAGAGTGACTTGTCAATAACTTTATTTAAAAAATATTTTATAATTATCTCATTTATTATCTTTTACTATTTTAAAAGACCACTGGGATACTGCTCTCACTGCCAGCCATTATCTTTTTGATAGGCACTTTTTTTCATTCTGGAAACATACGGATTACCTGCTACATAGTAACGTAATTTTTTATTGGCCCATTCTAATTCGGATTGACTAACGCCAATTCTGGCACTGGTTTGGATCTCCTTAGCCAGTTTTTTGTGACTGTCATCTAAGTCAATTTTAAAAGGTGAATCAGTTAAGAAATGTAAATTCCACTTTTTACTGTGAATACCAAAAGCCTGCATCATTTTCGCAGGACCGTTAGTTAAAAGCACCCCATTTTTGCCGGCACGATTTTTAATCATCTGCTCTATGCCCCAGACTGGTTCGATGGCTCTAATTAAAACTCCTTGCGGCTCATTATATTCTTGTGTTGCGACATCGAAAAAGAAATACTGTCTTTGGGCGTAAATGTAGATAGTTCCACCTTTACGATAAAGACCCTCATTAGCCGGGCTGCGATGACCGCCATAAGAATGTGCTGCCCGGTCTTTAATGCCTAAGTAAGCTTCAGCCTCTACAATATAGCCACCCATTATATTCTGGCCATCATTATATGTTAATGGTCTGCCAATCAAATCTTTAGTAATGGCAGCAGTTGATTTATTAGAGAAATAAGTTGAATAATTCATTTTTTCTTCCGTGTAGTAAACTTAAACTAAAAGGAGATATTACAATGACAAAGATAAAATTAGTACGCATTTACGAACATGAGCAGCCTGCTGGTTACCGCATTTTAGTTGATCGTCTGTGGCCACGAGGCAAAAGTAAAAAAGATGCTGATTTGGATGAGTGGGTCAAAGAAATTGGTCCCAGCACCGAATTGCGTAAGTGGTTCAATCATGATGATACTAAATATCCTGAGTTTAGGCAAAAGTACATTGCTGAATTAGAACATAATCCTGTGACTGTTAGTTTTGTTACCCGAGTGAAAGACGAACTTGCAAAACAAGATGTCCTTTTTCTTTATGGTGCAAAGAATAAAGAGCACAACCAGGCAGTTGTGCTCAAAGAATACGTTGAACAAAGATTATAGTTTCCGTCTTTTCTTTTTTGCTCGTATAAAATGAAAAGCAATAGTTAAGAGAAGAATACCGAACACAATAAAGGCAAAAGTTGTATTAGGCAGTTCGTAATGCAGTGGTGGTAAAGACAATAAAAGTTTAAGAGCAATGATAGCAATTAAAACGTAAGCCATCGGTTGCAGTTCAGGAATAATGTCCATCAATTTGATTATGATTTCGGCAACACCGCGCATACATAAGATACCAATCATGCCACCAATTAATACTACTACCGGATTATTGGAAACTGCTAGGGCAGCTAAAACTGAATCAATTGAAAATACGATATCCATTGCTTCAATTGAAATAACGGTCCGCCAGAAAAGTGACAGAAAATGTTTGCCCTTTTTGGAAGCATGGCTGGGACTTTTTTCAGTTGTAATTTTTGTGTTGGCTGCTCTTTTTTGGGGATGCTTTTGCTCATAGAAAAACTTGAACGATAAATAGAAAAGATAGAGACTTCCTGCTAATTTAATTTCCCAAAAATTGATCAGATAAGTACCAATACCAATCACAATGAAACGAAAAATGTATGCGCCCCAAAGACCATAGAATAATGACTTTTCCTGTTGCTTCTTGTCAGGCAAAACCTTGGTTTGAGCTGCCATAACAACTGCATTATCAACAGAAAGCAAGCATTCCATTAGAATCAGGGTTAAGATGACGAGCCAATCTTTGCCACTGGTCAGTACGTGAATCCAATTACTTCCACTGAAAAAGGGAGCATACATTTTAAAAATTGCCATTTAAAAGCTCTTTTCTAGTTCAGAATTATTTTTAATTACTGTGTCGTATTTTAGCACAAGTAATTTATAGTATCCGGGTAAAAAAGCCATTCTGATGGTTTAAAGGGCTTTCTTTTTAAAAACTAGTTAAAGCTGTTTAAAAACATCTAGTGCATCCGCAATAATGGAGGAAATTCCTTCTGCTGGAATGGCAGTTTTATTAATTGCCCAAACTTTAGCTCCAGACTGCCTGTAAGATAAAAGCTGGGCAAAAGGGTACACAACGAAACTAGTGCCTGAAATAATTACGAGGTCAGAACTTTGCATTGCGTTGACTGATTTGGCTAAACTGTCTCCGTTAATGGCTTCACCGTATAAAACAATTCCTGGTCTGATAATACCGCCACAATTTTCATGCTGGTAAGATTTGGCGTATTCAGCGTATGAAACTGGTTTATGGCACTTAGTGCAGTAAATATTATAAAGACAGCCATGAAATTCGGTCACGTGTTTATTGCCGGCTTTGGTATCCAAGCCATCAACATTTTGTGTAATTAGATCGCCTTTTTCGTTGCAGATCTCGGCAATTTTCTGGTGGATTTCATTTGGCTTGGCTTCAGGGAAATACATATTATCCATCACAAATTTGTAGAAGAACTCTGGTCGCTGATAAAGTGTTTCCTCACTTAAAATCGTTTCCGGACTTTCAGAGACGCCATCATAAATACCGTTTTTAGAGCGATAATCAGGAATACCAGAATGAGTTGAAACTCCGGCACCAGTCAGAAAAGTAATGTGGCGTGCCTGATCAATATCATTTTTTAACTCAGCTATTTCATTTGCATCAATCATAATTTTGCCTTTCTTAAAACTAATTCTGCTACTGCTAGTTTACTACAAGATTTTGTCTAACATATAGGGTTATTGCAATAAAAAACCATGCAGTTTCTTTTTAACTGTATGGCTTTTCTTCATTTATTATAAAATTTGAATGTCATGTTCTTCGCATTTGGCAATCATATCATGAGGCCAAACACTAGCTTGAACTTCACCGATGTGAGCTTTGCCAAGCAAAAGCATACATAAGCGGGATTGACCAATTCCACCACCGATGGTATAAGGTAATTCTCCATTAAGCAACATTCGGTGAAATTCCAGTTTTTCACGATCAAGGCAATCAGCCTTCTTTAGCTGTTCGTGCAAGCTTTCAGGACTAACACGGATACCCATAGAAGAAATTTCAATTTTTTGTTTTAAAGGTTCATACCAAAAAATTAGGTCACCGTTTAATTCCCAGTCATCATAATCGGGTGCACGACCATCGTGTGGCTTGCCGCTTCTCTTCAGCTTGTCACCGACTTTCATAATAAAGACAGCTTTTTCTTCCTCAGTAATTTTGTTTTCTCTTTCTTCAGGACTAATATCCGGCCAGCGGTCTTCTAATTCCTGAGTAGTAATAAAGTAAAGCTTCTCTGGCAAACGGTAAGTAGAAGCAGGATAACGGGATGCACATTCTGCTTCAATTTCCTTAATACCAGTAAAAATTTTAGTAACAGTACTCTTTAAAGTTTCTTCTGTTCTTTCCTCTTTGGCAATAATTTTTTCCCAATCCCATTGGTCAACATAAATTGAATGAAAGTTATCTAAATCTTCATCGCGGCGAATGGCGTTCATGTTAGTAAAAAGTCCTTCATGCATGTTAAAGCCATATTTTTTAAGTGCCATTCTTTTCCATTTGGCTAGTGAATGCACTATTTCAAGTGTGTCATCTGCCGGTAAATCCTTGGCATCAAAAGCAACTGGACGCTCAACTCCATTTAAGTTATCATTAAGCCCTGTATATTTTTCAACAAATAGCGGTGCAGACATTCGTTGTAAATTTAATTTTTTCGCCAAAATTGTTTGGAATCTTTCACGAATGAAAACAATCGCTGCTTCGGTATCGCGAATTGTGAGAGTTGGATGATAATCTTCGGGTAAAATTAAAGTCATTGTTTTGACCTCCTGTAAATTTAAGGAAAAGAAAAAGCCCTTTATCCCGTTTTTAATAAAAACAAGGACGAAAGGCTTTTTCCGCGGTACCACCTTAATTGCCCAAATATAGGGCCAACTCATGAAGCACTATCATGCTTCACCAGCGTGGTAACGTACTGGAGACGACACAACCTACTTTTACAAAAATTTCAGCGTGCTGCTAAAAGTGTTTTTCAATAACCCAGGGTCTAACGGTTTTCCACTGTCACCGATTCACTTAAAGAGGTAAGTTATCTACTCGTCTTTTTCATTGCATTTAATTTGATAATAATTTAATCATGATTTTAATAAAATTGCAAGTAAAATATCATTAATGTTGAATAAAATATCTAAAGACTGTCAATCTGTTATAATAGATGAAAATACAATTGAGGAGAGTAATATGGTAGTTTTTTATCTAATTTTGGATGCCTTGCTTCTAGGCTACACCTGTTATAGTTGGTACTGGCAGGCAAATATTGACTTAAAGGGACATTATCGCTCGTCTTCAGTTATTTGGGCCGTAATTTTTATTTGGATCGGTTTTGCCTGGCAATTAATTGAAAAGGGCGATCCAGGTCTCAGTATTTTCTTGGCAATATTTTTGTTGATTGGTATTATTGATGGTTTTACGGGTCTCGCACCTAAAAGGGCTGTTGTTTCAGGTTACTTTCGGCGGACAGTCTCATATTCAGAGATTGCGATGGTCACTTTAATTAAAGTGCCTAATCCGAAGAAAAAGCAGGTAATTTGTATTTTAACAACCCAAAAGAACAGACAATATTACCTTCGTTTTTCATACGGCGTAGCACAAATTGTCGAAGCACTTAAAAATCATATACACCATGATATTCGGATTGAAATTCAAGATATTTTTTAAGTCACACATTAACGTGGCTTTTTTAATAGGCTTATTTTTCTTCCCAATTCATTTCTAGATATTTGGTAAAGCCACCCTTAAGGGCGCGCTTTTCTTTTACTTGCTTTAAAAAAGTTGCTTGATCAACGTTTTTAAATTTAAGATATGCCAAAATGACTTCGTAAACATCACCTAATTCTTCAATTAAATTAGTTTCAGTTTTAGCAGCAAGAACTTCATTAGTTTCTTCAATTAATTTTTTCTTTAAAGCTGGCTCAATTTCTGCGTGACTAAGTTCACGATAAGTAGCATAGTGCGCAAATTCCGGTATTTTGTCTCTAACTAATTTTTTCATTTTTATGGCCTTCCTTACTTATAATATTTAAATTTTATTATACTGCTAATTTTTTCAAAAAATTATGTGAAGAAGATAACAAAATGTAGTAAAATTAGAAAGAAGAGATATATTTATATTAGAAAGTGTGAAAATATGCGTAATAACGATTTTAATGATGTAGTACAAAATCGTCATTCTGTGCGTCACTTTGATAAAAGTGTTAAAATTCCGCGTTCAGAATTTAAAGAAATGTTTGAAGAAACAGTAACGGCTCCTTCCGGCTGCAATTTGCAAGGCTGGCACTTTGAAGTAGCAGATACCCCGGAAACTATTGCTAAAGTTAAGAAATACATGCTTAGATTTAACGATCCACAAATGGACAGCTGTGCTGCGGTGGTGCAAGTCTTTGCTGATGTTTATGCTTATAAAAAGTATCGTGAAAATTGGACCAAGGAATATGAGACAGGCAATATCACTAAGGAAAAATTAGACGAAGTCTTAAGAACCTTTTTGCCATCTTATGAAAATGGTACATATTATTCCTGTGCAATTGATTCCATTAGGTCTTGCTCACTTGCTGCTATGCAGTTTATGCTTGTTGCCCGCAATCATGGCTACGACACTAACCCAATTGCTGGTTATGATGAATCTAAAATTGCCAGAACCTTTAACTTAGAGCCAAAACGCTACTTACCAGTAATGGCAATAGTAATTGGTAAGAGCAATGAAACCGAAGAAACTATGGCTAAAACAACTCGCTACCCAGCTGAAACTGTTTATCACTTTGCAGAATAATTAATAATGGCGCATTTTAAAAGCCTTCCGTTCTGGAAGGCTTTTTGTTAATTATAAAATTGGCGAAAGCATCCGCGAAAAGCTTTGCAAAATCTTAAGCCAGCGACCCTGTTTGGCAATATCCTCAGGAGTCAATAATGAAGAAACTTTCATATCGTCTTCAAATGATTTAGCAACTTCACTAGTGAAATTTTTATCATAAAAAACGGCAACATCTTCAAAATTAAGATCATATGAGCGGTAATCCTGATTCATTGACCCCACTGTAGAAAAAGTATCGTCTACTACAATTGTTTTGGCATGAATAAAACCTTTGTTGTAAATATAAATTTTAATACCATAACGGGATAATTCATTGGCATACCATTGAGTAGCGCGGTAAATAAATGGGTGGTCTGGTTTACACGGTATCATAATACGTAAATCTACTCCTGACTGGGCAATTGTTTGCAAAGTGGCGAACATCGCATCATCAGGAATTAAATACGGTGTCTGAATCCAGAGACGTTTTTTTGCTAGAGACATCAGCCGCATAATACCATTACGCATATTAGCATTATAGCGGTCAGGTCCGTCTGAAACTATTTGTGTTGCTACATCACCAGGATGAATCTCGTTTTCATCCAAGTTGGGAAAAAGGATGGTATTGAAAGCAATAACCTGATTTTCTTTTTGAATAGAGGCATTCCAATCCATCACAAACCGCTCTTGCAATAATAAAGAGGCAGATCCGACAATCCTCACTTGGCTGTCACGCCAATAACCAAATTTTTTCTTGCGACTCAGGTACTGATCCCCTATATTAAAGCCACCAGTCCAGGAGGTTTTACCGTCAACTACCACAATTTTACGGTGCAAATGGTAGTTAATCCGGTACCGGGTAATCATGTTGCGAGAAGTAATAAACGGCAGGACTACGCCACCGGCTTTTCTTAACTGATCAAACCAGGCTTTAGTTGCGCCCATAGACCCCCAAGCATCATATAACAAACGCACTGACACGCCTTCTTGTGCCTTTTTAATCAGTAAATTTAGAAAATCATTGCCGATTTCATCATTATAAAAGGTATAAAATTCAACATTTACTGATTGCTTAGCGTTATTAATGTCAGCCATCATATCATGAAACATTATTTTACCATCGGTATAGAGCTTAACATGATTGTTTTTGCTCAATGGAGATTCGCCATCATGATCAAAAAAGTGTACCACCATTTTAGCTCTATTTGAGGTGTCAGATGTACTAATTTTTTTAGGTGCAGCAGTAATAGATTTTTGCACATTGCGCAGACCGATATGATGCTGCTTGTTAATGGCAAAAATGTTTTCCTGTGAAATTCCCCGACCAAAAAAGCCGTAAATGATCATCCCTAAAACTGGAAAAACCAGCAGAATAATCAGCCAGGCCCAAGTAGTTGAGACAGAGCGTCTTCTATGAAAGACGATATAAAAGGCTAGTATAGTATTAGTAATAATGATGATACGTCCTATGTCGCGGAGCAGAATCACACGTATTTCCTCCAAAAATCAAATTACTTCTTAATGCCAATAAACTTATCAATAATGTCGATTACAAATGGGTTATCGTGCATCCAGCTGTGTTCAGCGTATTTTTTACCGCGAATTTCAACTTCATGATAAGATTTAGCATAAGGAGCCAGAATATAGCGTATGCTTTTAGCAGAAGTGACGGAAATAAATCTGTCACTATTAGTGTTATCCAAAACATTACCATAAATATTTAATACTGAAATATTAGGATTAAACCGTTTGCGTCTGAGCAACAGATACAGATAGTGCAGATTAACTACAGCTGGACGACCTTTTTGGTTAAAGGCATTTACATTTGGGATATCTCCTAAATAAACAACACCGTCAAAAGGACCTGCGATAAACGCACATTTGACTAAATGAGGGAAATTTTTCTTCCGATATTCACGCATTTCAGTCCGTACTATGCAGGGACATGCCAATGAATGTGCAATTGCTGAATAATGCGAAAAGTGGTACCTTTGAGCTAAAAAGGGCAGTGTAAAACGCAGGTAGTAGTCAATTGCATATACGCCAACGAGTCTCTGGCGAAAAACAACTTGCACTATTGGATTGGGATCACCAGTCCAAGTCCCTTCTAACTTAAAGTTTCCCAATAAATCAACAGTAACTTTGAGATATTTGGGATTGCCTTTATCGGCAAGTGCCTGCTTGACCATTACCTTTGTAGTGTAGTCACCGCCGCGAAAGCCATGAAAATAAATTATAGGTACCTGGTCAAAGTTGCCTTTTTTTGGTTCAATAGTGGCGTCATCTTCGATCCCTTTTTTGTGCAAACGCAAGAAAATACGTGTAGGTGCAAAAGTTGCCAAGGCAGCCAAGAAAACCATGCTTAGTCTGCTTGGTTCCTTTGCAAGATCGCGCTTGTGGTTTTTCTCCACTTCTTCCTTGTATTTTTTAGTATTGAAGAACATAATACCACCTTAAAAATAGAACTACTTATATTTTAGCATTGACTGGGAATTTTAGTGATGGGGGAACATATGAAATTTTATGCAGTAAAAAAAGGCCGCAAGCCAGGCGTTTATCGCACCTGGGAAGAGGCTCGGAAACAGGTTGAGGGCTATTCTGGTGCTGAATACAAATCCTTCACCAAAATAACTGATGCCACTGAATATTTAGATTGGGACAGCGAAACAGTAAATCAAGTTTTTCAAAAAGACGAGGATTCATTACAAAAAGCCATTGCCAAGATTCAAAAAGAAAGTCGCAAAATCAAACAAAATTCTGCCATTGACAATACACAAAAAGTGGCAAAAGCAACTGATCAATTACTTCCAGCAGATTCCGGCAATTATTTTGCCACTATTTATACTGACGGCGGTACTCGCAATACCGGTAATTTTAAGGGTGGTCATGTGCGAGAAACCGATAAAGCTGCATGGGCTTATCTAATTGAATGGCAAGATCAGGGTCATAAAAGAACTGCTTTTGATTCAAACGGTGAATTTGGAGCTACTAATAATAAGATGGAACTAACAGCTTTAATAAAAGCGCTCAAAAAATTGCTCGAGTTGGGCTTTAATGAAAGACCATTATTATTTGTGTTGGATTCACAATACGTTTTAAATCCAATAACTAAAGGCTGGCTTAAAAGCTGGAAAAAACGGGGATGGACAAAAAGTACGAAAGGTGCAATTGCAAACCTTGAGTGTTGGCAGGAGCTTGATCAGCTTTTAAATAAATTTTCTCAGTCTAAATTCGAATGGACTAAAGGACACGCTAATAATCGCGGTAATGAATTTGTTGATCATACATTAAACAAATTTATGGACCAAATGTAATTAATTAAAATTAACAACAATCAGACCACTAAAAAGATTGCTGAAAAATGAAGTAATATTATGCCAAATTTGTTCAAACCAGTTACGATTTTCTGGAGTGTTTATTTTATCGAAAATTCCTTTGGCATTTTTCTTGATGTTTTTGGACAAAGCATCAGCCTGATCCTTAAATTTGTGATTTTTTAAAGCACCGGAATCACGGACTTCAATTAAGACATTAATAATCTGCTGTTTTTGATTATTATTAATGACGTCACCAAGATGATTAATATTGATCTGATTGTTTACAATATCATGAATTTGACTATCTGACACATTGTTGCCGATTTTACCCATTTCCTGTTTAGCGCCGGCAACTGCATTATTTAATTGTGCATCGCTATAACCGCTTTTATCCTTATTTTCCTTGGTAATTTTACTTAAGGTATTCATTTCATCTTGTGCCGCATTCACTTGATTTTGATTTAAATTTTCTCCAGTTTTGTTGTAGGCAGCATAAACACCTGCTAAAGCACCAGAGCCATCAATTGGAACAGCGCTGGTAACATAAATATTGGCATCAGAAATACCGGCAGTTAAAGCAGCATTTTTATATTGATCAGCTGTAATTGTTGTAATATTATTACGCCCCTGATAATCAAGGATGTGGACATTAATGCCATTACCTTGTCTTGCTTTTTCAATCATGGCACTGGACCAGACACCAGAGTGGGTGGTAAAGTTTGCACCTGAAGGATTAAGATATTTGACTAAATCCTCACCAGTAATAGTAATTGTTTGGTAACTACTGCCGTTTAGCGGTTCGCTGAGTGCTTTCAGTGTACCGCTTCTTTGAGAATCGGTTAAAGAAGTCCCAAGACAAACAACTGGTAATTCATCTGCTTTAACAGTTTGTGTGACAGCACCGCACATAAGCATACTAAAAAATAACAGTGTAATAATAGTTGAAATTGTTTTTGCTTTTTTCATAAAAAAATTAACTCCTTTTGACTGTTCCTAATTATACTAAATGCTAAATACAAAAGGTTAAATTATAGTTATGTACTACTTACTTTACGTTATTTTTAATATTTAAGATGGTATAATAACAAATTGAAGGAGGGAGCTATGATTCAGCAACCTGAATTAACTGTCATTATGCCAATTTACAATGTTGAAAAATATTTAGATCGGGCACTTGAACATTTAGCTAAGCAAGATGATCCGAATTTTAAGTTGTTAATTGTCAATGATGGTTCAACGGATAATACGCGAAAAATAGCAGAAAGCTATCGTGAAAGATTCCGTTACTTTAAGATAATAAACAAGCACAATAGTGGCTTGTCTGATGCACGTAATGTCGGTATTGCAAATGTCGATACGCCATATTTTACATTTCATGATGGTGATGACTGGGTAGATTCCGATTACACAGCATTTTTTGTAAATGCTTTTCATAACCATCCTGATGCTGCAATGGTTTCCTGTGGCTTTTGGCTTGACTACGAAACGAAACCAGACTCAATTCCTGTTACCAAAAAAATTGTCCAGGGTATGAAGGGCAAGGCTAGAACTTACCAGCTAATCAGCAACCCATTAGGCTCTTTGTGTGATAATCATTGTTTGGCTACTCCAGTCAAAGGCTATACCTGGAACAAGGGCTATAAATTATCTGTCGTGCGGAGGAATCATCTTCACTTCATGGAAAATTTGGCTTTCATGGAAGATCAGATATTTAATGTGCAATATTTGTCTTTAACTGAAGGCTTTTATTGTGATAGTAAACCTATATACCATTATTGGCAGCGTAAGGACAGCATGGTTCATCACTTTAACGCTAAAATGATTCCTGATAATTTTAAAGCTAACTATATTATTGCTAAGATCATTGTTCGCAGTTTGTGGCATGAGCATAAGAAAGAAAAAAATTCTAATCGAAGTTTGGTAGAAGCTAGTGAAAGAGACCAAAGATGAGAGAAAAAGTTAATGGTAACGAGCTTTATTACAGTAAGTTAGGCAAGGGTGCCCCGCTGCTTTTATTACACGGACATCATTTAGATGGTGGCATGTTTGACCAGATTGTTGCCCCGCTTTCTCTTTACTATGCGGTTTATGTTCTAGATATGAGAGGCCATGGTCTCAGTCAGGGAGAACCTGCCGAGCACTATCAAACAGAAGTTGAAGACTTGGCTGCTTTTATTAAGCAGGTGAATATCAGAGGCTGCTATTGTTTTGGCTTTGATGCCGGTGGTTTGGTGGCAATGATGCTTGCAAGTCAGGATCAAAATATCTTTAAAAAGCTCATGGTAGCCGGTGTCTTTGTAAATGGCAATGGTATCAAATCATATCATTATTTGACTGAAGGCTTTCTGCGCTTCTTGCGCATGAACCGTGATAGTAAAGTGGAATTGTCAGAAAGTTTCATGTCTGTTGACAGCTTGAAGGCAATCAAGATACCGACTTATTGTGTCGTTGGAGAAAAAGACTGGGTTAAAGTAGAACATGTTCGCTGGTACAGTCAAATTATTCCTCGAGGACAGCTTCTGATTATGCCTAGACAAAAGCATGAAGGTTATGCAGTTAGGAGTTTTAAACTGCTAAACTTAATGGAAGACTTTTTTAAGTAGTTTATTTAGTTTAAGAATATTTTTGTTTCAAACATAATGTTTAAAAGCCGATATTAGTTTCGGCTTTTTTGAATTTTTACTTTTCTAGGCACTGGGGACTTTTTTGGTTATAATAGACTTGCAAAGATTGTAATTTTTAAAAAACGAGGTAGTCATGAACAAGGAAGAACTTCTTCAAATATTGCACCCGATGAAGCTGATTGGGTTGGGCGGAAATCCCGCATTAAATGAAAAAATTGCGCAAATTTTGAAAAAACCGTTAATTGAAACTGCTGTGCAACATTTCAGTGACGGTGAAATTCAAGTTAATATTGGTGAAAGTGTCAGAGGATGTGATGTTTTCGTTATTCAGTCAATTCAGGATCCTGTAAATGAAAACTTTATGGAACTGGAAATTGTTTTGGATGCTTTGCATCGCGCTTCAGCACACAGAATCAATGTGGTAGTGCCATACCTGGCTTATTCACGTTCAGATACCAAAACTCGTTCGCGGGAACCAATAACTGCTAAACTAATAGCTAATTTATTACAAATTACTGGTCTGGATCACTTAATTGCACTTGATTTACATGCTTCGCAAATTCAAGGATTTTATAATGTGCCAGTTGATCATTTGCATGCTATGCCACTTTTAGCACAGTATTTTATTGATAATGGCATTGCTACCAAAGAGGAAGACGATATTGTAGTTGTTTCTCCGGATCACTCTGGCGCTAAACTCGCTCGTAATTTTGGCCAGTACTTTGATGCTCCAATTGCGATTGTTGATCAGCGTCATGCACGTTATGACGCAGATGTACATGATATGATTGGTGACGTCAAAGATAAAAAGTGTATTATTGTAGATGATTTAATTGATACGGGGTCGCGAATTTCTTCTTCAACTAAGTCCGTTTTAGCAGCAGGTGCAAAGAAAGTTTACGTTGCATCAACTCACGCATTATTATCACAAAATGCAACTGAAGTTCTGAATGAGTTGCCAATCGAACAAATAGTGGTAACTGATACAATTAAACATAGTCATTATCCAGATAGAATGGTTCGTATTTCAGTCGATTTGCTTTTAGCGCGTGGAATTAATTATGTATATAATGACCGTTCAATGCATTTGTTAAGTGAAAGCAAATTAAAGTAATTACGTAGATAAACGGCTTATTTTAGTATATGTTTCTTTAGTAAATACTATCAGCCAATAATATACCGGTGCATTTTTATTTATTTATTCAATATCATTGGTATAATTAAGGCAAATGTATAGGAGCTGAGAAAATATTATGGCACGACGTAAAAATTATAAAAGAAGACGTACAATTTTAAGTAATACTTTTCACTTAATTAGAGAAAATGGCATGGACAGTGTTTCATTTCAAATGATCGCAGAAAAATCTGGAATTTCCAAATCTTTATTGCAATCATATTATCCACATAAAGCAAGTTTAATTGCTGATGTAGTTCGGAATATTCTCAATACATTAGATAAGCAAGTGCAAAAGTTTAGTGTTAGCAAGGAAGTCGAAGTATGGGCTCGCGCTAAAGCTTTTATTTATACAATTGAAATGCTGGGTATTTATGATGAAGGTCTTAAACGTATTATTACTGAGGTATTTAAGAGTAACGAATCGTTAGATTTTTGGAGTAAAACTATCAACGACTGGTTGAAAGAAAAGCAGTTGTTTAATCACTTTGACTTTGATCCAAAAGAAGTTCGCATGGGGATTGCCTTTTCCGTAACTGGTGTAGGGCGTCTTTATTATGATAATAAACAATATGGAGTTTCTCCTGAAGAGATAGCTGATTATGGTACCAAAGCATTTATGTACAGTTTTTTACATTCCTCAAAACCAACTATTGAAAAGGCGCTTAAAGAGGGTCATGAGATTATTGAATCTACTGACATTAAGACCATTCATCATGCAATAGATACGATGTTTGATGAAGACAAGGAGATTGTCTGTTAGGAAGGAAAAATATGGCAAATGGCGTGCGAGATGGTTTGCACAGAATAAATCAAGAACAGAACAACCAATACAAACAGGTTCTGTCCTTTATCATCTTTCTGATTGTATCGCTAACCATGATTACCGCGACTTTCCTTAATCCCTTTTTTATGAAGGGACAAATTAGAAACAGTAGTAATGAAGCTGTAGTAGTCAGACAAATAAACAAGCATTTTGATGCATTAGCAGAAACAATTGGAGCTAATAAAAATGGAAATGCCAATCTGCTGACTACTAAGCAAACCCAACCAATTGCTGACCATATTATTGACTATACTTTGGGAACCCCCTGGTTCAAGTTTAGTAATATGAAATTGGCCAAGCAAATTTTACATGACATTGAT
This sequence comes from Lactobacillus sp. M0396, assembly GCF_016101625.1. Lineage (NCBI taxonomy): Bacteria > Bacillati > Bacillota > Bacilli > Lactobacillales > Lactobacillaceae > Lactobacillus > Lactobacillus sp. M0396. Next base: position 90,369 of record NZ_JACFQE010000005.1, read on the forward strand.
TTAAACATTGATCAAGGTTCATCCAGTGATGCCCAGTTAGTACAAGAAAAATTAAAGGAGCAGGAAAACAATGCTCCATTTGATGTAATCGATACTTTTAATCTGAACACAATCACTCTTGGAGGCAATATTGCTTTTATCTTATTAATTGTTAACGTAATTATCCTGATAATGGCTATTATTAGTTTACGTTCATTAATAAGTGATATGAAATTATTTTTCAATTCAAAAATGCTGACTCACGAAGTTACCGCATGTGGTATGTGGGCAGGTTTTTGGTTAATATTAATTGCAGGCATATTGGCTATTATTCCAGTAATTTTTAATGTTGAAGGTTTAGCTGTATTAGGTTTTGTGTTAGAAATAAGCAGCAGTATCTTTTTGGACTTTGTTATTGTAGGAGTTGTTCTTTATATTTTAAGTGCAATTCCGTGGGAAATTAGCTCTCCAAACAATTAGGCTCTCTGTTTTAAAATAATTAATCGTTTTTTTAAAGGAAACACATATGAAAATTTATTTTGCAAATGCTCTGTTTTCACAAGCAGAAATTAATTATAACGCGCAATTGGCGGCTAAAATACGTCAAATAGATAATTCAATTGATTTATATTTGCCCCAGGAAAACGCGTCAATTAATGACAAACAGGCTTATGCTGATTCTAAAATGATTGCTCAAGCTGATACTGAAAAGCTGCTTAATAGCGATTTGATGATTGCCGTTCTTGACGGTCTCAGCATTGACAATGGTGTAGCGAGTGAAATAGGCGTAGCTTATGCAAAAGAAATTCCGATAATTGGTTTATATACAGATACTCGTCAGCAGGGAGCTACTAACCAAAAGAAGCTACAAGCTTTGACCCAAATTGCTGAAAACCAATTCCATTATGTTAACTTGTATACTACTGGCCTGATCAAACTTAATGGCACCATAGTTAATAATGAAAAAGATTTATTAGCTGCCGTAGCTAACTATATTTAAAATTAACTCAGTTCACATAATAAAACATACGAAACCTCGAAGGAAAATAATTCTTCGAGGTTTTTACTATTCTATTGACTTGTTTTGAAGTTGAAACAGCTTAAACGTGTAACTAGTTAAACCCGTAATTTTTACTTCATATTCGTGACCGATAACTAGTGGAACTGAGCATGGATAGTAGGTAATAATAGTTTCAAAATTGCCATAGCCTGTGTGACTATAATTGCGTACATTTTCTGCTTGATAAGCTTCACCAGTGTCTTTATCAGTTATGGTTATTTTTGGTGTGCCTTTATAAATTTTATTAGAGAGATAAATTGACCAGGCGATATTATCACCTTGTAAAAGCTCAATTGGAAAGACGCCACTATTGGGATAAGTTACTGTTTCTCGACTGGGAGTACGAAAGACATCAGCGGGGTTAAAAACTTTTTGAACAGAGTAGCGATACCCGTTTTTGCCATAAGCTGCACCTGCGCCTGTTGTAGTTAAGCGCGTTGATAACAGCCATGCACGGTGACCAGTGTCAGCGCCGGTCAAGTTATACCGATCAGTAATTAAGTCAGTGATAACTTCACCTGCAGTCTGGTCACTGGTATTAAAATTAAGATTGGCCTTGCTGGAAATGTCGCGGGCTAGTTGCCAAGTAGTTTTATTAATTATTTTCGGTCTTTTTTCGTAAGGCAAATTATGCTGATTTACCATTGGATTAGCATCGAGAGCGGCTAAAACTGCAGCAGTTTTTTGGGCAGCAATATTATCTTGAAAATTTTCTTTAACGGGAGTCAAATTGAATAATTTTCTATAATAGTTTGTATATGCCAATTGACTGTTAAGATAGTCCGGCACAAGTGCTCCCGACTTAAACTTGGTTTTAAACTGTGGCTTGTTTAAATAAAGATTATTAAGATTATAAATAGTGTTATCAAGTTGTGCATATTCCTGCTGCAAACGACTCACTTCATTCGTTTCACTTGGAGTGAGTTCTGCAGCGAAAACTTGTGTATTGCTAAAAGGAAAAGTGAAAAGCAAACAGAAGAGGGCAGAGTAAAATTTTTTAATCATTTAAGATGCTCTCCTTTCTTTAGCATAAATTATAAGGCAAAATAAAACCGAGTAGAATTTTATTTTTAAAATAATAATTATATTTAATAAATTGATTGAGTTTTTGGAAAAATTTAGTGAGGAAATGAAGATCTTGGCTAATAATGAAAAGATGCAGGCAGCACAAAACGTCAAAATTGCTCTGTTAAGCAAGTTGGACGATTGGGATGGGGTAACTGGATCAATAGATAAGGACTTGCGCCAAGTGGTAGTCCAGAAAACCAGCATTATTGACGGTTATACTTATGTTTTGCAACACGTAGCAGGAGACAACTTTGTTTATCGCGGCAAAAATGGCAACAATGTTTCTTTTAATAAGCAAATTCCAGTTTTGCATTTAACCGGCACCGCTGCAGGTCATACTCAGACGCTGGAGTATGCTGGAAGACCAGGGCAGTGGTTCGTTGGCACAAAGCCAAACGACTTAAACCCCATCTGGTCGACTTGGTCTAAACAAATTGCGCGCATAAAAATTCCGCATTATTTTAAGATAGCGGCTAATACCAAAATGCAACCAAGATTATCAAATTTAAATTATGCGGGAGCTGATTTAGGCATAGGCTGTGCAGGCAATCAATTTTCCCGCGTAGAAGCTGCAGTTTCACCAGATTTGCGTTATTTTCTGCTTGCATACGGTGATAACGACTATACCGGTTATTTTGCACTCTATTATTTAGCAGAAATTAATATGGCGCTTGATGAAGCTGCAACTGCAAGCAAATACGTTGATATCAGAACAATAAAAAGTATAGCCGCTTTTAAAATACCACAATTTTCTGGACGAGCTGGGTTAGTTGGTTCGCTGCAAGGCTTTGCTATTGACAACAACCGCACAATCTATGTTTCCAGTCAATTTGCAGACGACAGGCTCGGTCAAAATAGAAAAATTGTTAAAATTCCTTGGGGAGAAGTTGACCCTGCATTTTGGGAGTTGGTAAATTTAGCCAATGAAAGTAAAATGGGAATTCCGGGCTATTATACTGAGCTTGAGGGCATTCAACTAGCTACCACTAATGATCTTTACTTAACCGTAGCCTATCATCAGTCCTTTGATCCCACCGCTTTGGGCAAACATCCAACCAAAATCAATCAACTGTATGAAATAACTTGGGAATCGAATAGCAATTTTTAATATAGTGTAAATTTTTGCTTTATGATTTTGCTTTATACAAGACTTTTTGCTTATAATAAAAAATATTCCTAAAAAATTGTCTAATTTACAGTTCTTCGGGTTTTTCTTGCCGTATAATTAAAAGTTAGAAACAATGATTAAGAGGTAAAAATAATGACTAAGAAAACACAAGTTGGTTTAATTTTTGGCGGTAATTCATCTGAATACGAAGTCTCAATTATGTCTGGCCACAACATTTATAAAGCGATCGATCAAAATAAATTTGATGTCCACCCAATTTGGATTACCAATGATGGCTATTTAGCCAGTGAAGAAGACTCTTTTAAAGTCTTAAAGGATCCAAAATATACTATTGAGAATCCGCATGAAGTAGCCAACATTTCAAATTTAATTCAACTAAAGAATTTACCGGAAATTGATGTTTTCTTCCCGATTGTACATGGCAATTTAGGTGAAGACGGTTGTTTGCAAGGACTGTTCAGAATCTTAAACAAGCCTTTTGTTGGTGACGATGTCCTGGCTTCTGCCGTGACCATGGATAAGGAATTTACCAAGATTTTAGCACAGCGAGTTGGTGTTCCTGTAGCTGACTGGATCGCAATTAAGCGTTTTGAATATGAAGATGCTAATAATGTTAAACGTGATTATGACAAAGTGAGTGCAAAACTAGGCGGTGATCTTTTTGTTAAGCCGTCAAATCAAGGTTCTTCAGTTGGAGTTTATCATGTTACCAATAAAAAAGAATTTGATGAAGCTCTGGCTGATGCTTTTAGATACGATGATAAGGTCTTAATTGAAGAAACCATTCACGGTACAGAAGTTGAAACTGCTGTTTTAGGCAATGACAAGCCGATTGTTTCCGGCGTAGGACAAATTATTAATGCGGCAGGTACTTTTTACAGTTATGAAAATAAATATGATGATGATTCAACTACTACTTTGCAAATTCCTGCCAAATTACCTCAAGAAATTGTAGATAAGGTTAGAGCGAACGCCTTAAAAGTTTATCAAGTCACAGAATGCAGTGGCTTAGCCCGTGTAGATTCTACTTTGCGTGAAAGTGATCATAAGGTAATCTTAACGGAAGTTAATGCCTTGCCCGGGTTTACCAATATTAGTATGTATCCTAAACTTTTTGAAGAAGCAGGAATTTCTTATTCGGAATTAATTACCCGTTTGATGGTCAAAGCGCAGGAGCGTTTTGACCATAAGAAAAACTTGTTACACAAAATTGGTTAATTTAATTGTGCTGGGGAGTATATCTGATGAGCGAAGATAAGCATAATTTTGAAGAATTAACCGCGCCTTCCGCGACGGCTAAGAAATTGCACATTAGTGTTGCAACTTTACGTAAATATTCTTTGATTGTAGAAAAAGTTACTGGTAAACCGGATTACTACGCACGGACTAAGCAAAATGCGCGCTTATACAGTAAGCAGGATGTGCAGGATCTCGAAGATTTTCACCAATTAGCCCAGGATAATGGCTTAACTTTGCAAGAAGCCGCACAGCAGGTTTTTGCTGTTACTGACAAAAAAGACAAGCCTCAGCATATGGATAATGGCAAAAAGCAGGAGGTAATGTCTACTTCCCAGATGGTGAAATTACTGAATGCTTTGCAACAAACTATTGGTCAGCAAAATATAGCGCTGAGCAACTTGCAAACGCAATTGAACCATATTGAAAAGCAGAATAAAGAGCTGCTCAAAAAGCAAAAGCAATTACAGCAACCAGCAGCTAAAAAAACTAATGCTGAAGAAGACTTCAGCGTGTTACCTGATATTTCAGGAATTGTTACCGATAACGGTGATGACATAACTGATGTGCAGGAAATGCCAGAAACAAAGCCTCTAACCGCGGCCGAAAAACGGGCTCAGGTGGCCGAGGATGAAGGAAAATCAAGTGAGCAGATGCATGAAGAAATTTTAGCCAAAGCTAAGGAAAATGCTGAAAAAAGTGCAAATGCCAATGCCCACCGCACGTTAGCAGATATGCAGATCGAACCGGAAAAAACTCACTGGTGGCAACGGTTTTTGGACATGTAGGCACATAAAAAACGACTTTTGGTTAAAAGTCGTTTTTATAATATTTAAATTTTACAAATTTAGCTTAAAATTAATGTCTGATAACTGTTTTTAAGTTACAGTAGGTAAGTATAAATCGATTGGAATGATTTGATTGAAAAAAATTAAAAAACGCTACTTATTTGCGGTATTAATAGCAGTTGTGGGGTTGATTTTAACTACCTGCACCTATTTTGCAACAGATATTTATTCTAAAAATGATGTAGCTGTGGTCACGGACAGTAAAATCAAGGATACTTTGGAAGAAAAAAGTACAGATGTTTACGGCAACAAGGATGAAACCAGAAAACAAGTTCTTCATTTAAAAGTTTTGTCTGGTAAATTCAAGGGTCAAACCTACGAAACCACTAACATGTATTATCCATCACAGTTAGTCACACAAAAGTTTCGTGCAGGTCAGCGCCTGTTTGTCAGTGTCAAACACGGTGAACCGGTTATTCAGGATCCTAAACGAGACTGGGTTTTGGTTTTGGCAATGACAGTAATGTCCACGCTGATGGTGGCAGTCTCAGGTAAAAAGTCGTTTAGTTTAATTGCATCGATGATACTCAGCTGGGTAATTTTTTACCTTGTGATTATGCTGGATATTAAGCTAAATGGCTCCTATATCGTTTTATTATTTGGCTTAGCCGATATTGTTTTTTCATTTTTTAGTTTATTAGTTGTCCAAGGCTTTAACCGCAAGATGCTGGCAACGTGGTTGGCGACAATTCTAGGCACTTTTGTTTCTTTTGCATTATGCTACTTAATTATGCGTTTGACAGGAGAATCGGAAATTAAATATGAAACAGGAGATTATGCGACTCAGGATCCTCGTGGCATCTTTTTGGCACAAACATTACTGGGTATTTTAGGAGCCGTGATGGACGAAGCCACCGATATTATTTCCAGTCTTTATGAATTGATCCAGACTAAGGTCGATTTAACTGCCAAGCAGTTAATTCAAAGCGGACGCACAATGGGACAAGAAATAATGGGACCACTGATTAACGTTTTGGTATTAATCTTTATGTCAGAAGAATTGCCAATGACGATTATCTATTTGCGGGATAACAACAGCTTGCGTTCCACTTTTGGCTTCACCCTTTCCCTGGGAGTCACACAAAGTATCATTTCCGCAATTGGGATAGTTTTGACGGTGGTCTTTGCCACGGGTTGCAGCCTGCTGTTTTTAGAAGAGAAAAAGCGGAAAGCGGGGATTAGAAAATGAGTACCTTAACTGCCTTACTAATTGTGCTCGCAATCTTGATGACTGTTGTTGGCGGTGAAACAGGGATTCGCAGTTTCTTTAGTGTTTTAATCAATACTTTCTTATTAATTTTAGTTGCTATTCTGATTTCCTGGGGGATTAATATTCCACTTCTGATTTTAATTTTTGTCCCGTTAAAACTGGTAACCATTATTTTCTTAGGAACGCATGATTATCAAGTTGCTAAAAACTCTTTTTATTCTTCACTGATTGTGTGCCTGGCAACTAGTGTAATAATTATGGGTTTTGAATGGTTGGCACAAGCTGCTGGTCTTGGACCTGAAGCAGGTGAAATTTTGGTAGGATTGTCCCAGATGCCGGGGTTAAGCTATCCTTTAATTGCAGTTGCGGTAGCTATCTTTTCAACGCTGGGTGCTGTAGCCGAATCCGCTGTTGCTATGAGTTCAGGACTTTTAGAAATTAAAAAGCATAATCCAGATATATCATATGAGGATCTCAAAGCAAGTGGTGCTAAAATCGGCAACGATGTTCTGGGGACAGCTATGAATACTATTTTATTTGGGATGTTCGGCAGCTTTCTTTCGTTATTCTTATGGTATATTCGTTTGAATTATACGTTAGGTGAGGTATTAAACGAAAAAATGTTTGTCAATGAGGCTTTGATTATAATGTACTCTCTAATTGGTGTATTATTAACAGTACCATTAGCAACAACATTTTTAGCAAAAAATATGGTAAAAGTGGGGGAAGAAAATGAAAGTAAATGATTTAACGTTAACTAATTTTAACCAGCGCAAGTTCAATCTGCACACATACACCTTGGGTTCAATTGGTGAATTGGTAACTCCAAAACACCCTTTGGCTGTAGTAGTTCCAGGTGGCAGTTTTGACCATTTGTCTAAAAGAGAGGGAGAGCCGGTTGCCTTGGCTTTCAATAATTGCGGCTTTAACAGCGTGGTCATGGAATACAACCTTGTGCAAGACGAAGGTGACATTTATCCAGATGCCGGGCTTGATGTCTTAAGCACTGTTAAATACTTTCGTGAGCATGCGCAAGACTATCAGATTGATCCAGATAAAATAGTCACAATCGGCTTTTCTGCTGGTGGTCACGTTGCCAGTTTTGCCAACAGTATGGCTAACTCTGCAAAATATCAAAAAGAGTTTGGTTTTAAGAGTGCGGAAGTTCTGCCTAATAAGACTATTTTGGGTTATCCCTTAATTAATCTGCCTAAAATTGGCTTTGATATTCCAGAAGATGAACAAGATAAAGTACCCCAAGATGAATTTATTAAGGATAGTTCATTAGGTGTAACTGCAAATACTCCGGCAACTTTTATCTTCCATGCCTGGGATGATCCAGTTGTACTTGTAACTAATACGTTTGAATACGTGGAAGCCTTGCATAACAAGAAGGTTCCCTGTGAAGCCCATATATTCAATCGTGGTGGTCACGGTTTTTCTTTAGCTCGCAAGGACATGGTGGTTAAGGGTAGAGAATGGCAGGAGAATCCACACGCTGCCCACTGGTTCGAACTGGCACAGGAATGGCTGGCCAGTGAATGGCAATAAAAGGAGTACAGATGCTGTACTCCTTTTTGTTCGGTTTTTAGAAGATTTGATTATAAAATTATAATAATATTCATATTATAAACAAAAAATTTAAATTATTTTAAGCAAAGGCCTTGCATTTATTTTTAAAGGGTATATAATGCTGGTATTTAAATCGAAAGAAAGGACATGATTTTTTGAAGTTAACGAAAATGAAAATTTTAACGGCAGTTAATGGCTTACTAACTCTAAGCAGTCTAATCATGTTATTCTTTGGATTATGCAATCAAGTTAATGAGTCAAAGAATCTGCTAGAAGAGGAACAGACAATTTCGCTGAACGATAATAATATGATTATTTTGGCAGCTGTGGTTGCTTTGATGGTCTTCGGCTATGCATTCTTTGCTACTTGGTTAAAAGGTGAACCCGCAAAGGCTCATTTATTAAGACACAGAGCGTAAGATGATTAGAAAAGCTGGGCTGTACTTCAATGGTTGAAGTGCAGCTCAGTTTTTTTGTGTCTATAATAATTCAGTTTTGCTAATCTGATATTTTAAATATTCAGTTGCTTGTTTAACCGAAGATATTTATGATAAACATAAGTATTTGCACAATTAAGAACAAAGAAAAGGAAAATAATTAATGTGTCAGATAGAAGATGAAGTTTACGATCCGTTTTTACCTACTTTACTAATTTCTCTGCATGAGGAGTATGTCAAAGAAATTTTAACGGGTCAAAAAATAATTGAATATCGCAAGAGATTTTTTAAAGATAGTTTTCAAGCCTTTGTTTATACAACAGGCAATAATGGCGGAATTCAGTTATTTATCAAATGCGCACCTTTGATTCGCAACAATGCGGCAACATTAGCTCAGATAGGCCGAGAAATTCAAAATGATGATTATGACGAAATTTATGACTATTTTATGCCTAAAGATGATGGTTGTATTATTCCAATTTTAAAATCTTGTGCTGTTAAAAAGATTTCACTTAACCAGTTGCGCACTGTTTTGCCCCAGATTGTTATTCCGCAAAGCTACCTGTTTTTAGACCGGCCTGATAAAAAAGTCTTGCTCGACTTTTTATTAAAGCAGGAATATGATGATTTAATTGTTAACGAGTGGGATGAGCGCTTTGCAAAAATTAAGAAAATAGTGGCAAGTAACAAATAATTGCTGGAAATTTTTCTTATTGGGTTACAGTGTGGCAAATAAAATGAAAAATAAAGAGATTTCACTAAATACAAAAAGAGAATTTGCGCGGGCACTAAAGAAGTTGCTCAAAAAAGAGCCTTTAAATAAAATTACTGTTTGTGAATTACTTACTTTAACTAATAAAAGTAGACCTACTTTTTATTATCACTTTAGGGATGTACCTGATTTAATCAAGTGGACTGTCCAGGATGAGATAATTAATTTATTAGAGCAGTCAAAAGGTTATGAAAAATGGTATGATGATTTATATCAAATTTTTCAATATTTTGCTGTTAATCCAACCTTGGGACGAGCCATTTATGAAAATTTAGATATTAAACAATTTAATGCAATTTTTAGGGAACCACAAAATCGTATACTTCTTGGCTATATTGATGAAGTAATAAGCAAAGAAAAATTACATGTAAGTCAGAAAGACCGTGACTTTATAGCCCATTTCTTTACTGGTGGATTTACAGAAATAATTATTGACTGGCTTAATAATGGACAAAAAGAGACTCCAGAGGAAATGAGAGATATGTTTCGCAGAACGCAAAAAGATGTAATAGTTCATTGTTTAAAGATGGCTGATCAAAGTCATAAAAGCTAATTTGCCTAATAGATATGCGAAATTGTTAAATATCTAACAAACTGTGAATATTATATATTTTTATTTATACAGTAAGCGCTTAATATTGATGATGTAAGTAAGTTAGTTCAGTATTGAACAATTAAATAGAAAGGCTTGCACATGAAAGAATTTAAAGATAAAGTTGCACTAATTACTGGTGCAGCGCACGGATTTGGACGAGCATTGTCATTAGAAGCAGCAAAAAGAGGGATGAAACTTGCTATTGCTGATATAGATGATAAAGCGTTGAGCAAGGCAGAAACTGATATTAAAGATTTAGGCGCGGAAGTTATTAGCATTACTACTGATGTAACCGATGAAGATGAAGTTGATGCCATGGTCAAAAAGACAGTAGCTGAATATCATGAAATTGATTTATTGATTAACTCAGCTGGGATTGCGGTACCTGGTGGTATTTGTGAACTTCCTACTCGTGATTGGGAATGGATTTTGCATGCTGACTTAATGAGTCAGGTTTGGGCATTAAAACGCGTAATACCAATTATGCGTAAACAAAAAGATCATTGTGACATTATTAATGTGGCTTCAATTGCTGGGCTAGTTGCCAGTCCTTCAATGCCATCATACTTTGCTTCTAAGTTTGCGTCTGTGGGACTGACTGAGGCAGTAGAATATGATATGCAGGTGGCAAAAGCTAACATTAGCATGCACGTCTTTTGTCCTGCCTTTGTCCAGACAGACTTATATCATACTGAAAATCACAGACCAGCTAAATACACTGATAAGAATGATCCTTACTATTCAAGTGAAGCATTTAAGGAAGGTCAAGAACGTGCTAAGCAAGATATTGTGACGGGCATGCCAATAGATAAAATACCTGGAATTGTGTTCAAGGCATTAGAAGAAAATAAATTCTATATTTTGACTCACACAGGACTTAATCCAATTATTGTCTCTCGTGCAGAAAATATTCCAAGCGGTAAGGGACCAGATTTGAAGACCTTGGCACCGTTCTTGTCAAAGACTCATAATGAAGAAAATTAAATTTCTTTTGTTTTAACATCTAAATTCATATAAAAAATAGCCTAACAATTAGTTAGGCTATTTTTTATAATGGGATATTTGTATTAAAGAGATATTTATTAATACCAGTGGTGGGCTAACCAAAAGTTCTTGGCGTTAACCCATGAACCATAACGACCGTAAACGTATGTGTCAGCCGTTCTTTCTTGGTTCTTTTTAGAGTAATTACCGTTTAGGTAAGCAATATTTAGTTGGTATTTACCATAACAAACACCGTTGCGCGCGTAATAATTACCACCTGATTCACGCATGGCAATCCATCTTTTAGCTGCGCGTTCAGCTTTTGACTTTTTACGAGCAGCTTGTACTGTTTGTGTACACGAGTTATTATTGTTTGTTTCTATATTTATAGCAGTGACAAAACTAAATGAAAGCGCCAGTGCTGTAATTAACTTAAGTATTAAACTTTTACTGTTCTTCAATATATTTCAATCCCCACAATTAACTATATTAATTCTATGGATAATCATACACAGTCAATATGTCATTGTTGTTACAGAAAGAACACGCAACTCTTACAATATTTTTTAGAAATTTAATAATTCTGCCACTATTGAAAAAAGTAGAGCAAATATCTACTGCTATGAAAAATCATGTTATTTCCATATATGTCTGTTAAAATTGATAGTAACTATTATTTTAGGAGGTAAATATGGCTGCTAAACATTTTTATGAAACTTTTCACCCTAAACACTATGACTTGTTCATAGACATTAATCGGGCACAGAAAACTATTAACGGTACTTCAACAATTACAGGTAAGGCACTCGAAAATACTATTTTAATTAATCAGAAGTATATGAAAATTGCTTCTGTTACCAGTGCAGGCAAGGATGTGCCGTTCACTGTCAATGAGGACAAAGAAGCTATTGCTATTGAACTGGGTCAAACCGGTAAAGTCACAGTTGAGATTAAGTATTCGGCACCGCTGACTGATTCTATGATGGGAATTTATCCGTCATACTATCAAGTTGATGGTGTTCAAAAACAGATTATCGGTACTCAATTTGAAACAACAGCTGCGCGTCAGGCTTTCCCATGTGTTGATGAGCCAGAAGCCAAAGCTACTTTTTCTTTAGCACTTAAGTATGATGAGCATGAAGGTGAAACTACGATTGCCAACATGCCGGAAGTTAAAGTTAAAGATGGCGTGCACTACTTCGAGCAAACCGTTAGAATGTCCAGCTACTTGATTGCCTTTGCTTTTGGTGAATTACAATCAAAGATCACCGAAACCAAAGACGGCGTTAAAGTAGGAGTTTTTGCGACTAAAGCACATCAAGCAAAGGAACTAGACTTTGCTTTGGATATCGCAAAACGGGCAATTGAATTTTACGAAGAATTTTATCAAACCAAGTATCCGCTGCCACATTCTTGGCAATTAGCGCTGCCTGACTTTTCTGCCGGAGCAATGGAAAACTGGGGCTTAGTCACATACCGTGAAGTCGCAATTTTGCTTGATCCTGATAATGCTACTCCTTATCAGAAAGCGTATGTGGCAACAGTTATCGCTCACGAATTGGCGCACCAATGGTTTGGCGATCTAGTTACCATGAAGTGGTGGGATGACTTATGGCTCAATGAAAGTTTCGCCAACATGATGGAATATGTTTCAGTTGATGCTTTGGAGCCGAGTTGGCATGTTTGGGATAATCTTTATCAAATTTCTGAAGTGCCAGCAGCTTTAAAACGTGATGCCACTGATGGTGTCCAATCTGTTCACGTTAATGTGGAGCATCCAGCTGATATTGATTCGATTTTTGATAGTGCGATTGTTTACGCTAAAGGTTCAAGAATGCTGGTTATGGTACGGGCACTCTTAGGAGACGATGCTTTGCGTAAGGGACTTAAGTATTACTTTGAGCAGCACCAATATGGCAACGCTACGGGTGATGACTTGTGGAATGCTCTTTCGACAGCCACTGATTTAGATATTGGTAAGATCATGCATACTTGGCTTGACCAACCCGGTTACCCTGTTGTTTCCGCTAAAGTAAACACAGCTGGTCACTTAATTTTGAGCCAAAAGCAGTTCTTCGTTGGTGAAGGCAAAGAAGTTGGGCGCAAGTGGGCTATTCCTTTGAACGCAAACTTTGAGGCACCGCAGATTATGTCTGAACGTGAACTGGATTTGGGAGATTACAAAGAATTACGCAGTGCAGCTGGTCACGCTTTGCGTGTAAACGTAGGCAATAGTTCACATTTCATTGTCAATTATGATGAAACCTTGATGAACGATATTATGGCTGAATTTGATCAGCTTAAACCGGTAGATCAATTACAATTATTGCAAGATTTAGGACTTTTAGCAGAAGGCAAGCAAATCTCATACGCTGAAATTGTACCGTTGCTGCCGAAATTTGCGAATTCTAAATCATACATTGTCATTAGTGCCTTGTTATCTAGTATCCGTTCATTATTTAAATTTGTTACACCTGATTCAGCTCAAGAAAAAGATTTGAAGGCGTTTGTTAATAAATTAACCCAAGAGCAAGTTAAACGTTTAGGTTGGCAAGCAAAAGATTCTGATACAGATGATGATAAGAGAATTCGACCACTAGAAATAGCCTTAGCTTTGTATGCCGATAATTCTGCTGTGATAAAAGATGGTCACCAAATTTTTGTTGAGCACGATCAAAACTTAAACGAAATTGATGCTTCAGTTAGACCATATGTTTTAATGAATGAAGTTAAAAACTATAATAAGCCGGGTCTAGTTGATCGTTTGCTGAAAGAATATCAAGCTGCCATCGATCCTAACTATAAGGACGATCTTACTGATGGTATTACCAACACCAAGAATCCATCTGAAATCAAGGAACTTATTGAGAATTTTGAGAATGCTGCAGTTGTTAAGCCTCAAGATTTGCGCTCTTGGTTTGCGAATGTCTTAGCTAATCCAAAAGGCGAACAATTTGCTTGGGACTGGTTACGGGACCAATGGTCATGGCTGGAAAAAACAGTCGGTGGTGATATGGAATTTACCACTTATATTACTGTGGCTTCAAACATTTTCCATACTGAAAAGAGACTGGAAGAATTCAAAGAATTCTTTGAGCCAAAGGTTGATCAGCCGGGGCTTGGTCGTGAGATCAGAATGGATACCAAGAATATCGAGTCCAAGGTTGACGTGATTAATGCTGAAAAGGATGCCGTCAATCAGGCTGTTAAGGAAGCTTTATAAGTAAAAATTATTTAATATTTAAAATTGCAAAACCTGTTAACTAAAGCGAGTGTGAACTTGATATTAAGTTAACAGGTTTTTGCATAACAAAAAAGACAAGTTTTTTAAATTCTTGTCCTTTAATTTCTTATTAAATTACTTAATCATATACAATTACCGGTTCATGCTTGCTTACATTATGCCAAACTTGTTTTATTTCTCTAGGCTTAATATTAACGCAGCCGTGAGAACCCCCACGTAAATATGCTTTTTTACTCCAATCACCGCGCCAGCTCGCATCATGGAAGCCGCAACCACTTAAAGTAAACGGCATCCAGTATCTGACTGGTGAAGCATATTTAGAGCCGTCGTTATTGCGTCCGCGCAATACAGCATGACCTTGCTTATAGTGAATGTACCAAACGCCTTGCGGAGTCCGATTACCCTTAACGCCATCTCTCGTACCAGTGACAATGTCATTCAAATGTACGACTAATTTGCCATTTTTTACAATCCACATTTCCTGCTTTTTAAGTGAAACAACAATATAGTTATTTCCTATGCCATGATTGTTTTTATCATAGCCTAAGCCATAAGTACTATAACCCAGGCCATAGATGTAATCTTTACCATCAAGATTTTTAGTCCCGTTTAAAAATGCTTGTTCGACAGCGGCTTGAGCTCTTTTGACATGAACACCCCAGCCATAGCTTTGGTTTTTGACGGTAATTTTGGTTCCTGCAACTTTGTTGCCCTTTGGCACAGTGAACTTGTAGCTTTGGTGAATAGTTGAAACTTCCTGATCAATTTTATTGAGTTTTGCTGTTAAATTTTCTGAATTAAGAAACGAATATTTGCCTTTTTTGTAAATTACCTGATTAATCAGACTTTGAGCTTTAAGCTGATAGTCTTTGCCGGCTACATGGTAACTGACCACAGCGTGACTCACAGCCTGCAGTTTTTTATTGGCAGCATCTAAATCAGTATTGCGGTATTCATAATTTTGCTTATCTGGCATCGTTGTATGCTGCTTATTAAAGTAATTCGCAACTTCCTTTTTCTTAATCGTATCAATGTTAGGATCGCGTTCAATTGCAACTTTACCATTTTCTAGGGAAACGATATTGTTGGCTTTCCGATTAATCTTGGCTGTTGCTTTATTAATTGTTAAGTTTCCAACTTCAACTCCATAAATATTAACATTAGGGTTAAAATGATTAATAGCGAATGCTTTAGCCTGCTTTTGCGATTCAACGTGATTATTATATAGAACCACGCCAAATATAACTGCTAAAATCAGAACTATTCCGATAATAATCAGAAACATATTATTGCGGTTATTGTATTTTTTTAAATTTCTTTTTGATTGCATAGTTCTACCACCGTTGGAATTTTTTAAAAAATAATTGCGGTTACAGTTTACCATCTATTGCGGCTCTAGTAAAATGCAAGATTTAAGAAAATTTTTTAGGAGGGATTGCCCAATGGAAAATGATCCATTAGTGTTTGATGTTAACATAGCTAAAGAAAAGCCTAATTCTTACCGTAAAGTGAAAAACAATTCTGGTTGTCCCTTTTGTAATGTGGCGGAACTGACTAATATTATAAAAAGGCAGGGAGGGATGATTTGGCTTGATAACAAATATCCCACATTGCTGGATACTGTTCAGACAGTTTTGATTGAATCTAATAAACATGCGGGAGATATCACTACCTATTCACCTGAATATAATCGGGCTTTGATGCGCTTTTCACTGTCATGTTTTAAGCAAATGAATGATTCACCTGAGTTCGGATCAGTATTGTGGTACAAGAATTTTGGCAAAAATTCTGGAGGATCACTTGAGCACCCACACATGCAAA
This sequence comes from Lactobacillus sp. M0396, assembly GCF_016101625.1. NCBI lineage: Bacteria > Bacillati > Bacillota > Bacilli > Lactobacillales > Lactobacillaceae > Lactobacillus > Lactobacillus sp. M0396. The sequence continues at coordinate 106,324 of NZ_JACFQE010000005.1, forward strand.
TTGTTGGCTTGAAAAAGATGAACGGCTATAAGTATCTGCAGCCCAATAATTTTGAAGGCATTAGTATTTTTAACAACAACGGGCTGGAGGTTAACGTTGGCACCCATCCGATTCAAGGCTATATCGAATTAGATTTTAATCTGCTTGACGAAAAAAGTATTGATGACTGGTCTGACTGGATTCAAAGCGGAGCTAAATACATGCTGGAAGTTTTGTCCAATGGTCGCTGTGACTCCTACAATTTGTTCTTTTATCCGCGTTTTGATCAGGGGATTTGTGCGAAATTGATTTTGCGCTACACAGCTTCGCCATATTTTGTCGGCTATAAGCTTTCACAGGTAGATAATCGGGAAAAATTACTTATGGAAGCTGAAAAATTCAAGCGCTTTTTTGAGTCTGGATCAGTTTTAGAGAAAGGATTTAAAATATAGCTTTTATTGAAGTAATTATTGTTAAAACTAATACTTAGCAGAGATAATATTTGCGACAAATAATTCTAAGCAATATAATAGCAAGGTGTTTTTTTAAGGAGGACGCAAATGCGCAGAAAAGAAACTAAGAACCTGGCTATTACTGCCATATTTGTCGCAATCTTTTTATTGCAAACTTTCATTCCTAATATCGGTTATATTCGCATATTGCCAACTTTGCCGGCTATAACTACTATTCCTTTGACTGTTTCCATTTATTCTTTGCTTATGGGACCAATTGCCGGCACATTTTTTGGTATTTTCTGGGGTATTGCGCGTATGGTGCAGGCATATACGCAACCTGGGGATATTGTCAGCTTAATGCTCTTTCAAAACTTTGCGATTGCCGTAATTCCTAGTGTTTTGGCGGGTCTTTTTCCAGGACTGATTGGAAAATTAACTGCTAAAAAGAAAAATAGCATTAAAGAAGTAAGCTACACAGTTGCGGGAGCAGTGACTTCTTTAACTAACACTGTTTTTGTAATTCTATTAACCAGTCTGGTTTTCATGGGCAACTCTGCCAAACTGCTAGGCCATTTGGGCAGCTTCGCTCAGGGGACGCCTTTAATTACAGCGTTAATAATTGCCCTAGGTCTGAATGGTCTGGTTGAGGCAGTATTCACTGCAATTGTGACGCCAATTATTGTGACGCCGCTCAACAAGGTATTACGCAGAGTAGGCTAAGAAAATAGAAGTGTTTTTAAGAAAAACTTAATATTTTTAATTGACCGCTAAAAACAAGGAAAAAGTATTCAGATAAGTCTTTCAAAATCGGAAAGGCTTATTTTTTTATTGACAAAAGTTAGTAATAGAATTAGTGTATTAGATAAATAGTACAGAAGTATTGCGAAGAGGATCTTACAAATGACTGAAATTTTAAGAGTAGACCAAGTTACTAAGACATACGGCAAGCGTGGCGAAAAGCAGTATCAGGCTCTCAAAGGTATTAATTTCGCGGTTAATTCAGGTGAATTTGTAGCCATTATGGGCGCCTCTGGTTCCGGTAAAACAACTTTGCTTAACATTTTGTCAACTTTGGACAAACCGACAACAGGCAATGTTTTTATTAACCATGAGGATAACAGCACTTTAAATGCCAATCAATTAGCTGACTTTAGAAGTAAGCAAATCGGCTTTATTTTTCAAGACTTTAATTTGCTGGAAAATTTAACTAATCGTGAAAATATTGCCTTGCCTTTAAGTTTAAGGGGTATTTCTCCCAGAAAAATTGATCCGCTGGTTGACAAAATTGCAACTAGACTAGGCATCAAAGAAATCTTGCCCAAGTATCCCGCTGAAGTATCAGGTGGGCAAAAACAGAGAGTGGCAGCTGCCAGGGCGTTAGTACATGAACCTGCAATTTTGCTTGCCGATGAGCCGACGGGTGCCTTAGATTCAAAGAGCGCCCGCGAATTGCTCTATACTATGGCTGATTTGAATCAAAACGATGGTATTACCACTCTGATGGTTACGCACGATCCGTTTGCTGCCAGCTTTGCCAGTCGTATTTTATTTATTAAAGACGGCAAGATTGGTGAGCAAATGTTGAAAAACGGTCAGTCCAGACAAGAATTTTACCATCTATTAATCGACCACTTAGATACTGACGAATAAGGAGAACTAAAATGGTTTGGAAGTTGTCCTTAACGGGAATCAAAAGTCGTTTTAAAGATTATGCGGTTTTATTTTCCGGCTTGGTTGTTGCCAGCATGATCTTTTACATGTTCCTTACAATCACAATTAATCCTACTTTTATCAAAAATGATATTTCAGCACCAAGTAACTATGTTCGGTTCACTTTTGCCTTTGGTATTATCTTGCTGATAATCATTACCATGGTTTACCTTGTTTATGCCAATTCTTTTTTGTTGAGCATGCGCAAACACAATTACGGCATGTACATGATGCTGGGAGCTAAGAGTACCAAAATTGGGTTATTAATTTTTTTGGAAACTCTAATAACTGGCATTATAGCTACACTAGTGGGTATTGTGCTCGGATTTGGTCTGACTGCAATAGTGTCACAGCTGTTGATATCTCGCTTAGGGTTGACGGTGAAACATTTTGCTGTTGTTTTACCAAACGCTATCATTTGGACGATTATCTTTTTCATTATCATGTTCTTATTCGGAGCTTTGAAAAATGTCCGTAAATTAACCAAGACGCCAGTAATTGAACTATTACGCGATGACCAAAAGCCAGTTGCTTACAAACACCGGCCGGTCTTGCACTGGATTCAAGGAATACTTGGTCTGTTACTTTTAGCTGCAGGCTACTTTATTTTGGGTCTTCCAGGCGGTGCTATTTTATTTATTATTCCAGCAGCGCTGGTGACAATAGTCGCTGGTTCCTATTTCACATTTAACGCTTTTTTCAGCGCCTTAATCGGATTTTTGCTTAACCGCAGAAGCTTTTCTTATCATGGCATTCGGGTATTTACTCTAGGTCAGTTGAAATTTCGATTGCATGATTATACGCGAATTTTGACAGTTGTTTCATTGCTTTTTGCCTTGGCACTTGGAGCTATTACTGTAGGGCTTAACTTCAGCACGCTCAGTGAGCAACTTGAAGACAATTTTTATTATGACACTACTATTATCAGTGACTCTCCCAAAGTTGAGCAGGCTAAAAATAAACTGACGATTACTCGTGAGCAAACTTATCATTATAAAGAACAGGGTAAATATTTGTATTTTAACCGCAGTGAATTTAACAATAACTTAGTCAAAAACGTCAAGTTTTACATGAAAAATGGCAAACCGGCATACAAGAAGGTCAATTTGCCTACTGAAAAATTGGATGTCCCAGCAACATACGCTAATAATGCCTTTGGCGCTATGGTTCCTGATGGTATTGCTAAAATTATTCGCCTGGTTCCACCTAAAAAATGGACCGAGAAAAAAGGACAAGACAAGTTTGTCAGCTTTGTAAAAGTGAAAAACTTTGATCAGGATTTCCCCACCATCTTAAAATTGCAGAAACAACAACTGAAGGAAAATTCTGCTTATTCGTATATTTATACTTCCAGCAAGGCAGGCAGTTACCAGTTAATCAAGAATTTCAGCAGCGGTTTTGAATTTATGGGCTTCTTTTTAGGCTTCGCTTTCCTGACCATGCTGGCTTCAACCTTAATGTTCAAGGTCTTAAGTGGCGCAGCTAGTGACAAGGTTCGTTACCAAATGTTATTTGAAATTGGCACAAGGGCAAAAGTTTTGCGTCAATCTATTAAAAATGAAATTGGAGTGCTGTTTCTTCTGCCCGGCGTATTAGGCGTAATCGATGTGCTCTTTGGGTTGAGACTATTTAAGTTGCTCTTGCCACACCCATACCAGAACTTATGGATTCCTTTTACAATTTTTATCGTGCTATACCTGATTTATTACTTATTAACCGTAAAACTATATGAAAAAATCGTCCTGGAACGTGAGTAAAATTGGAGCAGTAAATAGATTCTTGTTTTTAATTAAAGAAAGGAGCAGTAATGATTTGGAAACTGTCTGTGACGGGGATTAAGAATAGACTAAAAGATTATCTGGTATTATTTTCTGGTTTAATTGTTGCCAGCATGATTTTCTACATGTTCTTGTCAATTGCTACTAACCCTGTATTTATTAGTAAAGATGTCTACGGTAGAACGGCATACCTGACATATATTTTTACCTTTGGCATTATTTTGTTGGTGATCATTACATCGGTTTATCTTGTTTATGCCAATTCGTTTTTGTTAAGCATGCGTAAGCATGACTATGGCATGTATATGATGCTCGGTGTCAAAAGCACGCGTATTGGCTTACTAATTTTTTGTGAAACTCTGTTAACCGGCTTTTTAGCAGTTCTGCTGGGAATACTACTGGGGCTTGGGTTGACCACAATAGTTACCAAGGTGCTGGTAGGTAAGTTAGGGCTAGAAATTACTCACTTTAAAGCAATATTACCCAGCGCAATAATAGGGACACTGCTTTTCTTTGTTATTATTTTTCTCTTGGGTGCACTGAGCAATGTGCACAAACTTACACATACTCCGGTAATTGATCTTTTACACGAAGATCAAAATCCCATTAATCTTAATCATCATCCAGTTTTGCGGGGAATTGAAGCAATTTGCGGTGTGCTTTTGTTGGCTGTCGGTTACTATGTGATGACTCTGTCCACCAGATATATTTACTTTCTTATTCCCACCGCCTTAGTAACAATTATTGCTGGTTCTTTCTTCGTCTTTAATGGTGTCTTTACGGCTATTATTAATTATTTACCTAATAAAAAATCTTTTTCATATCGTGGTATTAATGAATTTACTCTTGGTCAGTTGAAATTCCGTTTGCAAAGCTACACCAAGATATTAACTATGATTTCAATTCTGTTTGCCTTGGCTCTAGGTGCAATTACCGTGGGACTTAATTTTGGCTCCATGAAGGATGAGACGCAAAAAAGCTTTTATTATGATGCTACAATTGTTAGTAAGACACCAGCAGTTAAAAAAGCAGAAGCAAAATTAACCATTACCAATAAGCAGACTTATCACTACAAAGAAAAGGGGATGCACCTCTACTTTAACCGCACGGAATTTGAAAAACAGCCGCTGAAAGAAATAGAAATCTATTTTCATGACAATCAAGACAATTTACCTACATATAAAGTGAAAACACTGGTTACTGCCGAACTGGATAAACCAGAAACAGCTGCCAACAGCATTTTTAGCCAAATGGTGCCAAATGGTATTCCTAAGAAAATTAAGCTAGTTTCACAACAAAGGTGGAATACACTTGGTGGTCAGAAAAAATTTGTTAGTTATATTAATGTCAAAGACTTTGCCCATGATTTTCCAGTGATTAAACAAATTCAAAAACAGCAACTAAGGGAAAATCGCAATTACCAAGATATTTACCTTTCTTCAAAATCATATAACTATAGCAATATGATTGGTTTTACCAGTGCGTTTGAATTTATGGGCTTTTTCTTAGGAATAGCATTTCTGACTATGCTCGCTTCGACGTTAATGTTTAAAGTTTTAAGTGGTGCCGCCAGTGACAAGGTGCGCTACCAGATGCTACATGAAATTGGAGCCAGGCCACAATTATTGCTCAGTTCAATCAGAAAAGAAATTGGTACTTTGTTCACCATGCCTGCTATTTTAGGCATAGTAGATGTCCTTTGTGGCTTACAACTGTTTAAAACATTGCTGATATCTCCATACCATAATATCTGGATTCCATTCACAATATTTATTGTGCTTTATCTGGGTTATTACTTGTTAACAGTTACGTTATATCAAAAAATTGTACTCACAAATAAATAATTATAAAAAGAATGGATTTTGAAATGAGTCTTCAAAATTAAACTAGTAACTCTTTAATTGGTGGGAATTCACGCAACATCTCATTAAAAAATAAGCCCAATATTTTGGGCTTTTTCTTGTGGATAAATTTAATTTCACAAAATCTTAAATGGAGAACGCTTTTATCCCTAGTATGCAAAAAATTGGTATAGCTTCCAATAATTTATGTTGGATTGGTCTGGATTTTTTAGGTAAAAACATCAGTAAATTTTTATGCAATTTCAGTTTAAGCAACAGTGAAGACGATTGAACTAAGTCCCAGGACACCGTACAGGGCATAATTAACATTGATTGTACCAGTTATGGTGGTAAATTTTCTGTAGTTTTTATTTTTTAAAAAGATGTTCATGTTTTTACCTCTTTTCATAACTTAACGATATATTTTGGCTATAATGAAAAAGAGAGGAATGTCATATTTGACAGCATAAAACTAGGAGGAATTAAATGACAATTGGGGAGTTGCTAAAAGATTATCGGATAAGTCAAAAAAAGACGCAGAAACAATGGGCAAAAGATGTGATAAGCCCTTCATTCTATGCGAAAGTAGAGAAAAATTTAAGTCGAATTTCTGCCGAAGATTTAATTGAATTACTACATTCTAATCAAATTCCAGTGATTGATTTTTTCAGTAAATTAAATCAAAAAGATAAGTCGATTAATCAACAAGAATTAGAAATAAATCGACTCATTAATGAAGCATATTACCAAAATTCAAAAAAAGGGTTGCAACAAATACGAGATGTAGTTGCTGAAAGTGAATTGCCTAATAAAAATGATGAATTACTTCTTATTGATACCTATATTGCGGTAATTAGTAAAGACCTTACAATGCTAGATAAAGAAGTTATAGACAAAATGAAAGAAAAAGTTTTTAATATTTCTAATTTTGATGAAGATGGTTTAATTACGTACTGTAATTTCATGAGCTTTTATGATTTGAATAGCAACTTATTGCTATCTAAAAGGATAATAAAACAGCTTGTTGGATCAAGCAGTGTCAGAATACAAGAAAAAATTTTGGCTATCATTATCAATATGCTGATTTTTTGCATTAGAAATAAGCGATTTGAAGAAACTGAGGAATTTGTTAATTATGCGGATCAAATAAAAACAAAACCGGAGGTTTTCTTTTATAAGCTGCTGATACCGGCATTTTATAATATAGTTAAATATCAAGATAATCACGATAAAAAATATCTGGATGAAACAGAAATAATAATTAAAAGTATCAAATTAGCTGGAATGCCAGATTATGGTAAGGAGTTAGAAGAGCTTTTAGTTGCAAATAAATAAACTTAAAATTGTCATATTTGATTTTGAAGTGACCTCAAAATTTAGGACAAATTTGGGGGTATTTTTATGTCTAAATTATCTAAACAAGATAAAATTGAGATCTGTCATCTTTGGCACAGCTAATTAGTTTGCTTTTGCTGATTTTTTGGCATTTCTAAAGAATATTATCCACTCATAAATACATGCAATAACTGCTATTAGAATTTAAGGATAAAGGAGTAATTACAATGAAAATTAACAAAAAATTGTTTATTAGCTTATTAGCTGGAATATTGACAACAACATCATTAGCAGTTACTACAACTAATATTGATCAAGCTCAAACTACTACGTCAAATGTAAATTCTGAGCAAGGCAAGCTAACCTTGAATCATAAGACTCGTGTTTATAACAAAAAGGGTAAGAAAAAGTATTCTTATCTTAAAACGAATGGGCTGCTAAAAAAGGGTGCTTTAGTAAGATATGTTGGCAAAATTAAAGCCCTATCTGATCCAGATACCAAGCGTTATTCCTTTAATGACAAAGATATGAACTGGTATTATCTACCATATAAAACAATTAAAGGTAAACAATACTACAACATCGGTCATGGCGGTTATATTAAAGCTATAAATGTTGATAGTATCAATGGAAATAAGTTATTTACTAATTATGCTACTGTTACAATAGCATCATCGCCATTTTCTTCTGATAAAGATTTTACAAAAGCAAATCTTGTTAATAATAAAGGTGAATTTACCAATAAATATGTCAAAAAGGGTACGAAACTAGTGGTTGATCGTCGCAGTAATAGAGAAGAACTAGCAGGGACGACTAAAATTGATATGCTTGATAATGGAGTTCTAGAAGTATTCCGCATAAAAAACAATAAAAAATTGTTTGTTTTAAGAGACGACCTTAAAACGCAGCCTCGTCAGCAACTAATACCGTATACTAATATCATGCATGTAAGATTTGTGAATGACGCATATCTTTATAATATAAAAGGAGAATTTGCGGACGATTCATGGTTTAGTTCAGGTGATACGGTTTCGGTTACAGGATTAAGATATATATGGGTTCCAGCAGATAAAAAAGCAGAACTATTTTATGAAGTTTTAGATTCACCTTCATCGATGTCAAACTGTAATTTTGTGAAAGCTTCGACTGCTAAATATACTTTTGGCAATCATTTAGAGCCCGTGAATACAGTAGCTGATGTCACACTAGCCAACATAGAAAAAGACGTAAAATAATCTTACCGCGTTTAGTGCACTATCTTGAGAAGTTGACTGACTTCTCGTAAAGGTGGTGAAAAGACGTGTCTGATGTTCTAATTCTAATTCTTTTGTATCTTGTAATTACCACAATTCGAGATGTGTTGAATATCGTAAATGGTATTCTTAACGAACTACTTAATAGTACAAAAGTGAGGCCTAAGATTTTGTCTTAGGCTATTTTTATAGGTGTAAATGATTGAGCAAAATTAATTAAAGATATATAATTTTGTTATTAAAATATTAATTTATTAAGAAATGATATATTAAATCAAAGTAGGTTGGTAAAAATGAAAAAATCACTTAGTATAGCAGCAATTGCAGCTGTTTTTGGTGCAAGCTTGATATTTAGTGCAACAAGCAGTAATTATGTGCCTGTTAAAGCAGCTGACGTAAGCGATACAAATACTGTAGTCAATAATCAGGGTGTGTCTGATAAAACATGGTCTAACAAACTGACTAAAGCTGGCTATGTTTTCAAGTTAGCTAAAAATATAGCTACTACTGATGGCGGATTGTATCAAAGAAAAAATGGCTTACTTAAAAAATATAGTTTGAAGCATGCTAAAAAAGTTTTCGCTAAAAACATGTTATTCAAAATAGATCGCGCTATATCAGTAGAAAATGGTTCTTTAGTTCATATTGTGTCGCAAAATGGCAAATATAAGTTTTGGACTAATTTTTTAACCGGGACATACAATGTAAATGGTCATAAAAAATCTCTTAAACCATTAATAAAAACCGAAGTAGAAATGATCACTAATACTTCTAAAGAGAAAATAGCAAAAAAGCTAGTCACTGCCGAAAAATTGGCTAATAAATTAAAGGGTTCAGATAAAAAATTGGCTCAAGAATCAATTACTCAATTGAAGCAATGGATTGATAATGAAGTTTTTGCTAATATTCCTGTTCTTCTAATTGGTAGCCTGTAAGACAAGTAAACAAGTTTTTAATTTACTGCTGCTATCAAAGTGATTTTCTTATTAATTTACGAAGCACATGGAGCAGCTTAAAGTTAAAGGATTAAAAGTAGCAAATAGGCTAATTGGTCTAATTGTGAAATTACCAGGTAACGAAAAAAGGGAAGGCTGTTAAATCAGCCTTCCCTTTTGCTATACGGCTTCAATTTCATAAACAATTATTTGTTGCAGTTTTAAGCCGTGTAGCTTTAGGTTTCGTAGCAACCAAGATAGCTGTTACCTTTCTATAGTGTTTTTACACAAGTATATGCTGTAAACGATGCAAAATATTATGATAAAGATGGCAAAGCATTTACAGGTACACTCCTTCAAAAAGGTCCAAGCGTATCAGTAAGTACGGCTATTAAAATAATTAATTCAGATAGCAAAAAAGAGGAGCTATATTATCAGCAGGCAGATAATCCTAGATGTTTCTTTAAAGCCTCAGATATCAAGTATCTAGCTGGGCCAAAATTATCGGAGCCGAATAAATAGTTTAAAGTTTTAACTTTTTGCTTGCTTAATTCATATGTAGACATGATGCTTAAATTGACTTGATACAGTAAAGGTAGCCCTTAATAGACAATCAGAAAGATAGCTACTAGAATTTGAGCAGGGAGAGGTAATTGCAATGAAGAATATCAAAAAATTATTTATTAGTTTAATAGTTGTAATATTAACAATAACATTAGTAATAACTGTTATAACTAATAGTCAAGCTCAAACTATTGATTCTTGTGTAGAATCTAAGCAAGGTAAATTGTATTTGAATCATAAGACTCGTGTCTATAACAAAAAAGGCAAGCAATATTATAATATAGGTCATGGTGGCTATATAAAAGCTGTAAATGTTAATTCTGTTGATGGAAATTGGCTGTATGTAAATAACGCTACTGTAACTACTAAGGCTTGGTCAGGGAAATCGAATGGTAAAATTCCACTTTATAATGGTCATGGAAAAACACTTAAAAAAACAATCAGATCTGGGCAGAAAATAATTGTTGATGAAAAAGCCACTAGACCAGATTTTGGAGCACAAGTAGATATAGATACTTTGCCAGGTGTACGATATTTTTATCATATTAAGGGAACTAATGAGTTTATCACAGAATATGATATTAAAGGAAAGGTAAGACAAGAATTGCCTACGTATAGCATCTATAGTTTGGCATATATTTTAAGAGATACTCCATATTATGATAAAGATGGTAAAGTAATGAGACATCCTGGTCAAAAAGGAGATGAAATCAGAATATCAAAGGCTTTAAAGATGACTAGTTCTGATAATAATAAAGCAGAATTATTTTATAAAGTTGCAGCTGGAGGAGGAGATTTTATCAAAGCTACCAGTACTCAATAATTAGTTTGAAAAATTTGAAAGCAAATAAAAAGCAAGGAGTTAAAATGAAGTGACCGCCAAATTTATCCTAAATTTGGCGGTCATATCCTCTTTATTGCTTTTTTTGCTTCAAATTTACGAATTCCTCTTAGTATGGTAGCTGGTCTAAAACTACTGAACAAATTGAAACTGAGCCTAAACCAGTATTTTATAAGAATTAGCATTACTCATAAATATGATTGATTATCATTGTCAACCAGAAGATTGCTACTTGAACAACATCAAGATAATAATTAATAACTTAGCTTTAATTGGTATGCTAAAGTATCGTAAAAAGGTAGAAAAGTTTTTTATGAAAATATAAAAGTTGATAATGATTAATAAATATAGTAGTTGTTTTGAATATTAGGTATAGTTATATTAAATGGTAAAAGTTTGAATTTATAATTGGTCTGATTGTGAATTACCAGATAACGAAAAAATGAAAAAAGGAAAGATTGAACTCACAGTCTTCCCTTTTGCTATACTGCTTCAATTTCACAAACAATTATTTGCTGCAGTTTTAAGCCTTGTAGCACTATGCTTCGTAGCAACTTCTCTTAATGTACATTATGTAAATTAGCGATTGATCTAGCTGAATTTTTAACTTTTTATTTTAAAACGTTAAAAATTAAATTTAAAACATTAATTTTTTATTTTAAACGTTTTATTTTTTTATTATTTTAATATATACTAAATGCATAAACGAATAGACAGGAACAACTAGTGCCATTGGCTCAGCCTGTTTTATGAAAGTCAGAAATGATTTGGACTATATGATGATACACATCTACACAATTATCTTTAATATGGATGTCAACCTTACTGGAATTTATATCATAGCAGTTCTTTAATCATGATTAACAGAAAGTGATGAAATTATGTCTAAAATAATAGGGAACACAGCTTTTCTAATAGCAACATTTTGTCTTGCAAAGATCTATAAGGACAAGCCCTTCTTTAAATTCGTGAAACAGAATCGTGGGATACTCTTGCTTTCGTATTCTGTAATAGTCCTCTTAGGATTTGGAATAGTACAGGGATTTGGCCGCTTATTCCCACCATTTATTACACTACTAGTAGTGTTTATGTTGCTTGGCGTTTTCTATATCTTTAAAGATCGCAAAACAAGCTAGATTAAATTATAATTACTAGTTTTATAGCAGTCTTTTCTAACTTAGTTAGGGATGATTGCTATTTTTGATCTTCAAACTAAACGTAATAATGGATAAATTGTAAAAGAATAATATATGTTGAAATAAATGGGAATTAGTAGACATTAAAGAAAATAACTATTAAAATTTTAACAGAGAGGTAATTAAAATGAGAAAAAAGAAATTATTTATTAGCATAGCAGCCGGAATATTGGCAGCGACTTCTATATCTACTGTAGCAATAGATGGATACCAAGCTCATGCAGCACAAACTACTAACCAAGATGAAGATGAAAATCAAGAAGTACTGACACTAAATCATCGTACACGAATTTATAACAAAAAAGGCAAAAAAGTATATTCTTACCTTCGAGCTAACGGTTTATTACAAAAAGGTAGCTCAATTCAGTATGCTGGTAAGGTTCAAACGACAACTGATGCAATGGCTGAACGTTATTCATTTCATGATATTAACTGGAATTGGTTTTATTTACCTTATGTAACAATTAAAGGTAAAGAGTATTATAATATCGGTCATGGTGGTTATATCAAAGTTGTCAATGTTGCAAAAATAAATGGCAATGATTTATATACTAATGAGGCTTCTGTGACTACTAAGCTCTGGTCAACACAAACTAAAATACCTCTTTACGATAATCAAGGTAAACAGCTTGATAAATATTTAAGTGGTGGACAAAAGATAGTTCTAGATAAAGAAACTAATTCAGAAGAGTTTGGTCCAAAACGTATTAATACCCCACCTGCTATACAAAAATTATACCGGATTAAGGGTACAGATGAATTTATTGGTAATGTCTATATTAAGACCACTCCAAGACAGCTATTACCTTTTTATAGTGTTTTTACACAAGTATATGCTGTAAACGATGCAAAATATTATGATAAAGATGGCAAAGCATTTACAGGTACACTCCTTCGAAAGGGAACAAGCGTATCAGTAAGTACGGCTATTAAAATAATTAATCCAGATAGCAAAAAAGAGGAGCTATATTATCAGCAGGCAGATAATCCTAGATGTTTCTTTAAAGCGTCAGATATCAAGTATCTAGCTGGGCCTAAATTATCGGAGCCGAATAAATAGTTTTAAAGTTTTAACTTTTAATAAAAGGCAAGAAATTTCATGAAAATTTCTTGCCTTTTTGCTTGCTTAATTCATATGTAGACACGATGCTAATAATAATGGCATTATGTTAAGTTGCTTTGGTACAGGTGAAAGTGGATAGGAAATAAATTCTGTTAGTTTTTGGATTTGTCATATCCAACTTATTTATGTCAAATATGACAGTTTTATTAATAAAAATAAAAAGGCAATTATATTATTTATATCAACATACAGCATGGTCGAGATATGAAGGTAAATACTCTACATGTAGTAATGGAAAAGAAACTTATTGGGAAGTATTTAGGTATTTTTCCATTACATGCAAAGTGAGATTAAAGCAAATTAAGGAGAAAATCATGGTTTACAAATACTACTCGCACTTTAAGTTTTTTTGTTTAAATATTTTTGGATTAATTTCCAGTATGCAGAATATTGTTACAGCATACATTGTTGGTTCGTTAATTAATTTGGCAACAGCTAAAAATTTTGCAGCTATTCCAGTCTTTTTTGGTAAAAATATTTTGTTATTGATCTTAATTTTAGTCGCCACTTTAATTTTTGATTATCTTAAAGCAGACGCTGCTAAGCAGGTCAATACTAAGTTAAGGCTTAAAGTGATGAGGGGTATGCTCTCGGATGAGCAAGAAGATGCTTCTAATTTAGGTTTTTTAACTAATGATTTTAAACTTTTGGAAACAAATCGCTATGATGCTGAAATAGGAATTCTGATTTATTCATACACCGTCGTATTTGCTATGGTATTCGCTTTGTATCTAAATTGGCAGCTTACAATAATATTTTTTATTGGTTCGGTTATACCAACAATTGTTTCCACCTTTTTCCAAAAGCCTATTCAAAATGCTGCAGAAGCTTGGACAAATGCTAATGATAAATATGTTAATCAAACTAAAAATTTGTTATCTGGTACTGCTACCTTTAATTTATATGATAAGCAGGATAATGCAGTTAAACAAAATCAGTATAAAGTTAACCAATTAGAAGAAAAATTAGCCAAGATGAATGTGCTTAATACTAATACCAGTGCTTTTCTTAATGCAATTGCAATTATGGGTACTTATTTATTGCCGTTTGCAATTGGTATTGCATTAGTAATTAAAGGTCAAACTACTTTAGGTGCTCTTTTTGCAATAACGCAATTATCTAATTCATTTGTAAATCCAATTTTACAAATTTTGCAAGAACGAAATAATTTGTCTACTACAAAGCCAATTGTTCGAAAGATAAAGCAATATATACAAAAAGCAGATAATGTGGAGCGTGAACAAACCAATGATCCTACATTTAATGAACTACAAGTGCAAGACCTAGATTTAATGCGTCAGGATAAGGTATTAGCACAACATATTAATCTTGATATTAAGTCTGGCCAAAAAGTTGCGGTCATCGGACCCTCAGGATCAGGGAAATCTACGATGTTACAGTTTCTAATGTATGGTAAGTATGGTAAATCTAAAAAAATTATACTTGATCATAACGAAGTAGCGGCAGGATCGTTTACTAAGTTGTTTGCCTATTCCAGCCAGAGTGCAGTTATTTTTTCTGATACGCTTTGGTTTAATCTAACTCTAGGAGCCAATATAGCTAAAGAAAAAGTTCTTGAGGTATGTCAAGGACTACAGTTAGGACAATTAATTAAAGAAAAGGGATTTGATTATCAATTAGGTGACAATGCAGATCAACTATCTGGTGGCCAATTGTCCAGAATTGAGGTGGCACGGGCTATTTTAGCCAATCGACCAATTTTATTACTGGATGAAATTAATGCTTCACTTGATAAAACTTCATCAAAGGCAATTCACCAATATATTTTTGATTCAAACTTTACTTTTGTTGAAGTTATTCATCATTACGATCCAGAAGAACTGCAAAAGTATGATGTAGTTGTTGATTTTAATCAATACCAATTTAACGATAAGAGCCTGTCGTAGTCAGATAGATAATAACCCAATTTACCTCAGCATTATATAATCTTTATTTTTAATTTTATGATACTTTTATATTTTTTGATTATAATAAAATTAAAAAGTGTAATATTTGATAGTTAATCAAATAGTTGAGGAAATTTAAATGACAATTGGTGAATTACTAAAAGACTATCGCATTCAGCAAAAGAAAACACAAAGGCAATGGGTTAATGATGTGGTAAGCCCGTCATTTTATGCAAAAGTTGAAAAAAATTTAAGCAGCATTTCAGCAGATAATTTAATTGAGTTATTAAACATTAACAAAATTTCATTAACTGATTTTTTTGGTAAGTTAAACCACCAGGCGAAGACCGTACATGACGAGAACCTAGAGATTGATAGAATGGTTAATGAAGCGTATTATCAAAATTCTGTGCATGATCTGCAGCAAATACGAAATTTTGTTGCGGAAAGTGATTTTCCAAATAAAGAAGATAAATTAGATATAATTGATATCTTTATTGCAATAATTAACAAAAATCTTTCCAGTATTGATAGTGGCGTTATAGATAGATTGAAAGAAAGAACGTTTGATGTTTCTCATTTTAATTCTGATAGTTTAAGACTGTACTGCAACCTTATGAGTTTTTATGATTTAGATAGTAATTTATTGATTTCAAAAAGAGTAATACGTCAGTTTATTGGCTCGAGTAGCATTGATATTCAAAAGTTAGTTTTGTCTATAATTATTAATATGATGATTTTGTGTATTCGTAACAAAAGATTTGAAGAAACAGAATTTTATGTTAGTAGTGAAAAACAAATCAAAACAAAACCAGATATATTTTTTTATAAGACTATTGCTCCAGCTTATGAGAATATAATCAAATATCATTATGACCAAGATCCCAAGTGTCTTGATAAAGTACAAACAATAACTGCAAGTGTGAAAATTGCTGGTATGCCCAGTTATGGTAAAGAACTTGAAGAACTAATGATTACTAATAAATAAAATTTAAAAACGTCATATTAAGCCAGTAAGAGTTAAATATGACGTTTTTTATATGCTTATATAAAATCTTAATAAGCAAAGAATAATTAGAAAGGAGTAAAGAAAAAGGAGCAAAATTATTACGTGAATTAATTCCAATTGGGATCAAATTAGATTAATAAGAAACATAGAAAAGATGTTTGATAAGTTAAGCGAAGATTTAAAAATTAGGTCTAAAGTAGATGATCATATTTATGAAGCATTTGTAGATGGATTATTTATAAAGTTTAGACCAGGAAAAAATTATAAAGAAAGATGATAGGAAAAATGTTTTAAAAATGGCAATCAAGCTGGAGAGAATCGACACTAACAAAAAACAATATTTAAAAAAGAATAATGGCTTAAAAAGCAAATATTAAAATATGTTCAAGAAACTGTTCAGGTCATTTGAAAAATGACAGCGCTAACTATAATTAAGTTAAAAGGTGGTCTGCTTGAAGGAGCTAAACAGAAAGTTTGGTGATCTTGATGCAAAAATTAAAAAATATGCGCATTGGGCTAATAGAACTTTGTGCGACACTCATTATTAGCGGTTTGATGATAGTAACCGGTATTATTTTGGGTCTTAATCTTGCTTCCCTCATTATTAAGCTGTTTAGTGGCTTACTAAAACCACCTGCGGTAAATTTTAATTTCATAAAAGATTTTCTGCAGGTAAGTTGGGGCGTACAAGCGATAATGCTGCTGACCGCTGTAATAATGATTGGCGGTATAATAGTAACTTATAACCTAACCAGAACAATTTTAAAAAGTGTAGCTGCAAAAGAAGACGCATCTACAATTTTTCAAAAACATTCAGGACTAAGAATAATTGAAATGGTTTTAGGATTGGTACTAGTAGTAACCGGCTATTTTATACTAAATTTGCCTAGTCAAAATCTGTTTAATACTTTATTGGCAGCCTTTGTCACAATTGTGTCAGGTACTTATTTACTTTGCCACTCGTTATTAAGCTTGGTACCTGCAACTTGGTTTAGCAAAATTAAGTTAGCTAAAGGAAAAACGCAGCTGGGACTTCATCATTATGCCAGTGTTTTTACTATCATTTCCATACTCTTTGCCTTGACTATGGGCGCTCTGGCTTTAAGTCATGACTTTAATGCCTTTTCTCAAGATATTAAGAGGGGAACTTATTATGATGGCGTAATTGTCAGCAATACCGCCAATATTAAAAACGATGTGGCGCAACTAAAAATTAAAAAGCAACAAACATACCATTATAAAGATACAAAAGGGCACTTTTATTTTGTTCGTAATGAATTGGTAGATAATCCAGTTAAGTACGTCAAAAGCACCGGCAAGCGCAATTTTCAAGTCAAATTAATTAAGTTAGACCAATTGAATAAAAATTCTCTGGCAGGCAACAGCTTTCGCGAACTCGTTCCTAATAGCAGTCAAAAAGATAAAACAATTGCACTTTGTTCAGCTGCAGAATTAAATAAGGTTAAAGGCAATACTAAATATCTGACTTTGGTACAGCTAAACAGTTTTGATAGAGATTGGCCGTTTTTACTAAAAATTGAACATAAACAGGCTCAAAGTAGTCTTACCTATAGTCGACTCTACAGCAGTTCCAAAGCCGCTCTTTATCAGCTGGCACTGGGGATGACCAGAGAAATGAAGATTTTGGGCTTCTCAATGGCATTTGTGTTTGGTGCAACTCTGTTTGCTATTTTGATAATAGAGGTAATAAAATTTGCTAAGAAAAACCGGGATGCTGATCAAAAATTAAAGACTCAAAAAGTATCGCAGGAAAGCAGCACTTATGGAACGGGACTGTTGCTCTTAGTTCCAGCGGTATTTGGTGTCTTTGATGCTTTGTTTGGTCTAAAAATCTTTAATCAGGTTCTGCCAACAGCATATTATGAAATATGGTTACCAATAATGCTCATGATTTTAAGCTATTTTGTTTTATGCATCATGGTTGTATTTTGGCGGAAAAAAGCAGTATTTTAAAAAAGTCTGGTAAGTAAAACGCACGCTTTAACAGCGTGCGTTTGTTTTGCCTGTGAAAACAATAGAATTAATAAAAAATACTGAGAACTTTGATAAAAATAATTACAAAAACTTCTTGACATGCTAATGTTCTTTTTTTATAATTCTAAGTATTAAATTAAATTTTGGGAGGCGATTTTAATGAAAGCTAAATATTTAAATAAACGAACCAACATTAAAAATATTATTGCCCAGAGTTTAATTGCCTTGTTGTTGTCGTCTAGGACTTAGCATGATTAAATTACTTTTAGTGATTTTACATGAAAAGCCCTTGTTTGCGTCTTAATGAATGGGGCTTATCTAATAACTGATCTAAGCCTCATTCATTAAATGAATGAGGTTTTTAGTTACCAGGCTATTTGAAAAGGAGAAAATGATGAGTAAATTTTCAAAAAGATTGTTGCGTGTTTTAACGGTGGGAATGGCCGGCTTGGCACTAGCTGGTTGTTCCGTTGCAAAAAGCGGGGGCGGTAAGGGTACACACCAAGATAAAGATGTTGTCAAGGTTGGTATTAACATTGAGCTGTCTGGTACTGCTGCTGGATATGGTAGTGCTGAAAAGCAAGGCATAGTGTTAGCAGCTTCTGAAATTAATAAAGCCGGTGGAATTAACGTCAACGGGCATAAAAAGAAGCTTAAATTGCTTATCCGTGATAATAAATCCTCAATAGCTACTTCGGCTTCGGTTGCTGCACAACTGGCAACTAAAGATAAAGTGGCAGCAGTTATAGGGCCGGCTACTACTAATTGTGGTACCGCTGAAATTCCTAATATTACCAAGGCTTCTGTTCCCGGTATCAGTCCATCTGCAACGGATCCAAACTATACCAGACAAAAAAATGGCAAGGTTCAGCCTTATGTCTTTAGAGCTTGCTTTCAAGATACTTTCCAAGGAAAGAGCGCTGCTAAATTTGTCACCGATAAATTGAAAGCTAAACGAGTAGCAGTTTATGCTGATAACTCCAGTGATTATGGTACTGGTTTAGCAAAGGCCTTCAAAGATACTTATAAAGGCAAGATAGTTGATAGTCAAACATATTCTGCAGGTGATAAAGATTTCAATGCTGTTTTAACTTCATTTAAATCTAAGAAAATCGATGCTATTTATGTACCGGGTTACTACACAGAGTTAGGTTTGATCATCAAACAGGCACGGCAAATGGGTATTAAAGCTCCAATCGTTGGTGGTGACGGTATGTGTGATCCTAAACTCGTTCAAATATCAGGTGCTAAAAACGCAACTGATATTTACTACACTACACCATTTTCAACTAATGTAGCTGCCAAGAATCCAGATTCAAAAGCTGCTAAGTTTATCAAAGCATATAAAGCTCGTTACCATGCAGATGCACCTACATTTTCAGCTTTAGCATATGATGCAGTTTACTTAGTAAAAACTGCTATTGAAGAACAAAAATCAGATGATTCGGTTAAAATTACTGAAGGTCTAGCTAAGATTAAAGACTTTGACGGTGTTACTGGCAGAATTACCATGGACAAATTCCACAATCCAGAAATGCCAATTGCTATTGAAAAATTGACTAACGGTAAAGTAAGCGACTCATTCCGTGTTGAGTAAATAAGAAAATGAAAGGAGTGCTTAAATTTGCAAACAGTTTTACAGCAAATCATTAACGCCTTGTCGCTGGGCTCGATTTATGCCCTGCTGGCTTTAGGCTACAGCATGGTTTATGGCATTATTAATTTAATTAACTTTGCCCACGGCGATATTTATATGCTAGGTGCATTCTTTGCCTACTATGTTATTAATGCTTGGCATTTTAACTTTATTACAGCACTGCTTTCTGCAATGATTATTGGTGCAGTCTCAGGCGTGGTGATTGAGTATTTTGCATACCGGCCACTACGTAAGTCACCTCGTATAGCTGTACTGATCACGGCTATCGGTGTATCGTTTTTACTGGAAAACGGTATGTCATATTTTGTAGGATCAAATGCTCGCAGTTTCCCCCAAGTAATTGAACAGGTTAATTACAATATCGGTGGAGTGCAAATTTCAAATGTTCAGATTTTGATTTTGGCTACTGCTTTAATCTTGATGGTTTCCTTGCAGGTCATTATTCAAAAGACCAAAATGGGTCGGGCTATGCGTGCAGTATCCGTAGATCCTGCTGCCGCCGAACTAGTTGGTGTTAATGTTAATCATACGATTTCATTTACCTTTGCTTTAGGGTCGGCTTTAGCTGGTGCTGCAGGTATCTTAATTGGAATGTACTACAACCAAATCGATCCTTTAATGGGGATGACACCAGGAATTAAAGCCTTTGTTGCTGCCGTACTTGGTGGAATCGGCTCAGTGCCAGGGGCTTCTATTGGTGGCTTCTTAATCGGTATCTTGGAAACATTTTTCCAGTCTATCGGTTTGTCGGCATATAAAGACTCAGTTGTTTATCTAGTATTAATAGTCATTTTGCTTTTCTTACCTGCTGGTATTTTTGGCAAAAATGCTAAAGAGAAGGTGTAGGTGGCAAAATGAAATCGAATTGGAAATACATTTTGTCGTGGCTGTTATTAATGGTAGGCGGCTTTTACTTAATCAATGCGTTGATTATGGTCGGCGTGATAGATGATTTTATTGAAAACATGCTGGTCACGATTGGAATAAATATTATTTTAGCTACCGGTTTAAACCTGATTATCGGTTTTAGTGGTCAATTTTCTCTGGGCCATGCGGGTTTTATGGCAATTGGAGCATACGCTACCGCGATTATTACTCAACGCATGAGTAGCGAAGCTGGCTTTTTAATTTCAATGCTAGTAGGTGTCCTGATAGCAATTGTAATTGCTGCGGTTATTGGTACGGCAACTTTCATTCGCTTAAAGGGTGATTATTTAGCAATCGCAACTCTAGGAGCAGCTGAAATTATCCGCAATGTCATTAATAATTTGAAAATTACTGGTGGAGCGGCAGGGTTATACAATATTCCTCAGTTATGCTCATGGCCAACTGTTTATATCTTGGTTTGTGTGACCACAATCATTTTGACAAACTTTATTCGCTCAAAAGACGGTCGGGCAATTAAAGCTGTTCGTGAAGACGAAATTGCTGCTGAAGCAATGGGAATTAATACTACTAAATGGAAATTGGCTGCTTTCGTTTTAGGTGGCGCAACTGCTGCAATAGCTGGCAGTCTCCATGCTTCATTCTTGCAAACAATATCTCCTTCAAACTTTGGTATCATGGAATCTATCTCTATCTTAGTTATTGTTGTTTTGGGTGGTGTTGGCAGTATGACTGGCACGTTTGTTGCAGCAATCGTTTTAGGCGTTTTAGATACAGTTTTACAAAGTTTCGGTGCGTTAAGAATGGTTATCTATGCAATAGTTCTGATACTAATCATGATTTTCAAACCATCAGGACTTTTGGGTAACTGGGAATTCTCTCTTAAAAATTTGACACGCCATTTTGGCAAAAAGGAAAGGAGCTAGTATATGCCACACTTATTAGATGTTGACCACGTAGTGCGCAAGTTTGGTGGGTTAACTGCAGTTAATGATGTCTCACTTCATCTGGATAAGCACGAACTAGTTGCCTTGATTGGTCCTAATGGTGCAGGTAAAACCACTTTGTTTAACTTGCTAACTGGAATGGTGCAAGTTACTAGTGGAAAGATCAACTTGCAAGTTGATGATCAAAATTATGATTTAACGCATAAAAGTGCTGTGCAAATTGCAGACTTAGGTTTATCCCGTACATTTCAAAATATTCGCTTATTTAAAGACTTAACTGTTATGGATAATGTTCTAACTGCAATGACAAATGAATACAAAGAAAACTTTTTAACAACAGTTTTTCGTTTACCCAGTTTTTATAAAACGGAAAAGGAAATGAAGGAAGCTGCGCAAAAGTTATTAGCAATCTTTGATTTAACGGATAATGAACAAACTTTGGCTAAGAACTTGCCTTATGGAACGCAAAGACGCTTGGAAATAGTACGTGCTTTGGCTACTCACCCGCAGATTCTTTTCCTGGATGAACCTGCTGCTGGTATGAACCCAGAAGAAACAGCGGATTTGACTAATCTTATTAAATATATTCAGAAGGAATTTCAGATCACGGTTTTGTTAATTGAGCATGACATGTCTTTAGTTATGAACCTGGCTGAAAGAATCTATGTACTTGATCAAGGCGAGATATTGGCTACCGGATCGCCTGAAGAAATTAAGGCCAATCCTAAAGTTGTTGAAGCATATCTAGGAGAGGGTGATGACTAGATGGCAATGTTAGAAGTTCGTGACTTGTCTGTAAATTATGGTGTTATTCAAGCTGTTAAGAATGTCAGTTTTGAAATTAACCAAGGTGAAATCGTAACCCTAATTGGAGCTAATGGAGCTGGTAAGTCAACTATTGTTAAGACAATTTCTGGCTTGTTAAAACCCAAAAGTGGTCAAATTTTCTACCTTGGCGAAGAAATAGATCACAAAAGTGCTCCGCAAATTGTGAGCGCGGGTATCTCTCAAGTAGCAGAAGGTCGGCATATTTTTGCTGGAATGACCGTAATGGAGAATCTGCAGATGGGTGCTTTTTTGCAAAAGAATCATGATGAAGTTTCAAAAACCTACAAAGACATTTTTGAACGCTTTCCAATTTTGCAGAAAAGGCGTAATCAGGATGCAGCTACCCTGTCTGGTGGTGAGCAGCAAATGTTGGCCATGGGTCGTGCCTTAATGGCAAAGCCAAAATTGTTGCTGCTTGATGAACCATCAATGGGTTTATCACCCCTGTATATTCAAGAAATATTTAAAATTATTAAAGAACTAAACGAAAAAGGTACCACTATTTTGTTGATAGAACAAAATGCTAAACAAGCTCTATCTATTGCCGATCGTGGTTATGTATTGGCAACAGGAGTAGTGCAATTAAGTGGTACTGGTCAAGAATTGTTGGCTAACCCGGAAGTACAGAAAGTATATTTTGGTGGTTAGTGGTAATCAAGTTGTTGTAATGACAATGATGTTAATTCATTGTTAAGTCAGATAGTGAAAACTATAGAGTTTACATAAAATTCTGAGGAGGTAATTGTGATGGAAACGAAATATTTTAAACAAAAAAGTAATATGAATATCTTTCAAACTCAGGATTTAGTTGCCTTGTTGTTGGAGCGCAGGACTTAACATACATGAATTACGTGATGTAATTTATAGTAGTTAAGCCCTAGTTTGCGTGTCAATGATTGGGGTTTAACTAATTGATAATTTAAGCCTCATTCATTGATTTGAATGAGGCTTTTTTGTGGTCAATTTTAGTTAAAGAATAGAAAGAATAGTTAGAAGGAACAAGATGATGGATAATATTAGCGGTATTAAGAAGATAATGAATGTTGTAATCACTGGCATGGCTGCTTTTATGCTGGCAGGCTGTACTGTTGCTAAAAGCAGTAGTGGGGATGGAACTAAGCAAGATAAAGATTCAGTCAAAATTGGCGTTAACATGGAGTTGTCTGGAGCTGCAGCCGGTTATGGCAACGCTCAAAAGCAAGGTATTCAATTAGCAGTTAGTGAAATTAATAAAAAAGGCGGCATTGATGTTAATGGTCATAAGAAAAAAATCAAACTGATCATGCGTGATAATAAAACTGCTATTTCTACTTCTGCTTCAGTTGCTGCCCAATTAGCTACAAAAGAAAAGGTAGCAGCAATTGTAGGACCGGCAACTACTAATGCTGGCACAGCTGAAATTCCTAATATTACTAAGGCTAAGGTACCAAGTGTCAGTCCTTCGGCGACAGATCCAAATTACACTTTACAAAAGAATGGTAAAGTGCAGCCATTTGTTTTTAGGGCATGTTACCAAAATAATTTTCAAGGTGGTAGTGCAGCCAAATTCGTAATGAATAACATTAAGGCAAAGAGAGTGGCTGTCTATACTGACAATTCAAGTGACTATGGTAACGGTCTTGCTAAAGCATTTAAGAAAACTTATAAAGGCAAGATAGTTGATAGTCAGACATTTTCAGAAGGTGACAAAGATTTTAACGCTGTATTAACTTCGTTTAAAGCTAAGAAAGTCGATGCTATTTACGTTCCTGGCTACTACACGGAAGTTGGCTTAATAATTAAGCAAGCGCGTCAAATTGGAATTAAGGCACCAATTGTCGGTAGTGATGGTATGGCTGATCCGAAGCTGGTACAAATTGCTGGTGCTAAAAATGCAAGTAAAATCTACTATACTACGCCATTTTCAACACAGGTAGCTGCCAAGGATCCAACTGCTTCTAAATTTATGAGTGATTTCAAGAACCGCTACCATGAAGAAGCACCAACTTTTTCTGCTTTAGCTTATGATGCGGTATATATGATTAAAGAAGCAATCGAAAATGAAAAATCCGATGATTCTGCAAAAATCACGAAGGGTCTGGAACAAATTAAAGATTTTACTGGCGTAACTGGGAAAATCACAGTAGATAAAGATCATAATCCTGAAAAACCAATTGCTGTAGAAGAATTAATTAATGGCAAAGTGGGTAAAACTTTTAAAATTGAATAAGACTTATTTTTAAACAATAAAAAAGTTAGCTTTTCTAAGAAAGAATAGCTAACTTTTTTGATTGTATAAAATATTCTCCTGTTAATTGGGGGCATCAGAGCTTTAATTTATCATATGAAACAACTTTTTTCTCTTGCTCTGTCATATTCATCACTGTAATTGAAGCGTTACGAGGGCGTTCTTTAATATCAAAATCGCTGTAACGATCGGCAATACTGTGAATTGTAAAACCGTGAGTAACGAGCAAAATATTTTCAGCCCCATCTAATTGATTGATTAATTTGAACCCCTTGTTTATTCTATCCCAATACTCTTTAGCATTTTCTGCATCATGAAAAGGATCGGCCTCTTTAATCCAGTCTTTAACAGTGTCTAATGATTCATTTTTAAGCATTTCAGCATGGCTTTTATAACCGTGGGGACCACTAATCATTTGCCAAGCAGCATCTGAATCCATACCTTCAAAATAGCCGTAAAAATGTTCACGGAAAAAAGGAGTTGCGATATGTTGAATTTCATCACGGTTAACATTGTGTTTAATGATGATGTCACAAGTGTCGCTTGCTCTTTTCATATCACTTGATAATGCAATGTCAAAAGGCACATCTTTTAAAGCTTCACCAACTTGGTCAGCACCTGATATTCCTTTTTCTGTTAGTGGCGTATCACACCAGCCTTGCATTTTATTATAGCGGTTAATAAAGGTTTCACCGTGACGTACTATATATATTCTTTTCATTTTACTCCTCACAAATCTAATTTTTTATTCTTTGTATAACTTTTGAACATTTTCAACGTCGACAGGCTCAATTGGATACAAAGAACCGGTAGGATACATTACAGACACTCCATTATTATGTTTTAGTCCGATTGCATGTCCCAATTCATGTTCTACAGTATTTAAAATACGTTGGTAAGTATAACTATATGGTGAAAAATTCTGTAAATAATAAATATTTAACCTGGTAACTGCGGAATACATCATTCCGGTTTTCATATAATAATGAAAAGTAGTATAACCCGCATAATTAGTATTTGGGCTGTAAACCTGCTCAATTACGATATTAGCTTTTTTCTTGTTTTTGGTTTCAGTAAAAGTAAAGGCTTTGGTATCATTCCATGCATCAATTGCATCTTTAGTAGCTGAAATTAATTCTTCATTATCATTAAGATCAATGTAAACAGTGGCTTTAGGCTTTTTCCAATGCCAAGAAGAAGCTATAGCAGCTGTATTCTTTTTCTTGGTCTTTTTAGTTTTCTTTGTTTTCTTTTTAGCTTTTTTTGCCTTTTTAGCAGTTTTCTTGGCATAAACAGTCTGAGAAGGCCAACTGAATACTGAATTTTCAGCAATCGGAGCAATTGTACTTTCAATTGTAAAAGTTACAACCAGCGCACATGCTAATTTTGATAAAAAATGACAAAATTTTTTCATACCTTAATCAACTCCATTACCTTACATTATATAGGAAAAGTAGAAAAAGTTTCATAATTTACTGACTTTAACACATAAAATTATAATCGTTATCTGGAAATTTTGACATATTTCACTGTTTAGCAAAAAACGAATCCAAGGTTTTAATATAAACCGATTTCATGGTAAAATAGAATGCAAGTTTTGGAAAATTAGGTGAGTTTATGACAAAAGCGATGGATGATAGAGAATTTGAGCAAAAGCATCTTGATAAGATTTTAAAAATGATACGGGCTAAAAAAGCCGAGTTGTCCTCGTCAATTAAGTCCGCTGAAGGAGAGGCCCAAGATCTTAATTCACACTTTTTTGATGATGTAAAATTAGATTATGACGGCTATTCAACATCTATGGAAACTGCTTTGTCTATTCACCAGCAACAGCAGTTGCTTGATGAACGTCAAAATGCTTGGCAGCATGCCGCAAAGCAACTAAGCACTGTTCAAAAATTAGAGCAAAAGCCATATTTTGCCAGAGTAGATTTTAAAGAAACCAATGAAAAACCGGAAACTATTTATATTGGTCTAGGTTCTTTTGCAGACAAAAATAATCATTTTTTGATTTATGATTGGCGGGCACCAATTTCATCAATTTATTATGATGGTAAGATTGGTAAGGTTTCTTATATGTCACCTGAAGGTGAAATAACCGTTGATATGACCAAAAAACGACAGTTTATGATTGAAAACGGCAAGATTATTAACATGTTTGACACCAATGAGTCTATTGGTGATCAGATGCTGCTGGAAGTTTTAGGTGAAAAATCCGGCACGCAAATGAAATCAATTGTGATAACGATTCAGCGTGAGCAGAACAAAATCATTAGGAACACCAGTGCAGACTTATTGTTTGTTCAAGGAGCGGCAGGCTCTGGTAAAACTTCTGCAATATTACAGAGGATTGCCTATCTGCTGTATCGCTATCGCGGCAACCTTACCAGTAGTGATGTCATCATGTTTAGTCCTAATCAATTGTTTAATGATTATATCAAAAATGTTTTGCCCGAGATGGGTGAACAAAACATGGTACAAATGACATACTGGCAATTTGTAGCAAGACGATTGCCTGGAATGACTGTCGAAAATTTATTTGACCAATTTGAAGACAGCAAAGCTGATTCTGCAATTAGTCAATTTAAAGATTCTACAAATTTCTTTAATTTGCTGCACCATTATGCTAAACACCTCAATAATCGAGGCGTAATTTTTAAAAATATTTACTTCCGCAATAAAAAGAAACCATTTTTTACAAAAGAAAAAATCAGTGAACTCTATTATTCATTTAATTCCAATTATAATTTGAGCAATAGAATTGATGCTACGAGAGAAGGATTAATAAAATCACTCAATCGCAAGATTAACAGCGAAACTAAAAAGGCCTGGGTGTCAGACGCCATCCAAAATCTTAGTCAAGAGCAACTAAATGCTTTATATGATCGTCCAGACCAAGAATTTGAATCAGAGGAAAAAGAAGAAAAATTCCTCAGTCGTAAAATTGTCGTGAAGGCACTTGATAAAGTTTTCCAGCAAATTAGACGGAATAATTTTATTAATATGCGTGCACAATATTTGAACTTTTTACGTGCTGTTCCTAAAATGACTGATCTAAGCAAATGGCAAATTGAAGAAGTAGATTGGCAAAAACACATCGAAGAAGTTAAGCAAAGTTTTATGAAGCATTATATTCATATGAATGATGTTTCAGCATACTTGTATCTTTATGATCTGATCACAGGCCGTCATGTAGATTATGAAATGCGTTATGCTTTTATTGACGAGATTCAGGATTATACGCCGTTTCAGCTTTGCTATCTGAAATATAATTTTCCTCGCGCTAAATTCACGATGTTGGGCGATTTAAACCAGGCTATTTTTACTAAAGATGAAAGTAGGAGTCTGCTTAAGCAGATCAGTGGTTTATTTGATCCTGAAAAAACTGATGTCGTCCAGTTAACTAAATCGTATCGTTCAACAAAACAGTTGACTGAATTTACTAAGCAAATCCTGCGGCAAGGTGAAAAAATTGAATCGTTTGACCGTCAGGGTCCCAAACCAGCTCTTTGGCAACGTTCTGATGATGTTGCTACAATCAAGGTACTGGAACAAATACTAGATGAAAATAATCAGGCTAACATGACAACTGCAATTATTACCAAGGACTTGGCCAGTGCCAAAATAGTGGCAGAAAAGCTCAAAGAAGACAAAGTGAAAGCAACATTGATTGCCACTGCCAATCAGCGCTTAGTTGACGGCACTTTAGTGATTCCATCTTATTTAGCTAAAGGCCTGGAGTTTGATGCCGTCATTATGTGGGCTGCCTCAAAAGAAAATTATCATCGCATTGATGAAACGCAACTTGTATACACAATAACTTCTCGGGCGATGTACAAGCTTGATATTATTTATACTAACGAAAAGAGTCCACTTCTGGATGTAGACCCGAAAACTTATATAGAAAAGTAGGAAGATTTTATGACTGACAGTGAAAAATTTACTTTCAAACGGGTTGCGCAAATGACAGGACGCGAAATGTTTTGTGTAGCTCGTTTACGAATAGATACGTTTGTAACCGAGCAGGAAATAACAGTACCAGAGCTTGATGACCAAGATTTAGACTCAATTCAGGTTTATTTGCTCAATGCAGAAAAAACAAATGCATTGGCCGTTTGTCGTATTTTTCAAGAAAATGGCAAGTGGATGTTAGGCAGAGTAGCAGTAGCTGCAGCAGCCCGCGGGCAAAAGCTTGGAACCAAAATGATGAAACAGGTTCATGAATATCTGCGTGATCAGGGTGCCGACCGGCTTTATTGTCATGCACAATGGCAGGCAAAGCCCTTCTATGATTTTTTAGGCTATCACACTGAAGGCGAGCCATTTGTAGAGGCTGACATTAAGCATGTTATGATGTATAAAGATTTATAAAAATGATAACTTGCACTATATTTGTGCAAGTTTTTCTTTAATTGCCGTCACTACCAGATTTATTAAAATTTGATTTCCGATAGTAGTGAGATGTTGTCCATCTTCTTGATAATACGAAGATAAATTTTTCAACGGACAAAAGTTGGCGATTAAGTTAATAAAGGGGATATTATACTTGCGAGCACAATCTGCAGCAATTTGATTGTATACTTTCATATCTTCAAGATTATAGTATTGCATGATGTACTTGTTATTAGGATCTTCATAAGATGGACCTGCAATAATCATTTTAGCGCTACCGATATTTTCAACCATGTAATTCAGGTTCTTAGCATAATCAATGCTGCTAATGCCCCAATCACTTGACATGTCGTTTGTACCGTATTCGAGTACCACTATGTCGGCATCTTGCGGAATTAAATTTAGACGCTTCTTGCCTTCAGCAGTAGTGGCGCCACTTAAAGATAAGTTTATAATTTGCACATTTGCGCCTAATTCTTTTTGCACGCCCGCAGTTATGACATTAGTATCACGGCCAGCATGGTAGCCATTAAATAAAGAATCGCCAAATAGAATTATCTTTTTCATAGTTTTGCCTTTCTTTTTGATTAGAAGAATTAATTAGGAGACTTTATACTTTTATTTTACTATATTAAAGAACATAGAAATTTAAGGATATTAGAATGAAAAATTATTTACAATTTAACAGAGAAAAATGGCAGTCTTTCTCTGCCACTGAATCGGTTAAGATTACTAAAGAAGAACTGGCAAAGATAAAATCTTTAGGAGATATTATTAATTTAACTGATGTTCAAGAAGTTTACAGCAGTTTAATTAAGTATCTTTATTTAGTTTATCAGGGGAAACGGTCATTGCAGCAAAAGCAAAGCGAGTTTTTGCACCAGGAAGTTGCTAGCGCACCTTTTATTATTGGTATTTCCGGTTCAGTAGCAGTGGGTAAATCTACCACAGCCAGACTTTTACAAGTATTGCTTAGCCGGACATATCCAGGCTTGAAAGTACACTTGATGACCACGGACGGTTTTATTTATTCTAACCAAGAGTTGGAAAGACGCAAACTGACTGACCGTAAGGGTTTTCCTGAAAGCTATAATATGAAATTGCTTACCGACTTTCTGCAAGATGTATTGAGTGGCAAAAAAGATATTGTTTACCCACTTTATTCTCAGGAATTGAGTGATATTGTGCCTGGGGAATATGGTCATGTTTGTGAACCCGATATTTTAATTATTGAGGGCATTAATACGCTGCAGCTGCCTACCAATGGCCAAATTGTGACGAGTGATTTTTTTGATTTTTCAATTTATATTGATGCTCCTGAGGATCTGATTGAAAAGTGGTTTATGCAGCGTTTCGTCAGGGTAATGGAACTAAATAAAAATAATCCGCATAATTTTTATTATGAGATGGCTAATGGTCCCAGGGATGAAGCCTTAAAGTTTGCAGAGGAAACTTGGCAAATGGTGAACTTGGTCAACTTACGTGAGTATATTGCTCCAACAAAGCAACGCGCCAATTTAATTTTGCATAAAACTGCAGGTCATGTTATTGATCAGATTTATCTTAAACAAATCTAATGTGTACCTTTACAAAGAGTAACTTATAATAGGCTTTGAAAGTGTGAAGTTAAGAGTAAATACAGGAGGAACAAATGTTACTGTTAAACAGAAGTGATATTGAAAAATGTTATTCCTTAAAAGACTGCATTGATGCAGTGGCCGATGCTTTTAAATATTTTTCTGCCGGTAAAGTAGACGTGCCGTTAAGAACTCAGATTCTTAAAAAAATGGTAAAGATACCTTCTTGTGTATGCCGGCTTTTTGTGAAGACTATGATGCTGCTTGTGTGAAAGTGTTGAACATGTTTCCTGAAAATATTAATCAAGGTTTGCCTTCAATTAATGCTCAGGTGTTAAATATTGATACCAAAACAGGAGTAGTTAATGCTATTTTGGATGGTAATTATGTTACCCAATTGCGTACTGGCTCTGCTTCTGGTGTAGCGTTGAAATATTTAGCAAAAAAGAAATGCAGAAAAGGTGCGTTAATTGGTACGGGAGGACAAGCTACTACACAGCTTGAAGCAATGCTGATCGTACGTGACCTGGATGAAGTAGCTGTCAGCGATCTTGATTTTGAACGTGCCCAAAAGTTTGCTGTCAAAATGCAAGAGCAACTAGCGCAATATCATACAAAAATTACTGCGGTTAAGACAGGTAATGAAGCCGTGAAGGATGCTGATGTAATTATTACTGTTACGCCGTCAACTAAACCGGTTTATGATGCCCAATTTATTAAAAAAGGGGCAACTATCTGCGGCGTTGGTGCTTACCAGCCACAAATGGAAGAAACCCCGGCTGAACTAGTCTCTAAAGCAAATAAAATTTACTTTGATTCTAAAGATGCTGTTTTAGCAGAATCTGGAGACATACTTATCCCTTTAAACAAGGGTATGGTTACAAATACTAGTTTTACTGGTGAGATCGGTCAAGTGATCAGTGGCAATTTAATTGGGCGTGAAAACGATGACGAAATAATTTTCTTTGAAACTGTTGGTATTGCAGCTCAAGACCTGATGGCAACGAAGTCTATTTATGATAAAGCCGCAAGGCAAAAAGTAGGTACACAAGTTAATATGTAATTTCACTACAAGTAAATATTTGGTTTATATTAAAATCATAAATCACTGATTTAGTGGTGTTGATAAAGTCCAAATTTTGTTATACTAATCATTATGAATGAGATTTATTTACTATTAATTAAAAAATTTGCTTTACCTCCAGCGTGGTTTTCTTAAAATCAGTAATTAATTCAGAAAAAGATTTAAAGGAGTAAAAAATGGTACAAGCAATTAACTTAAAAAAGGGTATGGTCTTTAGTCAAGATGGCAAACTAATTCGTGTTTTAAAGGCCAATCATCATAAGCCGGGAAAAGGCAACACTGTTATGCAAATGGATTTGCGTAATGTTGAAAGTGGTGCTGTGGTTCATAAAACTATGCGTCCAACCGAGAAAGTAGATTTAGTCGAAATCACCAAGAAAAATGCGCAGTATCTTTATAATGAAGGTGATATTTATACTTTTATGGATACTGAAACTTATGAACAATATGAGGTTTCAGCAGAACAACTCGGTGATGATAAACTCTACCTGATGCCCAATATTGAGGTTCAATTGGAGTTTGCTAATGACAGCAAGCTGCTTGGTGTGGAATTACCATCAACTGTCACAATGAAAGTAGCTCATACTGAACCGGGCATTAAAGGTGCAACTGTTACCGGTTCCGGCAAACCAGCTACTATGGAAACAGGTTTGGTAGTTCAAGTCCCAGACTTCATTAAAGAAGGTGAGGACTTGGTTATCAATACTGCAGAGGGTGCCTACAAGTCAAGAGCCGAAGGTGGCAAGTAACTTTAAAAATAAAATATAAGCTAACAAAGCACTTCACAAAATTAATAGTGGAGTGCTTATTTTTTGATGTTTAAGTTAAGAATTAGTAATACTTTTTTCTGAACTGCCCAGGTGACATTCCTGTTGCTTCTCTTATTTTCTTATATAAATGGGATGCATCTGTGAATCCACAAGATATAGCTATTTTTTCCAGAGGAATAGTTGTATCTTTCACAAGTAAGCTTTCAGCCTGCTTTATGCGTATTTTTAATAAATAACTATGAATACTCAAACCGGTATATTTTTTAAAGTCACGTGCTAATTGTGAGGGACTCATTGAACACTTTAAAGCAATGTCATTGACAGTGATTTTCTTATAGTAATTCTGATCCATATATTTAACAGCAATTTTAATATAATTGGGAGCAGAATGAAATTCACTGGAATGATTAGTAAGTTCATGCTCTTGAGTAGCAAATAGGTCACAAACCAGGCTGTACGTTAAATTAGATAAGAACGGATCATATGTACCATCTGTATTTGTGGAAATTAACCGAAAATTGGACGGTCATAAAAATAAAGTCGTAATTTCCAGAGTCATTGCTCGAATACTTTGAGGGTAACTCAATGTTTCAAATAAAACAAGCCTTAGCTCAATAAAGATTTGATTGATTTTTATTTGAAAGAGTTTACAAGAAATGATATACTTATATCCATTAAGGACGTTACTTTTTACAAGGCGTTACTTACAGTTTTTTGATGAGCTGTGGGTAACGCTTTTTTTATAACGTTTTTTGGAAAAGAGGTGGAAAAATTGTGGATTTTGAAGAATAACTTGAACAACAACGCTATTCTAGTTGAAGATCAGTCAAAAAATGAACGAATAATTTTAGGTAAAGCAATTGGCTATGGGAAAAAGATTGGCAGTGTTATCGACCTTGAAAAAGCTCAAATAGAAAAAAATTACGTTATATTTGACCATGATTCCGTTAAGGCATTTCAAGAATTAATAAAGAGGATTGACGATGCCAGTATTGAATATGCACGTCAAATTATTCAAAAAGGTGAGCAAGAGCTAAATCTCAAGTTCAATGACATGTTACTCTTGACTCTTTCTGATCATATTAGTTTTATGCTAAAAAGGGTCAAGCAAAATTTGAGCTTTAAAGCTCCATTAGAATGGGATGTTAAAGTTATTTATCCTGAAATTTTTAAATTTTCTGAAAATGCTGTTGAATTTTTACGCGAACAGACAAAACTTGAGGTTCCACATTCAGAGGCAACTTATATAGCTTTGCATTTGATTAATGCTAATTTCTCAATTAATGACATGGATACAACTATTTCCAGTACCAAAATTATTGATCAGGTTTTGGCGATCGTTTCTGATTATTACCAGAAAGATTTGAAAGAAGATTCATATAGTTATAAGCGCTTTATCAATCACTTAAGATATTTTATTTTGCGTGAACTAAATCATGAAACGTCCGATTCAAAAAATTCAATTTTAAAGGTTATAGAGGCTAAATATGCCAGTGATTTTCAGTGTGCAGAAAAAATTAAAGCTTTTTTGCATAACAAATATCACTGGCAGATTGGGGAGGATGAAATGCTTTATCTAACCTTACATCTTAACCAATTAACACTTGTTGATAATAAAAAATAATATGGAGTAAAAATGAAAAAAATAGATAAAGAAGCAAAAACGATCTTGAAATATGTTGGTGGATCGGAGAATGTTAATAGTTTGGTTCATTGTGCTACAAGACTTCGTTTTGTATTGAAGGATAACAGTAAAATTAAGAAAGATGAGTTAAATAAATTACCGAGTGTTTTAAGCGTCGTTTTGAGTGGTGGGCAATGTCAGGTTGTAATTGGTCCCAATGTAACTGAGTTTTATGATGTTATCAAAAAGATGATGGGTGGAAAAAATAATTCTGAAGCAGAAGATAAGCAGGATGAAAAGTTTTCACTAACAAAAGTTATTTCCGGTGCATTTTTGCCTTTAATATCCATTATGGCAGGGGCAGGAATGGTCAAAGCTTTATTAACAGTGTTAACGACAGTTCACTGGCTATCACCTACTAGTACACTATATTTAGTTTGTTCAGCTGCAGGTAATTCTATTTTTTATTTTTTACCGGTATTTTTAGGTATTACACTATCTAAGCAATTTAAGGCTGACCCATTCGTAGGAGGTGCGTTAGGTGCAGCGTTACTCGAGCCTAATTTTACAGGACTAATAGGAAAACATGGACTGCATTTATTTGGATTAGACTTAGATCCTATTGATTATTCAATGACAGTTTTTCCAATCTTTGTAATTATTGCTGTCTATGCTTTACTTAATAAATTGCTGAAAAAATACATCCCACAACAATTACAATTATTTTTAAACCCAATGATTTGTTTGCTTTTATTGGTTCCGGCAACTGTTTTAGTTTTTGGGCCATTTGGGACCAATGTAGGTAACTGGATTTCAGCAGCAATTATGTGGTTATTTGGTAAAAGTAGGTTAATAGCCGGATTAGTATTAGGCGCTTCTTATCCATTTTTAACTGTTTTAGGACTACATTGGGGTTTTACGCCAATTACTCTGCAAAATTTAAAAGCCGTTGGTGGAGATGTAGTAGAAGGAGTTAATGTTTGTGCTGTCTGGGGACAAATAGGAATAGCTCTGGGTACTTTTCTTTATAGTGTTTATAAGCAAAAAAACACGAAACTGCGTGGCGTCTCAGGTTCGACGGCTATTACAGGAATTTTTGCTGGTGTCACTGAACCAATTTTATATGGTTTAATTATGCAGTCAAAGCGTTTAATGATAATTACTGCCATCGCTGGTGGCGTTGGTGGAGCGGTCAGTGCATTATTTCATGTTATGATGACCTCCTATGTCTTTCATAATATCTTTTCTATATTTATGTTGTCATATAAACCAATTGGTTTTATGGTTTTAGGTTCAGGTATTTCACTTGTATTGGGTGTTCTTTTGACCTTCTTTTGGGGATTTAAAGACCAAGATACGGATTCAGATGAAATGGCAGCTGACCTCACTCAAGCAGTAAATAAAGATCAAACAGTAGAAAAAAATGATCATCAGGCTTTAGTAATCACTTCTCCATTTTCGGGTAAAGTGCTTAATCTTGCTAATGTTCATGATGAAGTTTTTGCAAATGAGAGTATAGGCAAGGGAATAGCTGTTATTCCTAATTCTAATAAAGTAACAGCACCTTTTAATGGTCAAGTAATTACTGTTATGCCTACTAAGCATGCCATTGGATTACGCAGTGATACAGGCGTTGAGCTTCTTATACATATTGGACTTGATACTGTTAATTTAAATGGTAAATATTTTAACGCTTTAGTAAAAAATGGCGATAGGGTCGAACAGGGACAGGAAATTTTAGAAGCAGATATGGAAAAGATAAAAAAAGCTGGTTATACGCTCGAATCACCAATTATTATTACAAATCCTGAAAAATACCAAATTTATGTTAGCGTTAAGGAAGATGATATTATTCATACTCAGGATCAAATTATGTTTGTACAGTAGGAGATAAACTGCAAATGGAAAATAATTTTTTATGGGGTGGAGCTCTATCTGCTAACCAGGTCGAGGGCGCATATCTAGAAGACGGAAAAGGATTGGATATTTCAGATTTACTAACTGCAGGAACTGCAACAACTAAGCGGAAAATTACAACGTCTGTTAATGAGAACGAGTATTATCCCAATCATAAGGCCATAGATTTCTATCATAGCTATAAAAGCGATATTAAATTAATGGCAAAAATGGGCTTTAAGTGCCTGCGTGTCAGCATTAATTGGTCAAGAATCTTTCCACATGGCGATGAAAATGAGCCTAATGAACAAGGATTAAAATTTTACCATAACTTATTTGAGACGATGAAGCAATATAACATTAAGCCCATCATAACATTGTCACACTTTGAAATGCCTTATTATCTGGTAGAAAAATTTGGCGGGTGGCGTAATCGCAAGTGCATCGCATATTTTGTGAAATTTGCTAAAGTTTGTTTAGACAATTTTATGCAATACACAAATTATTGGCTGACGTTTAATGAAATAAATAATCAATATTTAGTAGAAAATCCTCTTTTCCCATACACTAATTCCGGCTTAATTTTTAATGCAAATGATAATAAGCGTGAAATCATGTTCCAAGCCGTTCATAATGAGTTTGTTGCGGGAAGTCAGATTGTGAAATATGCTCATTCTTTAAATGCCAACCTTAAGGTAGGCTGCATGGTGGCTGCTTCACCCTATTATCCCAACACTCCCAACCCAGAAGATATTCTGAAAGCGCAAAAGTTAAACCAATATCAAATGTTTTTCTCTGATGTACAGGTACGGGGCAGATATCCTAATTTTATTTTAAAAGAATGGCAGGAAAAGGGTTATCACATTGAAATCACTGATAAGGATTTAGACGATTTAAAACATGGATGTGTCGATTACATAGGTTTCAGTTATTATTTATCAAGTACTGTGAGTGCAGACCCGAATAGAAAGAGAATTGGTTCTGGCAATGCTGCCAGTGAAGATACAGTTGTCAATCCGTATTTACAGAAAAACAAGTGGGGCTGGACTGTTGATCCGATTGGGCTGCGAATATGGCTAAATCAAGTTTATGACCGATATCAATTACCATTGTTTTTAGTTGAAAATGGTTTAGGTGCCGAAGATAAACTAACGTCAGATTATAAAATACATGATCCATACCGTATAAATTATTTAAAAGATCATATTATTGAAATGAAAAAAGCAATTGAAATTGATGGAGTCCCTGTAATTGGGTACTTGGTTTGGGGATGTATTGATTGTATTTCATTTACAACAGGCCAAATGTTCAAACGATATGGATTAATCTATGTTGATTTAGACGATAGAGGCAAGGGTACGCTGAAACGTTATAAAAAGGATTCATTTGATTGGTTTAAAACTGTTATTAAAACAAATGGCAAGAAGCTTTAAAATTTTTGCTAAATCGTAAGAATTAAATGAAATATTATTTTTAAAAACATAATTCTGATTTGTAATCTGAATTATGTTTTTTTTATACAAATTGGACTAGTTAGACAACATCTAAATATGTATATGAAAGTGTATCATTTTTCACTTTTAAATGTGCAACAAGTTTCATTGCACTCACTTTATTATTTATTTGAGAGTTAGAAAGCAGGTGAAATATATCTTGTTGTATCACGAATACTTGTTACTAAAGATGTTAACAAATTCGAACTCTTTATTAAGTATTAGCCAGATAACTAATAAACTTCAAATAACTAAAAGAACTGCCTATTCAGCTATTAACGGGTTAAACGAATGGCTTGAGCTGCATGATTTAAATAAGATAATGACAGTTAGAAATCATGGCTATTTTGTTCAACCATACGAAATCGCTGAGATTGAGAAGGATCTTAAACATGATTTGCAGCAGGGAAAAGTCAAGTTGCCTCAATCGGTTAGAGTAATAGCAATTGAGTTTGCTCTTCTTTGCAGAAATAATAGGGTTACTATTGAATATTTAAACTCTCTAAACGGAGTAACGAGAAGAACCACTCAGAGTGACTTAGCGAAAGTTAAAAAAGACACTGAAAGCAGAAATTTGAAGTTAGAGTTAGAAAAAAATGGCTATTTAATCACAGGTTTAGAGGAGGAAATTCGCAAATTTGCTTTACAAAAACTAGCTAATATTCAAGGAACAATGATTTTTGATAAGATTGCTCCATTTTTGAGTTTAGAAACTAAGGAAAAAGTAGAAATTGAGCAAGTACTTTTAACGGTTGAACAAAATATTGGTTGCTTATTAACGGATGAGTCAGTTTTTCAAGTTAAAGAGTACATCTGTTTTTCAGTTAAGAGATACAGAAATGGGCATTTTTTAAAAAATAGCAGGAATAAAAAAATTAAAGGTAGCGGTAAGTTCGAACCTTTAATTCGTAATTTGCTGACCTATCTGGGAATTTCTGCAGAGCATTTAAATGCTGAAAGTCAGCTTCTCTGTAAAATAATTGATTCAAGGCAAATCAGCAAAATTAGCAAAAATTTTGAATCACAAGAAATGTCAAATATTGCGGCACAAATCATCAAGCGCTTTTCAGTAATTTCTGGAATTGATTTGGTAAACAATAAGAGCTTGCAAAATGCACTGACAACACATTTGGTAGCTGCTCAAAGAAGAGTTTTATACAATGTTCAATTTTTAAATTCAAGCTTGTTAAATGTCAGAAAAAAGTATCCAGAAATTTATCTTTTAACTAAAGAAGCCATTCAGCCCTTTGAGCAATATCTAAAAAAATCTTTGACCGCTGATGAAATAGAATTGATTGCAGTTTACTTTGGCGGAGAAATTGAACTGCTAAAAAATGCAAAAAGTCAAAGTACTAAAGAAAAAATTACTTTGGTATGCGGCAGTGGAATTGGGACGTCCCGCCTTTTAAAAATTCAACTGGAAAAAATGTTTCCTGATCAGTTAAAGATAAAGGTTATTACAAAGCAAGATTATGAAAAACAAGCCAGAGTTAATGCAGATTTGGTTATAGCCACTTTACCAGTGACAAATAAAGGTGCTCCAATTGTAAATATCAATCACATTCTAACTGACTATGATTTACAAACAATCAGACAGCACCTGGCTTCTAAAGCTCAAACTTCGTCTTCTGCTCATAATTCTCCCGCTGTTAAAACAACGCAAATTTTAGACATAGTCAGTGAATATGCCCATGTGAAGGACTTTACTGGCTTAACAGCGGCCCTGCAAAGTTATTTTTCTCAAAAAAATGTTCCTTTTAAAAAAGAGCAAAACCATTTACCGTCCTTAAGTGAAATCCTGCCAGAAAGAAGAATTGCTTTTGAAAATGGCACTTATTCTTGGCAGGAGTCAGTAAAAGTCACTGGAAAGCTACTTGAAAAGGATCATATTGCGGATGAAAAGTACACTCATAAAATGTGTATGCAAATAGAGAAGTACGGACCCTACATGAAAATTATGGATAATGTTATGTTGCTACATGCAAAACCAGATAACCCCACAAGATTTTCTGTACCCGGTATGAGCCTGGTTTGTTTTACTCCACCTGTTAAATTTAGCAATGATATCAAAGCAAAATATGTTTTTAGCCTTTATGCACCAAATTCTAATTCTCAATTAAAGGCGCTAACACAATTAACTGAAATTTTTTCTAATAGATTTCTATTAGAAAAATTTGAACGTGCTGAAAACGCACCTACTTTTATTAAACTCTTTGAATCCGTAGAGAAAGGAGATGAAAAATTAAGTGACACCACTAATAGATCCGAAATTGATTCAATTGAATGTTAGCGCAAAAGATTGGCGTGATGCCATTTTAAAAGCAGGTCATCCCCTTGTTAAAAATAGTTTAGTGACAGATAACTATTTGAAAAGCGTCATTAAAATAGCGGAAGAAATGGGACCTTATATCGTATTTATGCCTCATGTTGCTTTATCGCACGCCAAGATAGAAGATGGGGCATTAAAAGATGGAATAGGATTGACTGTTTTAAAGAAGCCAGTTCCTTTTCATAACAAAGATAATGATCCAGTTAAATATATTTTTACTTTAAGTTCTACAAAAGCAAACGGACATCTGGATCAAATGGCACAGCTGGTTAACTTGCTCTCAAAAAATGACTTTTTTGAAACAGTTAGTCATGCAAATAATGTGCAGGAAATAATTAATTATGTAAATGAATGTGAAGGAGAAGAAAAATGAAGAAAGCAATAATAACATGTCGAGCTGGTATGGGTACCAGCACAATGTTAACAGTACAAGTTAGAAATGTGGCTAAAAAGAATAATTGGGACCTTGATGTTAGTCATACCAGTATAGACGGAATAGGTAGCTTTAATGGCGATTTTATCATTGCTTTAAGCGATGTAGCTGATGATTTAAGAGCCAAAGAGAAAAAAATTCCTATAGTAGGTATTAAAAATATGATGGATCAGAATGAAATTGAGGCCAAATTAGCTCCTCTTATGAATGAATAAAACAGGTGAAAGAAATGTTAAATTTTATTATTAGTTTTCTAAGTCAACCTGCTGTGCTACTAGGTTTTGTGGCATTTATAGGATTGGTTGCCCAAAAAGACAAGGATTGGACAGATGTCACTAAGGGTACAGCAAAAACTGTTATCGGATTTTTAATATTTGGTATTGGTTCAAGCACTTTAACTGGCGTTTTGCAAAACTTCAATGTTTTATTTCAATCAGCCTTTCATATTCACGGCTTGATCGCTTCTCCTGAAGCGGCCACAGCTGCTGCACAAACAAAGTATGGCTTTGTTGTCGCTCTGATTTTAATTTTGGGCTTTGTAATGAACATCGTTTTTGCCAGAATTACGCCATTTAAAAATATCTTCTTTACAGGTCAACATAGTCTCTATTTTGCCTGTGTTTTAGGCCTGGTTCTTAAATTCAGCGGACTAAGCAATTTATGGGCCATTATTATTGGAGGGATTATTTTAGGCCTTTGTGCCAGTGCTTTACCTGAACTTTGTCAGCCATTTATGCGCAGAATTACTGGTAACGACAATCAGGCGATTGGTCACTATAACATGTTTGGTTATGCATTGTCTGGTGCAATCGGCCTGTTGTTCAAAAAGCACAAAGATGAAACTACAGAAAACTTTAACTTGCCAAAATCACTTTCGATATTCAAAGACTTTTTGATGGGTCTTGCAATTATCATGTTGATTTTATTCTACGTTTCAGCGCTGGCTGCAGGTCCGGTAGTTACAGGTAAACTTTCTGGCCCAGTCAATTGGTTAGTTTATCCGTTTATTCAGGCTATGACATTTACTGCTGGAATGGGTGTTTTGATGTATGGTGTTGGAATGTTCCTAGAAGAGATTACTAATGCCTTTGTTGCAATTTCAACCAAGTTTATCCCAGGTTCACGTCCAGCTTTAGACGTACCAACAGTTTTTCCTTTTGCACCGACTGCAGTTTTGGTAGGTTTTGTCAGTTCTTACGCAGCTGGACTTGTAGCCATCGGGATAATGATTTTATTCCATAGTCCAATTGTGATTATTCCAGCAGCCCATATTTGCTTTTTCTCAGGCGGAACTGCTGCAATTTTTGGCAACTCAACAGGGGGCTGGCGTGGAGCCATTGTAGGTTCTTTCGTTGTGGGACTTTTGTTAGCATTCTTACCACTAATCCTAGTACCAGTCTTTCAACAAATGGGTATCAATAGTTCAACATTCCCGAATATTGACTACAACATTGTCGGCTCATTACTTCATGGCGTTTTGCAACTGTTTCATTAGGAGTAATTAAATGTTACAAAAAAATTTTTATGTAAGACAAATTAGTGATTTAAACATAATGACAGTGGTGCGAGATACGCCTGCAGAAACTTTGCGTATTGCAAAAGCCTGCTTTAAAGGCGGCGTTAAAGCGATTGAAATAAGTTTTACCGTTCCTACAGCCTTAGAGACTATGAAGCTGGTTAAAAAAGAAATACCTGAAATGGTAATATGTGCTGGCACTGTTTTAGATACTGCTACTGCCAGACTAGCCATAATGGGTGGTGCTGAACTGATACTTTCTCCTGCTTTTGATTTGGAAGTAGCACAAATTTGTAATTTGTATCAAGTGCCTTATGCACCAGGTTGCAATAGCGTATCTGAAATAACTACTGCTTTAAAAAATGGTGCTTCTTTTATTAAAGTATTTCCAGGATCCAGTATGGGTGGAGTAAAAGAAATTAAAACAATAAGCACGCCTATATCTTATATGCCAATTTTGATTTCTGGCGGTGCTTCTGTAAAAAATTACCGTGACTTTCTCTCTGCTGGTGCTGATTGTGTCTGTTTTGGGGCAGCACTAACTGGTGATTCTGAAAAAATAACTGATAATGCTGTTCAGTTAACTAAAACTTTAGCTGATTTTCGGTCAGAGAAGAGGTAGTAATATGGATATTATTTCAAATATACAAGATGTCATTGAAAAAGAAATTTCGGCAATTGAACAGGTAGAAAAAGATCTACCTCTTAATGATCAAGATTACGAAAAAGTAGTTAATAAAATTATTTCTTTAAAAAAAAATGGCAGATTAATTTTCACTGGAGTAGGTAAGTCAGGCCACATAGGTAAAAAACTTGCTGCTACATTTGCAAGTACTGGTACACCTTCATTTTTTGTGCATGCTACAGAAGCTATGCATGGTGACCTAGGGATGATCACTGCTTCTGATTTGGTTATTGATATATCAAATTCCGGAGAAACTAAAGAAGCTGTCGTGGTAGTTGC
This sequence comes from Lactobacillus sp. M0396, assembly GCF_016101625.1. Lineage (NCBI taxonomy): Bacteria > Bacillati > Bacillota > Bacilli > Lactobacillales > Lactobacillaceae > Lactobacillus > Lactobacillus sp. M0396. The sequence continues at coordinate 148,867 of NZ_JACFQE010000005.1, forward strand.
ACCAATTCAACGATTAGGTGCAAAAGTAGTCGCATTAACTGGCAATCAGGACTCAACTTTGGCCAAAGACTGTGATTACTTATTATTAGTCCATGTAGATGGTGAAGCAGACGAACACAACTTGGCTCCCACTAATAGTTCAACTTCCGCGTTAGTAGTCGGAGATGCAATTGCATTGACAGTCTCCAAAGCTAAGGGATTTTCTGAAAAAGACTTTGGCAAATTTCATCCGGGAGGAGCATTAGGCAAGAGGCTCGTTAAAGAAGGAGTTATTAAATAAAAACATTTATGAAGGAGATGGCAAAATGTTCAATGGTATTATTACTCCGATTGTGACGCCTTTTAATCGTGACAAAGCACAGTCGATTAATTACCAGGCAGCTCATGTGTTAATTGACAAATTAATTAGTGCTGGTGTAAGTGGTATTTTTGCTCTTGGGAGTAATGGTGAATTTCACGTATTAACTCACGCTGAAAAAATTGCTTTTGTGAAAGCCGTGGTTCAGTACGTTGATCATCGCGTGCCGGTTTTTGCAGGAGCTGGGGCTTGCTCAACGAGTGAAACTATTGCTTTATCCCATGAGATGGAGGCTGCAGGAGCTGATGCCTTGTCAATAATAAATCCATATTTTATTAGACCACAAGATGATGAGCTATTTGACTTTTATCGTGATGTGGCAGCAAGTGTTGATTTGCCAGTAATTATGTACAATATTCCTAAAAATACCGGTTATAATATTCCGGTTAATGTTGTACGTAAACTTGCTGAAATTGATAACATTGTCGGGATTAAAGACAGTAGTGGTGATGTGGATTTAATTCGTAAATATCAAGAAGTTGCCACTGACAATAAGTTTCAAGTACTAATTGGTTCAGACTCAAAGATTTCTGTCGCTTATAAAATGGGTGTAAAAGCTGCTATTGCTGGAACAAGCAATCTAATTCCAAATGTTTTAGTTAACCTTGATCGTGCTCTAAAAGATGGCAATGATCAAGAAGCAGAAAAGTTACAAAAAAGCATAGATGTTTTACGTTCAGCCCTAAAGTTAGGGACGGTCCCTGCAGTTTTAAAGCGATCTGTAGAATTAGCCAATATTGCAAATGTAGGCCCAGCACGTAAACCTGTGAGAGAAACCACGACTCAGGTTGACCAGGAAATTATTAAGATGCTCAAGTATTATGATCTGCATTCATAGTTAAAGCTAACTGATTAATTTGAAGCCACTACTTCATGACTATTCACTGCAATAGAAGAGACAGCATCTCCTGGTGAAAAGCAATGATGAACAAGATGTAATAGTGGATTTAGAAACTTTAATATTATAAAAAAGACTGATAAATTTTGTTTGTGAAACGTTGATTTATCAGTCTTTTTTTGTATAACAATTTTAGCTAATGTGTAGACACTATTTTTCTAGTCTTTTTTATTCACTTCAGAGACACTGCTGTTAACTTTTTTGGGATTAACTGTCTCTCCAAATGTTTATTTATTTTTTCTAGAACTGTCATGAATAAATAATTTACGAGTATCAAAGGTAGTCTTATGGTAAATTGTATTATATATCTTTCTTTTTGGATGAGCCCAGCCCATACCACGTTTACCATAGTTGGGGATAATAGCTCTTTTTATGGCCCTTGTTGCTCTTCCCTTTGTTCTGGCAGAGATTGACCTTCTTAAACTAGGCTTTCTAAAACCAATTTTAATCATTACCTATTCTTCTCCTTAATCTTCCCATTTACATAAGGTGTAGCCTTGGTTAATAGCCCTTTTTAATGATATTTTGGTTATGTTTCCATGTGCTCTTCGAAGACCACGGCAACTCGGATTAAAATGATATCTTCTTCCCGAATTAGGAGCTATATAGACTTTACGTACATTACGTTTGGTGGCTCTTTTACGCTTTTTTTGCTTTCTTTTTGCAGCTAACTTTCTTTTGCGAGTAGCTTTTCTTCTTTTAACAGTTACTTTTTCAGTAACTACTTTTTTTGCATTACTTTTTACTACTTTTGTTGATTTTGCAATAGCCGTTTGTTGTGCATCTTGTATACCTGTGTTGCCAGAAACAAAATTAGTGAAAAAAGTTATAAAAACCACTACAAAACAAAACCACCATTTTTTATAAAAAGGTTTTTTATACTGCATATTTTACCTCCCAAATAAAATTTTTAGTTTCTTAATATAATCATACCGCATATAGAAATAAAAAGTGCAAGTTTTTATATAAATGTATATAATATAAATCATATATATTAAAGTAAAAACGTATTTGATAACAAAATTTTGATTTTTCATTTAAGTAATATTTGTCTATTAACCAAGGGGAGAAGATTATGAGTATAGGACCTTTATCAGAGTGGGTTACTGCGGCCGCTGAAATTGCTGCTGTATGTGTTGCTTTATTTTTACCTGTTTACGATAAAAAACAGGAAAAACGTAAAAAGACACGCAATATGAAGGCAATTTTTAGATTTTTAATTAGAAAAGCACTGGACGAAAAAGATACGTCAAATTTAGAATCTTACTTTAAAATAAGTTATCTGGTGATTGACAGTAATGACGATAAACAGGTTTATTCATTAGTGCAACATGCAATTGAAATTTTGAATAATAAAGATATTCCGCAGGATAAAAAAGAAACAGATATTGAGCAGCTTCTTGAATATCTTAAATAAGCAAACTTTATTTCTGAACGAATTAAAACAGGGATGAAAAGTAATAAACTTTTCACCCCTGCTTTTTTGCTTATAACTGTATTTGAATAACTTGCACACCAGCTTTTATAAACCCTTCAACCGTATCTCTTGGCGTAAAAGAATCCGTAATCAATAAGTCTATATCACTGGCCTGACCGATTACAAAATTAGAAAATTGGTTAAATTTGCTGTAATCAGCAACCACTATTAATTTACGGGATTGTTTAATAATAGCTTTGTTAACCTTCGCTTCTTCCATAAAGGGAGTTGAAATACCCCGTTCAAGACTTAAACCAGCACAACCAATAATTGCCCAGTCGGCAAAGATTTTTAAAAAGGGTTCAACTGCTAAGTCACCACTCATAATCATTTTTCGGGTAACGTTACCTCCACTTAAAATAATTTGACTGTTGCTGGCACGTATATCTAAATTCCCAGCATAGCCATTGTTGGTTAAAATATTGACATCTTTTTTTAATAAGTAAGGAATTGCTTCAAAAGCAGTAGTGCTTGAATTGATAAAGACCCAGTTATGTTTCTCAATATGAGTAGCGGCTTCTTCACCCAGCCTTTGCTTAATGTAGCTGACGGAATCAGTAAAAGGAACTTCCTCAGGCTTGACCAAAGAAATTACGCCTTTTTCTTGTAATATTTTACCTTGATTAGCCAGATTACTGCAGTCTCTGCGAACAGTCATAATTGAAACATTCAGCTTTTGACTCAATTCATCCAAGCTGATGTTTTTTTGATGATTAAGCAAATTAATAATTTTTTGACGTCTATTCTTGATTTCCTGATATGAATTTTTCATTTTTAAGTCCACCGTTTAACATAATCCATTTTTCTTATCCAAAAAATTAACATAAAATATGATATTTATCAATAAAATAACTTATTATTTGTAAAAATATCATAAAAATAAAATATTATCATTAAATATGGTTGAAAGCGATATCACACTACAATATAATTTAACATGAAAACAAGATAAAAGTTTGTAGGAGGAAAAGATGACAAAACCAACAAATATTAATGATGTTACACCAGCAGTTTTTGCAGAAAATAATTTCCCAGAATGGGGAACCTTTTTGAATGAACAAATTGCTACGAAAAAAGTACCAGAAAAATCGTTTGCAATCTGGTGGTTGGGCTGTATGGGTACCTGGCTCAAAACACATGAGGGTACAAATATTGCAATTGACATGTGGAACGGTACTGGTAAACATACTCATGGCGATGGAAAGATGCGTCAAGGACATCAAATGATGAGAATGACTGGTGGAGAAGATTTACAACCTAATTTACGTAATAAACCTTACGTAATTGATCCATTTGCCATTAAAGATTTAGATGCTCTGTGTGTTACTCATACTCACCACGACCATTTGGATATTTATACAGCAGCTTGTGTTAATAAGTTTTGCCCTAATGCAAAATTTATCGGGCCTCAAGGCGTAGCTGATGAATGGGAAGAATGGGGCGTTCCCGCAGAAAAAATCACTGTAGTTAAACCGGGAGATGAAGTAAAGGTTGGTTCAGTAACAATCAAGGCTTTAGAAGCTTTTGATCGGACTGAACTTGTTACAGAAGATGATCCGAACGTTAAATTGGCTGGTACAAAGCCGATAGAAATGGCCAAAGTAGCAGTTAACTATCTTGTTGAAAGTTCAGGCGGAAACTTATACCATTCAGGCGATTCACACTATTCTAACACTTTTGTGAAACATGGTAACGAAAATAAAGTTGACGTAGCCCTTTGTGCATATGGCGAAAATCCACGTGGAATTACGGATAAACTTGATGATTCACAAGTTTTACGCATGGCAGAAGCTTTAAAGACAAAAGTTATTATCCCAATGCATTATGACATTTGGACTAACTTCTACAGCGATCCTAAAGATATCTTGGCTCTGTGGAACAGAAAAAAGAACCGCTTACAATATCAGTTTAAACCTTACATTTGGCAAGTCGGTGGAGAATTTAACTTCCCTCAAGATAAAGATAAATTTGAATATATGTACGATCGTGGCTTTCATGATGCATTTAAGAATGATCCTGACTTACCATTCCCGGAATTACTATGATTCTCTTTTTCATTAAAAATTTGGTAGGAGGAAATCATGCTCAGACATTTTTTAGAAAATCACTTGATTAATATCAGTCAGAAACATCCAAAAGATTGGCAGGAAGCCATTAGGATATCCGGTGAAATAATGAAGAAAAATAATCTTGTCACGGATAAATATATTGATCAGGTAATTGCAGACGTCAAACAATATGGACCGTATATTGTGATTGTTCCCGGTGTAGCAATGCCTCATTCGCAAGCCAATAGTTCGGAGGTCTTAGGCACAGGTATTGGTCTGACAATATTCCCAAAGGCAGTTTCCTTTGACCCAAATGATCCAGAAAAAGATGCGCAACTATTCTTTATGCTGGCTGCTAAAGATAACCCTACTCATATGAAAAATATTGCTAACCTCTCCAACTTGCTGATGGAAGATGGCATGATTGAAGACCTACGTAAAGTGAAGAATTTACAAGATTACCAAAAAGTCATGCAAAAACATGATAAGAGTAAAGAAAAAAGCAGGTAAGAAAAATGCAAAATATTTTAAATGCTTTATTAGCCATTTGGAGCTACTTTGCCACTAATGTTTTGAATCAACCAGCATTTATGATTGGTTTTATCGTTCTCATTGGCTATATATTGGAACATAAAAAGTGGTATGAAGTTCTGTCAGGTTTTTTAAAGGCTACAGTTGGTTACTTTATATTAGCTGCCGGTTCCGGTGGTTTGGTTAACACATTTAGGCCAATTCTGGTAGGTTTAAAAGATCGTTTTCATCTTAGTGCGATGATTATTGACCCTTACTTTGGTCAAAATGCGGTTAATGCAGGCATTATGCAACGGTTTGGTCGTTCCTTTGCGGATACAATGCTTTTATTGCTATTCGCTTATATTATCAACATTTTATTGGTCAGATTTTCAAAATATACTAAACTGCGGGCTGTTTTTACAACTGGCAATGTGCAAGTGCAACAGGCTGCAACTGCCTTTTGGTTAATATTGTTCTGTTTCCCTAAATTAAATCGCTTTTCAATTTTAGCAATCATGAGTTTGATTTTGGGGCTTTACTGGGCTGTGGGTTCAAACTTAACAGTTGGTATTACTCAAGAATTAACTGATGGTGCAGGTTTTGCTGTTGCTCACCAGCAGATGTTTGGTATTTACTTTTTTGCCAAACTTTCTGAAATGATTGAAAAACATTCGGTGAAAAAGAGCAAAGGTAAAAACAAACGACTTGAAGACATTAAACTGCCAAGTTTTATGTCAATCTTTAATGACAATATGGTATCGACTTCAATCTTAATGTTGATTTTCATCGGTGCAATTTTAGTAGTTCTGGGGCCAGATTACTTAATCAAGGCTCACTTTATGCAAAAAGGACAAAGTTTTATTTTCTACATTTTGCAGACTGCCCTGCAATTTTCAGTTTACTTGGCAATTCTTCAGCTTGGGGTAAGAACTTTCGTTAATGAATTAACTGAATCATTTACGGGAATTTCAGATCGCTGGCTGCCAGGAGCTGTACCGGGGATTGACGTTGCTGCCACCTTAGGTTTTGGTTCACAAAATGCACAAACTATTGGTTTTATGTTTGGTGCATTAGGCCAATTTACCATGATTATCTTGTTACTTGTTTTCCATTCACCAACTTTAGTCATAGCCGGATTTATTCCGCTGTTCTTTGACAATGCCGCTATCGGCCTGTATTCAAATGATCGTGGAGGCTATAAGTGTGCGATGATTATGCCGTTCATTTCCGGCTTAATCCAAGTTGCAGGTTCAGCTTTAATCGCTACCTGGGTAGGTATGGCAAGATACGGTGGCTACCTCGGCATGTTTGACTGGGCTACTGTTTGGCCATTCTTCACGGTAGTCATGAAATATCTCGGCTATATCGGTGTAGCAGTAATCATTATTATGCTTTTAGCTATTCCACAATTACAGTACCGTGCCGATCCTGAAGGTTATTTCATGATCACTGAAGATTATCCAGCATGGAAGAAATTAAATAATAAAGAAGAATAACTACAGAAAGGACGATTCTATATGAAGATTTTGACTGCGTGTGCTAATGGTTCAGGAACAAGCCTGATGCTGCTGCGGACTGTCAAGAAGACATTGGAAAAGATGGGCTACCAAGTAACTCAAGCTGATCATACTTCTATTTCAGAAGCAAAAGGCATTGCGCGTAACTATGACGTAGTTTTTACCTCAGTTCCATTTATCAGTATGTTTGATGAAGTTAAAAAGCGTGGCGGTGAGGTCATTGGCATAAAAAATGTTATTTCAGCTAAAGAAGTTGAAGACAAAGTAAATGATTCTGACATTCCCACAAAGTTTAAAAAGTAATAGGAGAAAATAATGGATTTACCAAAATTACAAGTAGCTTTAGACAGTGATAATACAGTGCAGGCAATAGAAGTTTTACGTAAAGTTGAAGACGTAATTGATGTTGTTGAAGCAGGAACTATTCTGGTTTATAGAGACGGCTTAAGTGCGGTAAGAAATTTGCGTGCAATGGCACCAGATAAAATCTTGCTTGCTGATATTAAATGTGCTGATGCTGGTACAAAGTGTGGTCAGTCATGCAAAGATGCCGGTGCTGACTGGATGACATGTATTAATGCAGCTACCGTCCCTACTATGAGCAATGCTCAAAAGGAAATTGAAGTTCAAGTTGAACTTTATGAAGGCTGGGATAATAAAGAAAGAATGCAAGAATGGCTTGATCATGGCATTCATCAGGTAGTTTACCATCAAAGTCGTGACGCAAAGTTTGCTGGCCAAAAATGGTCGGAGCAGGACGTTGAAAATGTCAAAAATCTGATCAATATGGGCTTTAAGGTTTCAGTTACCGGTGGCGTTCATCCAGAAATTTTAAAGTTGTTTAAGGGAGTTCCAGTTTATACCTTTATCGCTGGTCGTGCTATCAGAGAAGCAGATGACCCACACGCTGTTGCCAAACAGTTTAAAGACGAAATCAACAGAATTTGGGGTTAATTAAATACTAAAAAAGGGGATAAGTGAGCGAACGTTCATTTTCCCTTTTTTAATAAATATAAGGAGAGAACAATGACAGTTAATGCTTTAGGAATCTATGAAAAAGCTTTGCCTCAGAACTTGTCTTGGCGAGAAACTTTTGAATTAACACATGACTTGGGCTTTAATTTTTTAGAATTTTCAGTTGACGAAAGCGATGAACGTATAGCACGCCTAGATTGGACACGAGACCAGAGAAGTGAAATTCGTAATTTAATGTGGGAGACAAATACCAGGATAAATAACTTAATGCTATCGGGTCACCGACGCTTCCCCTTAGGTTCAGCTGATCCGGCAATTCGTAAGAAATCTTTGGTAATGATGCAAAAAGCAATTGATCTTTGTGTTGATTTGGGCATTCACAATATTCAAATGGCTGGCTACGATGTTTATTATGAAAAAAAGACTGTGATTTCGAGAGAATATTACGTTGAAAATCTGATTAAATGCGTCCATATGGCTGCAAAGAAAAATATTATGCTGTCAATTGAAACTATGGATGATCCTTTTATTAATAGCCTGCCTAAGATTGCTCATTATCATGATTTAGTTAAAAGCCCGTGGCTACAGGCATATCCTGACTTAGGCAATTTGAGCGCATGGCCTGAAAATGATGTGCCGGCGCAACTTGAAAAATACATTGATACTATCTGTGCAATTCATCTAAAGGATAGTAAGAAAGTTACACCAACTTTTAAGGGTCAGTTTAAAAACGTACCTTTTGGTCAAGGTTGTGTTGATTTTACCGGCTTGCTCCGTACTCTAGTCAGATTAGACTACAATGGCAGTTTTACTATTGAAATGTGGTCTGGAGATAATGGTGATGAAAATGCGCTTGAAGAAGTAAAAGCAGCCAAGGCATTTTTTGATGATATTTTTGATCGTGTTGGTATTACTCAAGAAAGTCTAAATTAAAGGAGAAGTAAAATGTTGGAAAAATTGAAAGAAGAAGTATATGAGGCCAACATGTCATTACCTAAGTTGGATTTAGTAACTTTTACTTGGGGCAATGTTTCAGGAATAGATAGAGAACAAGGTTTATTTGTAATTAAGCCTTCAGGTGTACCTTATGAAAAGTTGAAGCCGGAAGACCTGGTAGTTATTAATCTAAAAGGTGAAGTAGTTGAAGGAGACAAAAATCCTTCATCAGACACACCAACCCATACTTATTTGTATAATCATTTTCCTAAAATTGGTGGGATTGTACACACCCATTCACCTTGGGCAGTTTCATTTGCGGCTGCAAAAATGGATATTCCTGCACTAAACACAACTCATGCAGACACCTTTTATACAGCTGTGCCGGCTGCTGATGCATTGACTAAGGCAGAAATAGAAGAGGATTATGAAGGCAATACTGGTAAGACAATTGTCCGTACCTTTAAAGAGCGTAATCTTGATTATGAAGCTACGCCAGCAGCTTTAGTCAGTCAACATGGTCCGTTTGCTTGGGGTGAAAATGCGGCTAAGGCAGTTTATAATGCCAAAGTATTGGAAGTAGTGGCGGAAGAAGACTTTCATACTTTAGAGTTAACCCATCAGAATTCAGAATTACCGCAGTATTTGCTGGATAAACATTACTACCGTAAACATGGTCCGAATGCTTATTATGGTCAACGGTAAAAATTAAAAACTGAATCATAAAAAAAACTGATAAGTCTTTGTATGATAATGTCACTTGAATTTTTATTCAAGTGACATAAATTTAACAAGATCTATCAGTTTTTAAGTTGAAATTGTTATTGAGTGCTAATATTTAGTTTCTTTAATATCGTCTTCTGGCCGGTGCTCTTGAATTCGAATTAGCTGCCATGTAAAATCACTTTCAGGCACACCATCTAAGTTTATGCTCAATTCGTCATCAGCAAAAGTGAAATCCAGCTCAGTCCTATTCTCAATCATTTCGATACGATTAGGATTGTCGGACAGACCCAGAATTTTTAGTGTTTCTGGCAGTGGCTGCTTGATAAAAATATATTTTTGATAAGGCATGTGCCTATTCTGGAGTACGAAACCGTTATTGTCTTCTACATTGCTAATTTTAAGCGCGCAGGGTTCGCTTTCATTAAAAGCATGGCCAAAAAGATGCATCCAGTTGTTGATTTGCTTAAGCATTTCTTCAGTTTCAGAAGGCAACTTACCATTATCTGTGACCGGAATATTAATTATCGTATTTTGCCCATCTTTACGATTGGCTACAAGTTTTGCAACTGCATCTGCTGGGACTAAATCACAACTTTCTTGGATAGTTTCTGCATCGACCAAAGCAATAGTATATTTTGCACAAGCTTTTTTAAAATCTGTTTGATGAGCGTCAACGCTGACAGCCCGGGCTCCTATATTGCGAGCAGTTTTAACTAAAAAATCAGCGTCTACATCTTTTGTACTTTTTAGTTTAAAATTTAATACGATGGCAAAATCAGGATTCATTGATTTCTCTCCTTCAGTAGATATTATTAATAAGTTTAACCCAAAAGGTGATAAAGATGAAAATTATTATTTCACCGGCAATGAAAATGACAGTTGATAATGACTCTTTTTCTGCAAGGACGCACCCACAATTTTTAGCTCAAGCTCAAGAATTAGCTGCTTTTCTAAAAAAATGCAGTTTTAACGAATTACAAAAAATTTGGCAATCTAGTGATCGTACAACTAAAGAAGGTCAAAGACAAATTCAAACTCTAAACTTGAGTCAAAAAGCTGGCTTAACTCCTGCGATTATTTCCTATTCTGGCATTCAGTATCAATATATGGCTCCCGACCTGTTCACTAAACCCGCTCTGTCTTATTTGCAAGAGAATGTCCGTATATTATCAGGTCTGTACGGTGTTTTGCGACCTTTTGATGGCGTGTGGCCATACAGATTGGAAATGAAAAACAAGGTAAAGGGGTTTAAACAGCCTAATTTATACCGATTTTGGGGCACGACAATTGCGGACAATCTTTTTGATGAAGATCAGATACTCATTAATTTGGCTTCTAAAGAATATTCTCGCAATGTTACTCCATACGTTAAGAATGGCAGGCAGATGATTACTGTTGATTTTCAAGAAACGAAAAACGGTCAATGGAAAACAGTTGGGGTGCATGCCAAGATGGCTCGTGGAGAAATGGTGCGCTATATTGCTGAAAATCAATTAACTGAACCGGAGCAACTGCAGGGCTTTCATGATTTTGGTTTTGTGTTTGAGCCGAAAGTTAGTACTGATGACACTTATGTTTTCAGGACAAAGTTCGATTTTAAACGGCGCTAAAAATTAAGATATAGAAATGTGAGGTTATTATGCAAATTGTTTTTGTTCGCCACGGTCAGACAGATTTAAATAAAACCGGTCGTATTCAAGGTTCGGTTTTTGATCATGATTTAGATGAGACTGGTCGTGCATGTGCTGAAAGAGCTGCTGCGAATTTCGATCCTTCGGGATTTGATGTAGTTTTTTCAAGTCCTTTAAAGAGATCTTTGACAACCGCTGAAATTTTTACTAAAGGACAAAAAGAAATAAAAATTGATAAAAGGCTAACGGAAATTAATTTTGGCGAATGGGATGGTCATTTCCTTTCAGAGCTGGGGCAAAAATATCCTGATGCCATTGATCCTTGGGGCAAGGCTGCAGCTGACTATATTAAATATGCACCAAGTGGCGAATCTTTTGCAACTCTGGATAGAAGGTGCGGCAGTTTTTTAGATGATATGAAAAAGAATTATTTGACTAAAAAAGTGCTTGTATTTTGCCATGGTACTTTAATTAGAATGATGTTTGCCCACTATTTTACGCATGGTGACATGAAGTATTTTGAAACCATGGATAATTGTGCTTTAGCAAAAATTTCCTATCTTAATGGTATTCCCCGAGTAAATTATTATAACCGTATTTTAACTTTTGAATAGCGTACTAAGTCTCATTGAAGAGGCTTTTTTTTGAAAACAATTATTCGAGCATTATAATTGACGACTAAAAATAAATGAACTATTATTTTTATAAAGTGACACAATGTCACTTATGACAAAAGGAGATGATTAGGAAAATGGCTAAGTCAACTTTTATTAACTTGCCTGCCGGCAAAAAGAAAAAAATTGAAAGTGCGTTGTTAAAAGAATTTAGCATCTATCCTTTGGCAAAAGCGCAAGTAGCGCGAATAGTGAAAGAAACGGGCATCGCACGCGGGGCTTTTTACAAATATTTTGTTGATTTAGAAGATGCATACCATTATATGTATGAATTAGCTCTAAAAAGTATTCATTTGCCCATAAAAATAAAAGCGCAGTTTGATGCACAACAATATTATGACAATGTTGTTCATTTTATTGAAGAAATGCAGGCAAGTACATATGCCGGATTAATAAAAATGCATATCTTGTATAATGAAAGTTCACCTAGTCATCCTTTTACACCAAAAATACTAGCTGGATTAGATCCGCAGAATTGGAGTGCAATGGTGCTCAGTCATGCCACCATTCGCTTAGTATTAACAAATCCAGTTCAAAAAAAGGCAATTATGACTCGTTTTAAAGCGAGCTTGGAACTGTTAAACAAAGGAAAGAACTAATGTTTTTAGCAATTAAAGAAATAAAAAGAGAGAAACTACGTTATGGGTTAATAATCTTAATGATTTTTTTGATTAGTTATCTGATATTTGTCTTATCAGCACTGGCAACTGGCTTGGCCAGTGAAAATACGCAGGCACTTGAATCTTGGGATGCTCAAAAAGTAGTCTTAAATAAAAATGCTAACGTAAGCATGAGTCAGTCATTTCTAACAAAAACTGATTTAAAAAAAGCAACACTATCTAAAGATGAAGCTTTATTGGGCCAAATTCCAGTGGTAGTTAAGAAAGCCGGGCGTCCCCAAATTTCAGCACAATTTATTGGAGTTAAAAAGAAGCAGTTTATTTATCATGATCAGGAACTTATTGCGGGTAGAAAAGCAAAAAAGAATTATGAGGTGGCTGTTGACCAGGCGTTTGAAACCAAAGGGTACAAATTGGGCGACAAGCTTGCACTTAACGGCTCAAGCAGAAAGTACAAGATTATAGGTTTTGTTAAAAATGCGAAAATTAATATTGCTCCAATTATTTACGGGACATTGGAGTCTTGGAAAAAATTGCGGCAAGGGATGCCAACTTTAGAGGCTTCAGCTCTAATTTCTCGTAATCATAACTACAAGTATAATTATAAAGATAGCAAAACGTATCCCATTGACCAATTTATTAAAAAACTTCCAGGATATACAGCGCAAAATATGACTTTTGAATTGATGATTGGATTTTTATACATTATTTCGTTAATTATAATCGCAGTTTTCCTATACATTTTAACAATGCAAAAAATGCATAACTATGCGGTCATGCGTGCTCAGGGGATTCCCAGCAGCACTTTAGTAAAAGCAACCGTTAGCCAGGCAATTATATTAGTCCTTGCTGGATTAGTCATTGGCTTGGCAGCAATGTTTGTGACAGTTAAGGTTTTACCGGCCGCAGTTCCCATCAGCTTCACGCCAAGAATCATTCTGACCGGTACAGTAGGTTTGCTGTTAACGGCAATTATCGGCAGCTTAATTCCAATCAGATCAATTTTAAAAGTAGATCCGGCACAGGCAATAGGTGAATAATATGGCAATTATCGAATTAAAAAATGTTCAAAAAGTTTATGGTACTGAAGCTGCACAAGTTGTTGCTCTTAAAAATATCAATTTTAAAGCTAACTTAGGTGAAGTGGTTTTAATTATGGGCCCTTCAGGAGCAGGTAAAAGCACCTTTTTAACAATAGCTGGTTCTTTGCAAAAACCAACTACAGGAGAAGTTATTGTTGACGGTCAAAATATTGCACGTATTTCAGCAAAAGCAAGTGATCATTTACGACTAACGCAGCTGGGTTTTGTATTGCAGGCTTATAATTTAGTTCCTTTTTTAAAAATTAGAGAGCAGTTCGAACTGGTTAATAAGGTAAAGAAAAAAAGCAATATCAGTCAAGAAAAATTACAGGAATTATTAAAGCAGCTTGGTATCAGCTCTTTACTTGATAAATATCCGAGTGAATTATCGGGCGGTCAGCAGCAACGGGCAGCAATTGCTCGTGCACTTTATGCTAATCCTCAAATTTTGCTGGCTGATGAGCCTACTGCTTCACTTGACAGTGAAAATGTGGCAGAAGTAGGGCAATTGTTTAAAAAACTGGCGAAAAATTATAATAAGGCGGTTTTGTTGGTAACGCATGATCCAAGATTAAAGCAATATGCAGACCATATTTATGAGATGATGGATGGAAAAATAAAGCAAGAAATTTAGTTATTAAATTTAACAAATAAAAATAACAATATAAAAAATAACCATGAAAATCATTTTGATTAAAAGCGAGAAATCAATTAATCTTTTAAGCTGGTAGTAATTTTATTATTTGTAATAATTTTAGTTTAATATTAATAATGTTATTAATTAAAATTATTTTTAAAAAGTTTAAATTTTACAGAAAATCCTTAATTCTTTTGTGTTAGAAAAAAGTACTTTGCCCTTGACAAAGTACTTTTAAATTTACTATTCTTATTAGTGAAAAGATGATGTTATTTTTTATAGTAAGATTACAAATGTAATTAAAAGTAGAATTATTAAATTGTTTTTTAACTGCTTGAGTAAATTACTAGGAAATAATGATTTCTTTGCTAAAATAACAAAAAGGTATTTTTTGAGTATATGCTTCAGTTTGGTATAATTTTTATTTTATTTATTATCGGTACGAGTATACTATATAACTGAGTAAAGCTATTCATGTAGAGGTAAAGCAATGAATGATATCCCCGAAGATAAATCGATTAAGTTATCAACCGATTACCAAAACCATAGTATTAATATGACTTTCTCAGACAATTTAACAGACGATTCTGAGCGAGGCTATATTCTTTCCGCTGCTTTCTTTTCCTATTGTGCTGCGCAAGGCTTAAGCAAAGAAGAAGTGAATGGCATGGTTTCGACTTATTATGATGAGTTTTTAAATTATGGAGATTAATTGACTCATTTCAAATATTTGTCTAAATGAAGTTTTGATAGTAGTAATACTGTCTCTAGAAAACTGGTTTATAAATAGTACGTTTAAAGTTAATCAAGGAAAAACCAAAATGGCTAGAAAAAAAGAAATAGGAAAAAATAAGATATTAAGTATTGCCTACAAAATGGTTGTTAAAGATGGTATTGGGAGTTTAACTGCTCGCAATATTGCTAAGGCTGGTCATTTTTCTACTCAACCGTTGTATCTTGAGTTTAATAGTATGGAAGATTTACGCAAAGAGGTTTTGCGTAAAATTGCGGACAACTTAAAGAATAATATTTTACAAAAAAGTTACACTGGTAAACCATTGATTGATATGGATTTATCGTATATTGATTTTGCTAAGGAAGAAGAAAATCTTTTCAGGGCGATGTTTGTTGACGGTAAATTTGGTAGTAAAATTATAGCCGATACATTAATTAATTTTGGTATTGAAAAATTTAAGGAGCAATATCCAGATAGTAATTATTCCGAAGATAGAATTAGAAGTGTCGTTATTGCTAACTGGATTACTACCAGTGGTATTGCATCATTAATAGTTAATAAAATTGCAACATTTTCGCAAACACAAATTATAAATGTTTTAACAGCCCAGATTAACGACGCAATCTTAAATGATTGGCTAAGCAAAACAAATAAGATTTCATTATTTGATACTAATGAAGTCAAAAGCAAAAAATAAACCTAATCCATTATTATTAAAGGATTTATTGGTAGCATGCAGGTATTAAATTATTAAAACTACCTGAAAGCAGAAACATGTTAAAAAGGTACGGATATGCTATAATTAGTACAGAAATTAGTTTCCTGAAAGGTGGTTTTTATGAAAATCCTTGCATTATCTGGCTCAAATGCCAATAATTCATTTAATGAGGCATTGCTTAAATTTATTTCTAAGCATTTTGCCGACAAGTATGATTTTAAGTTTGCAACTGTTAAAGGGTTGCCAATGTTTAAAGAGGGTGAAGATGCTCCTGAAGCAATCCAAACCTTGACTAAAGAAATTGAAGACGCTGATTTGGTTTTAATCGGCTCTCCTGAGCAACAACACTCTGTTACTAGTGCTTTGAGTAGTGCACTTGAGTGGTTATCCTGTGTAACTCACCCATTTAAGGGCAAGCCTGTTGCTATTGTTTCAACTTCACCAATGCCACAAGGTGGTTCTCGTTCACAAAGTCGTTTGAAGAGTTTGTTGACTGCACCAGGCTTTGGCGCTAAGGTCTTTAACGGTGATGAATTCATGATGGGTGTTGCACCAACACAGTTTGATGATAATGGTGACTTGAAAGATGAGTCAACCGTTAAATTCTTAGGTCAATTTTTCGATGAAGTTGATAGTTGGTACGCACAAGTAACTAAGTAGGAGGGCCGAGAATGAAAATATTAGCAATTGTTGGTACAAATGCATCTTTTTCATATAATCGTTTTTTAGCACAATTTATTGCTAAGCGTTATAGTGATAAAGCAGATATTGAAGTAAAAGAAGTCGATAAATTGACTCCTTTCTGCAGAACAGAAATGGCTGATGACACTATTAAGGCCTGGATTGAAGACATTAAGAGTGCTGATGGCATAGTAATCACTACCCCTGAATATGATCATACTATTCCTGCTGCTTTAAAGAGCAGTCTTGAATGGTTAGGTTCACATGCAGGTCCTAATGTTATGAAGATGAAGCCAGTTGCTGTTGCTGGTGCATCTTATGGTTCACAAGGTACTGGTCGTGCTCAAGAAGATATGCGTGAAATTTTGCTTTCACCTGATATGAGTGCAAATGTTTTGCCAGGAAACGAAGTTTTGATTGGTCAAGCTCCAGATAAGTTTAACAAAGAAACTGGTGAGTTGACTGATGAAGCAACTATTAAGCAGTTAGATGGCATGATGGATAACTTCTTCAAGTTTGTTGAGCAAGCACATAAATAAACTTTTGCCAGTTTAACTGGCAGAGAGTAAAATAACCGGATAGGAGCATCCTATCCGGTTATTTTTGATGTGAAAGGAAGTTGGCATGACTGAACCTGTCGTTTTACCTGTAAAATCTGTGCGAAATCCCCGTGACTTGGGTGGCTATATTGGCTTTGGTGGCCACAAAATTAAAAGTCATCGCTTATTGCGTACAGGCAACATAAGTAAAATAATTCCAAAAGATGAAAAATTTTTACTTGATTATGGCTTGACTAAAATTATCGATTTACGTTCCCCGGCTGAGTGCAAGGCTAATCCTGATCAAAATATACCAAGTGTTGACCATTATGAATTTCCATTGTCAGTCGATGACAACACTGGTGGCAACGGACTGGATATGAGTATAGAATTTGAGCAATATCGCCATAATCAATATGCTGGTTTCTATACGATGTGTCAGAGATATCATGATCATGTCAGCAATAAATTTGCTCAGAATAGTATTCACCAAATTGTCAGTTTAATTGCTAAAACGACTCACGGCTCAGTTTTATACCATTGTTCGGAAGGTAAAGACAGAACAGGATTAGTAACTGTAATATTGCTTTACATTTTAGGAGTAGATTTAGAGACGATTCGGCAGGATTATCTTTATTCGAACTTGATGCTCAACGATTACCGCAAGGTTCGTGATGAACAATTTAAAAGAGCCGGAGAAAATGATAAGTTTCGTGCTAACATGCGTATTTTAGGTTCAGTAGCAAATGCGTATATTGATACGAGCTTGATTACAATCAATGAAAATTATGGCGATATTGATTCTTATATTGATAAACAATTAGGAATTGATGAACAGATGCAGGAAAAAATAAGAGAAAACTATTTGGAGAAGTAGGGATAAAATCAATGATAAAAAATTTAGCTTTAGAACAACAAGTGGGACAACATCATGCTTTAGGCACATCAATAACTTTACAAATCTTTGGAGCACTGGATAAAAGCGTCATTAATGATTCTTTTACTTTGATTGATCATTATGAAGATCTGTTAACAGTTAATCGTGATGAATCTGAAGTTATGGATGTAAACCATGCGGCTGGTAAACATCCCGTGCAAGTTTCCAGTGGTACCTATGATTTGATCAAATTGGCAGTAGAAAAGAGCCGGGAAAATTTCGGCTTTAATGCTTTAATTGGTCCAGTCGTTAAACTATGGGCGATTGGTTTTAAAGATGCCCATGTTCCAACTGATGATCAGATTAAAGAAAGGATGAAACTGATTGACCCGTTTAGCGTTGACTTAAATGATGTTGATCAAACCGTCCTTTTGAAAAAGTCAGGAATGGAATTAGATCTTGGCGGTATTGCTAAAGGCTGGATTGCGGATCGTATCAAAGATTTCTGGATGGCCTATGGCGTTCATGCCGGAATTATCAACCTTGGCGGAAATATTTTACTTGTTGGTGATTCTCCTAAAAGGGCTAGTGGTCAGTGGTCAGTGGGAGTGCAGGATCCTAAAGAGCCTCGTGGCAATAATATAGCTTCGGTAATGGTGCCACAATGTTCAGCCGTTACCAGTGGTACTTATGAACGGTACCTGGAAGTTGACGGACATAAATATCACCATTTAATTGACCCTCGGACTGGCTATCCGGTTGAAACAAATTTAGCTGGAGTCACTACTTTTACTAAGTATTCAGTTGAAGCAGAAATTGAATGCAAGAGGCTGTTTTTTGCAGGTAAGCCGGTAGCTGGTTGGCATGATAATCCTGATCGCATCGGAGCTGTTTTTGTTTATAATGATGAGCACGTTGAGTATGACAATTTTCAAAAATAATAAATTAAAAAGTGCCTCGGAAGGCACTTTTTTGTTACAGTAAGTTTTTGTCTTAAAGGGGAAATGAAAAAGGCGTCATTTTTATTTTTTTAAAATAAAAACGGAGTTCGAATTTTAATTATTTTAAGCTGCAGTTCGACTAATGCTAAAAATGCTGTTAAACAGACCATTGGATAAACCTGGCGTACTGTAAATAATGAAACGGATAAATGATGAATCAAGAGTTTGCTGGATAAACCACGGATTTTGTAAAGCATTTAGCATAGACAAAATAATATAAACAAAAAAATAACTGGCAAAAAAAGACGCAACAGCACCTAATACGCTATCTAGTAAATTGCCAAAATTAGTTGCATGAGGATTTTTATTTGGCACCCATCCCTTAAAAATCTTAACCACCATTTTGCCGATAAAGACAATAATGAAAAAAGCTAAAAAACGGAAAAGCATCAGATTGATTCCAGGAGTTAATGTTGTTTGAATATTTTGTCCCGTGATCTGACTATAAAGCCAATTGCCGACAGGATTTTGAAAAAGGATTGCTGCAATGAAGACAATGGCAGAAAATACCAAATTGATTATTAGTCTGGTAAAGCCTGTTTGAAATCCTTTATAAGTTTTTAGTGCCAAATAAGCCAGAACAATTAAAGTAACAATCATATTAATCTCCTTTGACGATATTATAGCTTAATTTATGCGTTTAGACTTTGACGATAGTCAAAAAATATTCCATAATTAAAGGGATGCATTGACTTTACAATAAGCCATTTTTAGCGTTAAATTTAAAGGGTGTGAAACAAGGTTTCACGGGTGAAAAATGAATCCTGAACAGTTTGTCCAAGAATTATCAAAACGTAATTTTAAATTAAATGAAAATCAAATCAACCAATTTAACCAATACTTTACCAGTCTGATTGAGACTAATAAAAAAGTTAATCTAACACGAATAACAGAAAAAGATGATGTTTACTTAAAACATTTTTTTGACAGTATTACTCCTCTTTTTACGTTTGGCGAAATATTTACGAAATCTCAGACTTTGTGTGATGTCGGTGCAGGAGCAGGCTTTCCTTCAATTCCTTTAAAAATTGTGGTGCCTGAATTACGAGTAACAATAGTTGATTCTCTTGGCAAAAGACTGAAGTTTTTGCAGGAATTAGTCACTCAGCTAGACTTGAAGAATGTTGCTTTAGTTCATGGGCGTGCAGAAGATGTTGGACAAAATAAGCAGTACCGTGAGCAGTTTGATATTGTAACTGCCCGTGCTGTTGCCAATATGGCTGTGTTGAGTGAATATTGTTTGCCACTAGTTAAGAAAAATGGCAATTTTATCGCTCTTAAAGGACCAAAAGCCGAAGATGAATTAAATTCCAGTCAAAAAGCCTTAAAAACTTTAGGTGGCAAGACAACTGCTGTAAAAGAATTGCAATTGCCTCATAGCAGTGAAGACCGCACGCTGATTTTGGTGAAAAAAGTGCAGGCCACACCTAAAAAGTACCCGCGGCAGGCGGGCACACCACACCGTAAACCAATTCAATAAACAGGGGGACTCAAAATGTCATTATTTTCTTCTTTGCGTCATCATGAAGAAATACCTAAAAATAAACAAGTTCAAGATATTGAACTAAGTAAAATTAAACCTAATTCATATCAGCCACGGCATGAGTTTTCTGAAGAATCAATTCGTGAATTAGCAACGACTTTAGATAAAGATGGCTTGCTTCAGCCTATTATTGTGCGTGAAAAGGGCGATGAATATGAAATTGTTGCTGGTGAACGCAGATTGCGGGCCGCAAAACATCTAGCTTGGGAAAAAATTCCGGCTATCGTAAACAATATGGATGATAGTCAAGCTGCTTCATTAGCTTTAATAGAAAACCTGCAAAGAGAAGATTTAAATCCGATTGATGAAGCACAAGCCTATAATAACCTCATGAAGTTAAATAATTTAACTCAAACAACTTTGGCTCAAAATATTGGCAAGTCGCAATCTTATGTAGCGAACAAGTTGCGCCTTTTAAAGTTAACGCCTAAGGTGCAGAGCTATTTAGCCAGTGGAGAAATTTCTCCTCGTCATGGACGCTGTCTAGTCGGACTTAGTGAAAAAGATCAAAGCCGCGTTCTCGATGAAATTTTGGCTCATAACCTTAATGTGAGCGACACCGAAAAAATAGTTAAAAATGTAGAACAATATTTTGCCGGTAAAAGTGCTATGGATAAAGAAAAAGAGCAGGCTGAAAGAACAAGACGAGCAGCCAATCGAATTCCCAAAGACCTAAAAGTGCAGATTAATACGATTAAAAAGGCAATAAAGCTTGCACAGCAGTCAGGTATTAAGGTTAAGTTTAAGGAAAATAACGATCCTGATGATTATATGATTACTATAGAATTAAAAAGAAAGTAGGAAGGCATGGAAAATATGGTGAGTGTAATTTCGGTTGCTAACCAAAAAGGTGGCGTTGGCAAGACGACCACAACTATTAATTTAGCGGCTTCGATTGCGGAACGCGGATATCAAGTCTTAATTGTGGACATTGATCCGCAAGGTAATGCAACCTCTGGCTTGGGAATAGAAAAATCCGAGATTGATCAAGATATTTATAGTGTTTTGATTAATGATGTTCCGCTTAAAGATACGATTTTCCATACCTCGACTAATCGCTTGGATTTAGTTCCGGCAACTATTAATTTATCAGGTGCTGAAACAGAATTGATTAGTATGATGGCACGTGAAACTCGCTTAAAATCTGCTTTAGATTCAATTAGTGGCAATTATGATTTTATCTTTATTGATTGTCCACCTTCTTTAGGGCAATTGTCGATAAATGCATTTACAGCATCGGATTCAATTTTAATTCCGGTTCAAAGTGAGTATTATGCAATGGAAGGTCTGAGTCAGTTGCTTAATACGATTCGTTTAGTACAAAAACACTTTAACAAAGACCTTGGAGTTGAGGGAGTTTTACTGACAATGCTGGATGCCCGGACTAATCTGGGCGCTGAAGTTGTTAAAGAAGTACGTTCCTATTTTTCTGATAAAGTTTATAAAACTATTATCCCGAGAATTACCAAATTGGCGGAGGCACCTAGTTATGGGGAAGCAATTACTGAGTATGCGCCAAATTCTCGTGGTGCCGAAGTTTATGATGATTTAGCTAAGGAGGTGTTGAAGAATCATGGCAAGAAACTCAAGAAGTAAAGATACAAAAAAACATGGTGGCCTGGGTCGCGGAATTGAAGCCTTGTTTGAAGATGAGCCGCAGATTGAAGACAATGAGGAAGAAATTCAGGATTTAAACTTAGGCGATATCAGACCTAACCCATATCAGCCACGCAAAAATTTTGATGATAAGTCTCTTAAAGAGCTGGCTGATTCAATTAAAGAAAACGGGGTTTTTCAACCGATAATTGTCCGTCAGTCAGTTAAGGGCTATGAAATTATCGCTGGTGAACGTCGCTTTCGTGCCTCAAAACTAGCTAAAAAGACTACAATACCTGCCATTGTGCGTGACTTTAGTGAAAGCCAAATGATGGAAGTTGCGGTTCTGGAAAACTTGCAGCGTGAGGATTTAACACCGCTTGAAGAAGCCCAGGCATATGAAATGCTGCAAAAAAACTTAGGCTTAACTCAAGAAGAAGTTTCAAAAAGAATGGGCAAATCCCGTCCTTATATTGCAAATTACTTGCGTTTGCTTACTTTACCGAACAAGACAAAGCATTTGCTTCAGCATGGTGATCTTTCAATGGGTCAGGCCAGAACGCTTTTAGGTTTAAAAAACAAAGACAAGATTGATGAAGTAGCAAAACAAGTGGTTAAAGAGGGAATGCCAGTGCGCAAAGTTGAGGCACTGGTCGCTAATCTTAATGCTAAAAAGCCACGCAAAAAGACAGTGCAGAAGTCACCTTTTATTCGTGCTACTGAACATCAGCTGGCTAATAAGTTGGGTTCAACTGTCAATATTTCTGAAAGTAAAAAGGGCAGTGGTCATTTATCTATCGGCTTTTCTTCAACCGCTGAATTAAACAGAATACTTGACGTGTTGGGAGTCGATCTTGATGAATAAAGAAATTTCCTATAGTTTAGCGGACACGGTACTGATGAAAAAACCTCATGCCTGTAAAACTAATGACTGGGAGATTCTACGCTTAGGAGCAGATATCAGGTTAAAATGTATGGGCTGCGGCCACATCGTAATGATGCCGCGTTCAAAATTTACGCATAATTTTAAAAAAGTTTTAACTAAGGCGAATGATCCGGTCAACACTAAAAATGAGCTTTATGTGCCTAAAAATGAAATAGCACAACCGCACTTTAATCAAGATAATAACTGATTTTGTTTTAGAAAGAGGATAAAAAATGTCACTAACTGCTGGGATTGTTGGGCTACCTAATGTTGGTAAGTCGACTTTGTTTAACGCAATTACTAAAGCGGGAGCGGAAATGGCCAACTATCCGTTTGCTACGATTGAACCGAATGTTGGTATGGTTGAGGTTCCAGACAAGAGACTTGCTAGAATTCAGGAATTGATTCCCGCTAAAAAAATAGTTCATACCACTTTTGAATTTACTGATATTGCCGGCTTGGTTAAGGGAGCTTCAAAAGGAGAAGGTTTGGGTAATAAATTCCTGGAAAATATTCGCCAAACTGACGCGATCATTCATGTTGTGCGTGCTTTTGAAGACGACAATATCACTTCAGTTACTGGTAAAGTAGATCCGGAAGAAGATATCAATACTATTAATCTGGAATTAGCAATCGCTGACTTAGATGCCGTTAATCGTCGGATTAGCAAGGTGAAAAAGATTGCCCAGCAAAATGACAAGGAAGCTAAAGCTGAATATAACGTTTTGCAAAAGATTAAACCGGTTTTGGAAGAGGGTCGCGCCGTTCGCTCAATCAAATTCAATGAAGATGAACAAAAAATTGTTAAGGGCTTGTTCTTGCTAACTGATAAACCAGTTATTTATGTAGCTAATATTGCTGAAAATTCAATGGCCGATCCCGAAAAAGATCAATATTATCAAATTGTTAAAAAACATGCAGAAAGTGAAAATGCTGAGTGTCTAGGAATTTCTGCAGCTACTGAAGAAGAAATTGCTGGTTTAGATGATGATGAAAAAGCCGAGTTTTTAGAAGCTGAAGGGGTAACTGAGTCAGGTCTTGACCGTTTAATCCGAGCAGCTTACCATATTTTAGGACTAAGAACTTTCTTCACAGCTGGTGGTCCTGAGACTCGTGCTTGGACTTTTCATAAGGGGATGAAAGCACCACAAGTTGCTGGAGTTATCCATTCTGATTTTGAACGTGGATTTATTCGCGCAGAGGTAGTTTCATACACTGATTTAGACAAATATGAAACCATGCAGAAAGTTAAAGAAGCTGGTAGGTTGCGTCTTGAAGGGAAAGACTATGAAGTTCAAGATGGCGACATTATTGAATTTAGATTTAACGTTTAGGAAATAATAATGGCAGAAAAGAAAACTGAAGCACAAGCTAAAATAGATACTAACAAGCAGGAAAAATTAAAGGAAAAAGTAATCAATCAAAATATAGATGATGAAGTCAAACAAATGCAGCCTGCCGAGTTGCGTAAACAACTTAGCAATAAAAATTCTGATTATGTTTTTCGCTTGCAAAAAGAACTTGAAGCACAAGGTAAAATGAGTCGTGAAGAGGCTCAAAAAAGAGTAGATGCGCTCTTGAATGATTTAATAATTGCACAGCGTCATGGTCAACCGGCCAGTACATATTACGGCATGTCACCTAAATTAAAAGCTGCTGACATATTAAAACCCAAAAAGAAGAAAGCTTCAGATATTCCGTTTTGGCAATATGCCACGGATAATGCCCTGTTTTATGTAGCTTTGCTATTTGGTCTTTTTGGCTTAATTGGTTTATTCCAAAAGAACAACAAATATAATTCAGAGATGGGTGCCTTAACTTTGTTGATTGTTGGTGCTGCACTGGGCGTTTTTATGACGAAGTATAATGAATGGGTTTTACCTAATGGCAGTAAAAATCGCAAGATCCCCTGGTCAAAATTAATTTGGGGTTTTATTTCAATGATGGCACTGCTCTTTATCTGCTTTGGCGTTTTATCTCTGAGAGCGTTACAAATTATAAATCCAGTTTTACCTGGAATATATAATTTAATAATTGCTGCGGTGGTATATGGTATTCGCTGGCTTTTCCGTCGACATTATCAAATTATCGGCTCTGCATTTTCACCAGCTGATAGGAGTAAATAGGTGCTTTTTGTCAAGAAAAGAGCTATACTTAGATAACTATATGTTTTAAAGGATAAATAGATTTATTATGAGTCTATTTATCCTTTTTAAACTGAATACACGTTTAAAAATAACGCATTAATAAATTAGAAAGAGGTATTTAATGATTAACACGCTGAGTAAATCGATTAGGCAGTATAAAAAA
Organism: Lactobacillus sp. M0396; assembly: GCF_016101625.1. Taxonomy (NCBI): domain Bacteria; kingdom Bacillati; phylum Bacillota; class Bacilli; order Lactobacillales; family Lactobacillaceae; genus Lactobacillus; species Lactobacillus sp. M0396. The sequence continues at coordinate 173,885 of NZ_JACFQE010000005.1, forward strand.
TTGTCTTTGCTGTCGCCATTATTTGTTACTGGTGAAGTTATCATTGAAATGTTAATACCGTATTTAGTAGGTATTTTAATAGATAATGGCATTATGAAAGGGAACATGTCATATATTACTAAAACAGGTGTGATTTTACTTGTATTAACGGTCGTTTCTCTTGTCTTGGGTGCCAGTGCCAGCTACGCCTCTGCTCATGCTGCTGCCGGTTTTGCATCAAACCTGCGTAAAGATATGTTCTATCATGTGCAAGACTATTCATTTGAAAATATTGATAAATTTTCCAGTGCCAGTCTGGTGACGAGAATGACTACTGACGTTAATAACATTCAGATGTCTTACCAAATGTTGATTAGAATTGCGGTCAGAGCACCAATGATGCTATTGGTTTCAATTATTATGTCGATAATTGTCAGCCCTCGTCTATCACTTGTGTTTGTCGTGCTAGCACCTATTTTTGTTATTCTTTTAGGTCTGGTCATTAAAAGTGCCAGCAAGTATTTTCCCAAAATCTTTCGTGGTTATGACCGCATGAACCAAGTTGTCAGGGAAAATGTTCGTGGTATTCGTGAAGTTAAGACCTATGTGCAAGAAGAAGCACAAACCGTTAAATTCAAAAAAGCAGCTGGTTTTATTTATAAACTTTTTGCTACAGCTCAAAAAATTATGTCTCTCAATTCTATGATTGTTATGGCTGTTTTAAATATTTCTAATTTAGCTTTTTGTTGGTTTGGCGCTAAGGAAATAGTTGGCGGAAGTTTACAAACTGGTCAATTAATTTCAATGTTTTCCTATTCAAACTCAGTTCTGGGCAGTTTAAATATGTTAGCTATGATCATCACACAGTTGGTAGTTTCTGGAGCTAGTGGTAACAGAGTTGCCGCTGTTATTAATGAAAAGCCATCAATTGAAAATCCACGAAAACCACTAAAACATATTAATAATGGTGAAGTGATTTTTGATCACGTAAACTTTAAATATGATCCTGATGATAAGGATTTAGCTTTAAGCAACATCAATTTAAATATCAGACCTGGTGAAACAGTAGGTGTAATTGGTCGTACTGGGGCTTCTAAATCGACATTGGTATCTATGATCCCGCGGCTTTATGATACCGATTCAGGAGCTGTGCGCGTATCAGGACATAACGTTAAGTCTTATGATTTAAAGACGCTGCGTGATAATGTTGCCATGGTTTTACAAAATAATGTCCTGTTTTCTGGAACTATCAAAGAAAATCTTAAATGGGGCAATGAAAATGCAACTGATGATGAGATTATAGCAGCTGCTAAAATTGCTCATGCTGACGATTTTATTCGTGAAATGCCTGATCAATATGATACTGTGGTTGAACAAGGCGGTAATAATGTTTCTGGTGGTCAAAAACAGAGAATTACTATTGCACGTGCTCTTTTGAAAAAGCCAAAAATCTTGATTTTAGATGATTCTACTTCTGCAGTAGATACGCAGACTGAACGTCAAATTCGGGAAGCTTTAGCACAGAATATGCCTGATACTACTAAGATTATTATTTCACAGAGAATTGTGTCAATTAAGGATGCTGACCGTATAATTGTAATGGATGAAGGCAAGATTCAAGACATTGGAACTCATGAAGAGTTGATGAAACGCAATGATCTGTACAGCTCAATCGCTAAGTTTCAAGAAGAACAGAAGAAGTAGGTGATTAATTTGGATAAAGCAGTAGAAAACAAAAATAGCCAAAATATTGATAAGCGTTCCACAATCTTATGGCGCCTGCTTAAATTAGTTGCCAGTACTAGTCCCTGGATGCTCGTTGCTTCGACGATTGCCATAATTTTAACAGCCGCAGCCAATGTTTTAGGATCACTATTTATTGAACGTCTGATTAATGTTTATATTATTCCGTTAACTAAGGAAGCACAGCCAAATTTTGGTCCTCTTCTACATGCAATTGCCGTTATGTTTGGGTGTTATGCTATAGGTTTTATTTCTAATTACCTTTTTGCAATGCTGATGGCAGTTTTAGCTCAAAAAGTACAATTCAGAGTGCGGATGGAAATGTTTGAGCACATGGAAATGTTTCCGATTTCGTATTTTGATGAAAATGACTACGGCGATATTATGAGTTGCTATACTAATGATATTGATACGTTGCAACAAATGATTTCGCAGTCAATTCCGCAGTTTATGAATTCAGCGTTAAACCTTATTTTCGTTTTAGGTGCGATGCTGGTTTTGAGTTGGCAATTGACTATTTTTACTTTGGTGGTTTTTGCACTTTCGATTATAATTGTGCGCTTTTTGACAGTTCGCTCTTCTCACTACTTTCAACTGCAACAAAAGGAATTGGGTGAAGTCAACGGCTACAATGAAGAAATGCTGAATGGACTCAAGGTAATTAAAGTATTTAGCCACGAACCTGAAGTTGAACAAGACTTTGATGCTTATAACGAATCGCTGAAAGTAGCATCAGGCAAAGCCCACACTTACGCTACTATTTTATTCCCTATCATGGGTAACATGGGTAACCTGCTTTACGTCTTAATTGCTGTTTTAGGCGGAGCCGTGGCAATTAATAAAATTGCACCACTTTCACTGGGTGTTATCGGTGCGTTTTTACAGTTATCTAAGCAGTTTGCAATGCCGATAGCTCAAATTTCACAACAGTTAAATTCTATTGTAATGGCTTTAGCTGGCGCGGACAGAATTTTCAAGTTAGAAGATCAGCCTGTTGAAGTTGATGATGGTGATGTTACTATTACCAAGGATGAAAATGTTAAGGGTGCTTGGCATTGGAACGTCCCACAAAAGGATGGTTCAGTAAAGAAAGTTACCGTTAAGGGACATATTGTGTTTGATCACGTTAATTTTGGCTATGAGCCAAATAAACAAATTTTGTACAATATTTCTATTGATGCTAAACCTGGTATGAAAGTTGCCTTGGTTGGTGAAACCGGTGCCGGTAAGACGACCATTTCCAACATGATTAATCGCTTTTATGAAATCAATTCGGGTACAATTACTTATGATGGTATTCCTATCAACAGAATAAAGAAAGATGATTTGCGCCATTCCTTATCAATCGTTTTACAGGATACTCATATGTTTACTGGCACCGTAATGGATAACATTCGTTTTGGTAATACTGAAGCAAGCGATGATGATGTTTATCAAGCAGCACACTTATCACATGCCGATGAGTTTATTCATCGCTTAGATGAAGGATATAAGACGATTATCGATGGTAATGGAGGTGATTTGTCTCAAGGACAAATGCAACTGCTTAGCATTGCCCGTGCAATGATTGCGGATGAACCTGTAATGATTTTAGATGAAGCAACATCAAGCATTGATACGCAAACAGAAAAACTTGTGCAAGCAGGCATGGATAATTTACTAGCCGGACGTACCAGCTTTGTCATAGCGCACCGCTTGTCTACAATTGTTAACTCTGACTTAATCCTGGTACTTGATCATGGCCATATTATTGAAGCAGGTAACCATGAACAGCTCCTAAAGAAAAAGGGTTACTACTACGAGTTGTATACTGGTAAAAAAGAAATTGAATAGAGCTTTTAAAAATATTCCCAGCCTTATTGGCTGGGAATATTTTTTTAAGTAATATCTCTAAGCAATAATTGCTTTTAAAATACCAGTTTGTGTTATGGTAAAGCAAAAGAAATTGATCATTTTAATGCTATTAATATAATCTGTTTAGTAAATTTAATGATAGAAAGCAGTAGTAAAGGAATTAAGCGATGAATAAAATTATCCAAATTTTAAGCGAACGCAGGGGAGATTTGGGCGTTGCCTTATTGCAACACCTGCAAATATCGCTAGTTTCATTACTGATTGCAATGATAATTGCAATGCCTCTGGCTTTCTGGGCAGTAAAACACACCCGGGCTGCAGAATTTTTATTACAAATTGCCAGTATATTGCAGACAATCCCTTCATTGGCACTGTTGGGTTTGCTAATTCCCCTTGTTGGAATAGGGACAATACCTGCTGTTATTGCTCTAGTTGTATACGCCTTATTACCAATTTTTCAAAATACTTATCTGGGCTTAACTGAAATTGATCCTGCTCTTGAAGAAGCTGCAGACGCATTCGGCATGTCTCGTTTGCAAAAGTTGCTTAAAGTAGAATTGTCTTTAGCTATGCCAACAATTATTTCTGGTATCAGGACAGCACTGGTTTTAATTATTGGAACTGCCACTATGGCGGCTTTAATTGGTGCAGGTGGTCTTGGTAGTTTTATTCTATTGGGAATTGACCGTAATAATACCGCGTTAATTGTTATAGGAGCAGTATGTTCAGGGATTTTAGCGATCACGTTAAGTGCTTTAATTAAGTGGCTGGAGCATGCATCGGTTAAAACTGCTTTAGGAATTTTAAGTGTCAGCATCATATTTTTGGCCGGAAGTGGTATTTACCAAGCGGTTACCAGTCAAAAAGAAACTGTTACTATTGCTGGCAAGTTGGGTTCTGAACCAGAGATTTTGATCAATATGTATAAAGATTTAATTGAGCAAGACGATTCACATGTGCAGGTGACTCTGAAACCCAATTTTGGTAAAACGACCTTTTTATACAGTGCTTTGAAAAATGGCAAGATTGATATTTATCCTGAATTTACAGGGACCGTTTTGGAAACTTTTGCCAAATCTCCGGTGAAAACGGCAGGTCTAAGCGAAAAAGAGACTTATGAAAAAGCTAAAAAATTAATGTATAAGCAAGATAAACTAACTTTGCTTAAACCCACGGCGTATGATAATACTTATGCTTTAGCTGTCAAAACCTCTTTTAAAAATAAAAATCATTTAAAGAAAATCAGTGATTTGGCTAATATTACTAATCAGTTAAAAGGTGGCATGACTTTAGAGTTCATTGACCGTGGGGATGGTTTTAAAGGGATCAAGAAATTATACAAAATTGATTTTCCGGTTAAAACGATGGAGCCGGCCCTGCGCTATCAAGCAATAAACCAGAACAAAGTTAACGTAGTCGATGCATATTCAACTGACAGTGAGTTGCGACAGTATCATCTAAGTATTTTAAAGGATGACAAACATAACTTCCCTATTTATCAAGGTGCTCCCTTAATGAGTAATGACTTTGCAAATAAGCATCCCCAAATTGTGCATAGTTTAAATAAATTAGCAGGCAGAATTACTGAAAAGCAAATGCAGGAAATGAACTATGAAGTAAACGTTAAAAATATGGATCCGGGACAAGTTGCACATAATTTTTTAGTAAAACAGCATTTGCTTAAGGAGAAGTAAGATGACTTCAGCGATAAAATTTGATCATGTAAAAAAATCGTTTGCTGATAAAGTAGTAGTAAATAACCTTAATCTCGATGTTCAGCAAGGTGAATTGTTCGTTTTAGTTGGCAACTCCGGTAGTGGGAAAACTACATCTGTTAAAATGATTAACCGTTTGGAAGACCCAAATTCTGGCTTGGTTTTAGTTAATGAACGGCCTACTACAGAATACGATGTGCAAAAATTGCGCTGGCAAATTGGCTATGTTTTGCAGCAAATTGCACTTTTTCCCAACATGACAGTTGCTCAAAACATTACTCTGATTTCAGCGATCCAGGGAAAGAGCAAAAACCTTGATGAAACAGTTGCAAGGCTATTAGAAAAAGTGGGGCTGAATCCGCAAGAATATGCCTCAAGATATCCGCGTGAATTATCTGGTGGGGAGCAGCAGAGGATTGGAATACTGAGGGCAATTGCTTCTAAGCCGCCAATTGTCTTAATGGATGAACCGTTTAGTGCCCTTGATCCTCTTTCAAGGGCAAATTTGCAAAAACTGGTTGTTGACTTGCATCAACAGCTTCATAACACCATTATATTTGTCACTCATGATATGAATGAGGCGCTGCTTTTAGCGGACAGGATTGGTATTATGAAAGATGGGCAATTATTGCAGGTGGACAAACCAGAAGAGATTTTAAGACATCCTGCAAATGACTTTGTAAGAGACTTTTTTAAAGGCAGTTTGGGCAATAACTTATACGAAACGCCTTTGAGGCAGGCGGCTTTATTTAATAAATATAAAAAAGATGCTTTAAAGTCACTACCTGATATGATGGTAATTAGTGAAGAAGAAACTATCCCCAGGTTGTTGCAGCTGTTGTGCGATCATGAAGCAGTGGCAGTGCAAAATCAAAATAAGGAACTTTTAGGATATATTGATCGGCAGTGGATAGTGGAGTATTTAAATGGTATTAGTAATTTAAACTAAGAAAGCAAGCTGGAAAAATCCAGCTTTTTTAATAAAATAATAAAGTTATGCTTGAATATTAGTAGTTTGTTACAAAATTGTCTAAAATATTAGACATGGATTCTGCTACACTATATTTAGTAGAATAGAAAAACAAAACGAATATAATCAATAAGTAAAAAGAAGGGAAATTAGCCCTATGAAAATTTTAGTTGTTGACGACGATAAAGAAATCGTCGAACTGTTAAGTATTTATCTCAAAAATGAAGGTTATACCCCGGTTGTTGCATACAGTGGCAAGGAAGCAATTACGAAATTAACTACCACTCCGGATATTGCTTTGATGATCTTAGATGTCATGATGCCTAATATGAGTGGGATTGATGTTATCAAGGAAGTTCGTAAAGATTCTGACATTCCTATTATCATTGTGTCTGCTAAAACAGGAGACATGGATAAAATCCAGGGTTTGATTACGGGTGCGGATGACTATGTGTCAAAGCCATTTAATCCATTAGAGGTTATGGCGCGAGTTCGTTCGCTTTTACGTCGCAGTCAAAAACAGGTCAAAGATGATGAACCTGACATTCTTGAAGTTGGACCGCTTATTATTAACCGTGATTCACATGAAGTTAAAACAATTGATGGCAAAGATATTCAGTTAACTGCTTTGGAATTCGGTATTCTGTATCTTCTTGCCAGTCACCCTAATCGTGTATTTTCTGCTGATGAAATTTTTGAACGGGTTTGGCAACAGGAATCGATAGTTTCTGCTAAAACCGTTATGGTGCATGTTTCGCACTTGCGTGACAAGATTCAAACGGCCACAGGCGGCGAAGATATTATTCAGACTGTTTGGGGTGTAGGCTATAAAGTTGAGGCTTAGCTAGATGAAAAAAGAAAGGGTCAAGCTGACAGCTGCTGAAAAAAGCGAGTTGTTTGCTGAAGGCGTTATAACGGTTATTTTGCTGTTATTGTTAAACCTATCGGTGATTATTTTAATCAACTTGACAATTTTACAAAATAAAAACCTGGTTAACGGTATTTATTTTTTAAAAAAGACCATTACTTTTGCTGGTGGACGCCATTTATGGTCTTGGCAAAATACCTTTATTATTTTTATGGGTATTGGCGATTTAATCGTGCTCTACTGGCGCTTAATTCGGCGTTATCATCAAATGCAGTTAAGACACGTTATTTCTGAACTGCATTATATTGCAAAGGGACATTTTGATCATACAATTTCTTTTAAAGTCAAAACAGACTTACAAAAAGTAATTGATTCGATTAATTCATTAGTTGATAGTACAGTCAACGCAATCAATGAAGAAAAGGCGATTGAAAAATCTAAAGATGAACTGATCAGTAATGTTTCTCATGATATCAGAACGCCGTTAACTTCTATCATTGGATATTTAGGATTACTTAAATCGGGGATGTCAGATCCAGCAGATCAGCAAAAATATCTTAATATCGCGTATATGAAAGCTGAACAAATGAAGTCTCTGGCTCATGATCTGCTTGAGTATACAACGTTAAAATCAACAAGTACCAAACTAAATCTGTCTTCTTTACATATTTTTTCTATGTTGGAACAAGTGGCAGCGGGATTTGAATTTGAAGGTCAAGAAAAAGGGATAGTATTTAATATTGAAGCAAGACCTAAGAATTTAACGATTGAAGCCGATGCAGAAAAGTTAGTACGTGTTTACAATAATCTCATCACTAACGCTTTGAAATATGGTACAGGGGCAACACAAATTAATTTGATTGCTAATTTGGTCAACAACAATGAGGTGGAATTACGGGTAGAAAACAATGGTGCCCAAATTCCTGAAGAGTCGTTAAAAAAAATATTTGAACGGTTCTATAGAGTAGAAGGATCTCGGAATACTAAAACAGGTGGTACAGGACTGGGTCTATCAATTACCAAAAGCATTGTTGATCTTCATCACGGCAAAATTCGTTGTGAATCTGATAAAGATTGGACACGTTTCATTATTTGTCTGCCTTTGAACCTAAAGAGTGAAAAAACTCCAGCATAGCTGTGGTATAATTTTGACTGAGATATTAAATAGAGGAGTATAGCATGAGTATTTCTTTAAATACCTGTATTTTAATTTTAAAAGAGCACCATCTGCTTAAATCGAGTGCTGTTCAGGACACCGTCCCATCTAAAATGGAATATGTGTCATATGATTCACGGGATGTTCAAACCAATACACTGTTCTTTTGTAAAGGTGCTGGCTTTCGTCCTACATTTTTGTCAATGGCAAAAGCAAATGGTGCCAACTGTTATGTAGCAGAGCAACCATATCCAGAAGGCAAGGGAATGCATGCACTGATTGTGCGCAATGTTTCTAAGGCAATGGCTCTATTGTCTGCAGCCTTTTTCCGCTTTCCTCAAGATGATTTATATTTAATTGCTATTACTGGTACTAAAGGTAAAACCACTTCTGCTTATTTTCTAAAAGGAATGCTGGATCAAGTCAATGGTGGCAAAACAGCACTGATTTCTTCGGTCAACACAGTTGTAGGTCAGGGAAAAGATGATACTTTTAAATCCAGCTTAACCACTCCTGAATCACTTGATTTGTTCCGTGATATGCGAACGGCTGTGGACAATGGTATGACGCATATGGTTATGGAAGTTTCCAGCCAGGCTTATAAGAAAAATAGGGTGTTTGGACTAACTTATGACTTAGGCTTTTTCTTAAACATTTCACCCGATCATATTGGACCTAATGAGCATCCTAACTTTGCTGATTATCTGCACTGTAAACTGCAATTATTGGTTAATGCGCGCAAGTGTATTATTAACGCTCAGACTGACCATTTTGACGAAGTTTATGCTGCCGCCACGACTACTACTGATCCAGACAGTATCTACTTGTTTGCTGACGAAAAATTTACCAATCCAAACCTAAAACAGATAATTGATTTTCGCTTTGCAACCGAAAAACTTGATATGGCTCAGACTAAATTCCAGGTATTATGTGTCAGTGACAAAGCAAAGCAGCTTAAAATAGCTGGTGATTACCAGTTAAAGATGCTGGGTGACTTTAATGAATCAAACGGTACGGCTGCAGTAATTGGAGCCGGACTGGCCGGAATGAACCATGACGATGCTGCTAAAGGAATTAGTCAAGTAACAGTTCCTGGACGGATGCAGACAGAAGTGACCAAAGACCATGGTGTAGTGGTTGTAGATTATGCACATAACGAAGCTTCCATGATGGCACTTATGGGCTTTATGCAACGTGAATTTAATAATCCAAAAATCATTGTTGTTGTAGGTGCGCCAGGTGATAAAGGAGTGTCCCGTCGACCTGGCTTTAGTCACAGTTTAAATGCATATGCGGATAAGGCTTTTTTAACTACTGATGACCCAGGATTTGAAGATCCAAAAGAAATTGCACAGGAAATTGATGCCGGAATTGATCATTCTAAAGTTGATGTAACAATAGAACTAGATCGTAAGAAGGCCATATATGATGCCATTAATTTATCGAAAAAAGGTGATATTGTCCTGATTTGCGGTAAAGGTGCAGACGGTTTTCAAAAAATACGCGGTGTAGATACACCATATCCATCTGATATTATGGTTGCTCAACAGGTAATTGATGAGCTTGAAGGCAAAAAAGAACACTTTAGAAGTTAGAAAAGCAGGTATAATGAAACATTTTTTTAGTATTATTGGCGGTATGGGCACTATTGCGACTGAAAGTTATGTCCGGATGATTAATCATCGTATCAAAATTACTAAAGATCAGGATTATTTAAATTATATTTTAGTTAATGATGCACAAGTTCCTGATCGTACAGCATATATCAAAGATCCCAGCAAGCCTAATTTCTTCACTGCTTTGCGTGAGGATGTGCTCCAGCAAGCACAACTAAAGCCTGATTTTTTTGTAATGCCATGTAATACGGCTCATTATTGTTATGATGACTTGGCTAAACTGACAGACATACCTTTTTTGCATATGATGCGTATTGCTGTTCATAAGTTTATAACCGATTATCCACAAGAGAGAAAAATTGGTTTAATTGCCACCGAAGGATCAATTTACGATCATTTGTATGAAGATGAGATTAAAGAAGCAGGGCGCGAGGTTGAACTTGGAGGATCTGAGATTCAGCCAATGGTTACTGAACTGATTTATTCAAATATCAAGGAAAAAGGTGTGGTTAATGGCGAACTTTACCACCACATATTGCAAACAATGCATGATCAATATGGGTGCAATGTGATTTTACTTGGCTGTACTGAATTGTCGCTGGCTCAGGAAAAAGCTCCAGATCATCCTTATAACGTTATCGATCCACAGGTAATCTTGGCTGACGTGGCAATTGAACTGGAACTGAAGATACGTGCGGGAATGGATCCAAAAGCAGCTATAAAGAAATATATGTATTAACAGTTGACTGGTGATGCATCTAGATAAAATTTTAAAAACAGTAATTAATTTAGTTACTGCTTTTTAATTTTGAAAATTATTTTTTATTAAGTATGAAATAAGAAAAACCCAGTAAATAGCCTTTATAATTTAACTTAGTAGCTGTCTATAATTTTTAAATAATATTAACAAAAAATTTGCTATTGCCGATATAGGATATCTATATTATACTGGAATAAGTTGAATACGGTTTCTTCGGGGCAGGGTGTAATTCCTTACCGACGGTGACAATTAATGATTGAAGTCCGTGACCCGCGTTTTGCGGTGGAACTAGTGCAAGTCTAGTACCGACAGTTAAAGTCTGGATGGGAGAAGAACAAACAAGATTAGACAGAAAACTCGCGTCGTTATTAAACTTCGCTGAAATCTTATTTGATGAATAAAAAATAAGCCTCGTTGATTATATCAACGAGGTTTTTTAATGCTTAGGAAGTGAAATAGTGCAGGATAGAGATTATATGCAAATGGCAGTCCAAGAAGCTTTAAAAGCCCAGGGAATGACTTGGACAAACCCATTAGTTGGTGCAGTTTTGGTTAAAGATGATCAGGTTTTAGCAACTGGCTACCACCATCAATTTGGCAAAGAACATGCGGAAGTAAATACACTGTCGCACTTAGCAGATCCCAAACAAGCTCGGGGAGCAACTTTGTATGTAACATTGGAGCCTTGCAGTCATTATGGTAAACAGCCACCTTGTTGCAAAAAAGTAGCCGAGGCTGGAATAAAAAAAGTTGTTATCGGTCAGGTCGATCCTCATCAAATTGTGGCAGGTAAAGGCATTAAATATCTTAAAAGTCATGGGGTTCAAACTGAAGTCATTGGTGGCACTGAGAATTTAAATGTTGCGTATAACTTTTTTTATCAGCAAGAAAGACCATTTGTGACACTTAAATATGCAATGTCTATTGATGGCAAAATTAATGCCGCGGGCAAAAGAAGAACACTTTTGACTGAGGACGCGGCTCTACTTGATGTACAAAAATTGCGGTTGCAAAATCAAGCCATTTTAATTGGTGCAAACACATTACGCATCGACAATCCGCTTTTAACTGTCAGAATAAAAAACTTACCACATCCACCTATTAGGATTGTTTTAACTAAGGATGCCAATCGGTTAGACTTTACCAGTCGAATATTTAAGACTCGCGGTCAAATTTGGTTACTGAGTGAAACAAACTTAACTCAAAATGTTGGAGAAAATGTGTGCTGTTATACTGCTAGCAAATGGACACCCCAAAAAATAATCCGGCTTTTGGCTGAACATGAAATTCAATCGTTGTTAGTTGAAGGTGGAAGCAATGTACAGGCCCAGTTTATAGCAACTGATTTGGTGGATGAAATAGTAACATATATTGCCCCTCTGGTGTTGGGTGGCACAGCACTGCCTGCTGTGTACGGACAGGCTTTAACAGAAATAAGTCACTACCAATTATTGGATGTTAAAAGTTTAGGTCAAGACGTAAGAATTCGCGTGAGGAGAAAAGAATGTTTACAGGAATAATTCAAACAACGGGTACGATTACCCGCTTGGAAATTAGTGCGCAACATGCAAGACTAGGTATTTGTGCACCTGAACTGATACAAAAAGATTTGCCTTTGGGAGCAAGTATTGCCGTGAACGGCATTTGTTTAACCATTACTGACTGGAGCGAAGAAGACTTTGCAGTTGATGTAATGCCAGAAACAATGAAAAGAACTAATCTAGGCAAGTTGCAAAAAGGTAGCCTGGTAAATTTGGAGCCTTCATTAGAGCTAAACGGCAAACTTGATGGACATATTGTTGCAGGACACATTGATACAACAGCCGAGCTGGTAAAACGAGTTGAAAACGAAAATTCTGTTGAATTGGAATTTCAAGTACCACATAAGTATGATCCCTTTATTGTTGAAAAAGGATCAATTGCTATTGATGGTATTAGTCTAACAGTCACGATGGCAGAGAATGATCATTTTGGAGTAAGCTTAATACCTTATACCATCCAAAATACTACTTTGGCTCACTATCAGGTAGGCGATAGAGCAAATATTGAAGTGGATATGATTGGTCGCTACGCAGTTAAGCAGATTCAGGCTTGGAAAAAAGAATTTTGATGGAGAAAAAAATGACAGAACAATTGAATGAAAAAATACAAAAAGTATTACAGCATATGTTAAAAGGCGGATTGGTAATTGTGGCTGATTCACCTCAGCGCGAGTCTGAAGGGGATATGATTGGCTTAGCAGAAAAGGTTACACCACAAGCAGTTAATATGATGATTACTAAGGCTCGTGGATTATTGTGCGTACCAATGAGCAAAGCTTATGCCGACCGTTTGCAGTTGAAGCCAATTGAAACGGGTTCGAACGATACTTTTGGCACGGCCTTCACTCTTAGTGTTGATTCCACTGAAACTAAGACGGGAATTTCAGCTTTTGACCGCGCAAAGACTATTAAAAAATTGGCTGATCCTAATAGCCAATGGTCTGATTTTTACCATCCTGGTCATGTTTTTCCGCTAGTAGCTAAAGAAGGTGGGGTATTGGAACGTACAGGTCACACCGAAGCAGCATTAGACTTAGCCAGATTGGCCGGAGTTGCTCCTGTTGGCTTTATCTGCGAATGCATTAAAAAAGACGGAACGATGGCTAGACGTAAAGACTTGAAAGCTTTAGCGGAAGGACTAGGCATTCCTTATTTGACTATTGAAGAGTTAATTGAATACCGCAAAAATCAGGAAAACAAAGATTTGGGGATTGAATCTTTTACTAAGGTTGATTTTCCCACCAAGTACGGTCACTTCCAGCTTGAAGGGTTTAGAGATAAAAAGCATCCCGAAAAGCAGCCTACTTTGTTAATTAGCAAAGGCGAAGTTAAAAAAGGTGAGCCACTTTTGCTGCGGCTTCACAGTGAATGCTTGACAGGGGATGTTTTTGGCTCTAAACGCTGTGATTGTGGCGCTCAGTTGGCTGAAGCATTAACTAAAATTGAAGAAAATGGTTCAGGAGCGGTTTTATACTTGCGTCAAGAAGGTCGGGGAATTGGTCTTGAAAACAAGTTACGAGCCTATAAATTGCAAGATGAGGGTATGAATACGGTAGAAGCTAACCAGCATCTAGGCTTGCCGGTTGATGCTCGTTGCTACAATGTCGCAGCCGAGATCTTACGACAAAAGGGCGTTAGTGAGGTTAATTTGATGACCAATAATCCTGACAAAGTGGCACAATTAGAAAACTATGGTATTAAAGTTGCGAAACGAATACCAGTTGAAGTGGGCATGACTGAAGAAAATAAAAAATATTTAGCGACTAAAAAACATGAAATGAATCATATTTTAAATGAGGTGGATTAATTATGAAAGAAATTAACGGAAACATTGCTCAAGGACAAAATAAAAAGATTGGGATTGTTGTTGCTCAGTTTAATGGTGTGGTAACCGATCGTCTCCTTTCTGGAGCTGTGTCACAATTAAAAAAATCGGGCGTGAAAGATGAAAATATTGTGATTGTGAGAGTACCTGGAGCATTCGAAATTGCCCGTACAGTCAACTGCTTGGCAAAGAGTGGCAAAGTCGATGGCATCATTGCACTCGGAGCAGTAATTCGGGGCGAAACAGCTCACTTTACCTACGTTTGTGAAGGCACTACTTCACAGTTAGCAGCAGCATCAGCAAATGGCACAGTACCAGTGATGTTTGGCGTGCTAATGACTGATACGGTTGCACAAGCAACTGATCGTGCCGGTGGTAAATCAGGCAATAAAGGTGCAGAATGCGCCACGGATGTGCTAGAGGTTTTAAATATAGAAGAGCAAATAAAGCAACTATAAATTTTTAAGTACATTATCGTTAATAAAAAAAGCAAGTCATTTCTAGAATTATGATATGAACCCCAAATTTAGGACAAATTTGGGGGTTATTTTTATGACTAAATTATCTAAACAAGATAAAGTTGAAATCTATCATCTTTGGCACGATTATCAAATAAGCCCTGCTGAGCTAAGTCAGCGTTA